>JBGAOI010000740.1:0-4103 GCA_044221885.1 Polyangium sp. (in: bacteria)
AGAGACGTGGTGTCCATCCGAATGACCTCGAGGACATGACCCAAGAGGTTTTCATTATCGTCAAGAGCAAGCTGCCCGATTTCGACCCCACCAAACCTCTGGGTCCCTGGCTGCACGGCATTTGCCGAAAACTAGCCAATAGGTACCGAAATAATGCCTATACCCGTCGTGTGACGCCAGTAGATATCGACGAATTTGACGATATCTCATGCAAAGGCATGAGTCCCGAACAACGGTGTGTACGCGAAGAAGCCCGCGCTAAATTGAATGAATTGCTCGACGAACTCGACCCCGACAAACGCGAAGTCTTGGTGATGTACGAAATCGACGGTATGGACTGTGCAGAGATTGCGCAAGAGCTTGGAATTCCGCTGGGTACCGTGCATTCACGCCTCAGCGCTGCCCGCAAAGCTCTCTTGAAAGCATACAATCGACGCGAAGCCAAACGCAAGGGAAAACCCTGGTGGTGACCCAACACGATTTCACGTCACGAATTTTTGAAAAGATTAGCCGAGCCGAACCGTTGCAAGCAATCAACCTCGATGGTTATGCACGTCGAACCATTCCATGGTTCCGGCGGGGGATTGTATGCCAGGTATGGCGCATCATTACATTCATGTTGCAATTATCTTTGACAAAACGTTTTGAGGTTGGCCCGTCGATTTCTCGAAGCAACACGCGTACAGCAGAGAATAGCCAACATGTGGGAAATGTGATCCTCATGCGCCGATGGCTGCCGTGGTCGAACCGGACGAGTTCACCGCCGGCGACGTTGCCACCGATGAATCCGCCACCCGGGAATTCGCCACCGGGTTCGTCGTCGGTGCGCAATAGCGAGCTCGACTTCAATGCTGTGTACACGAATCATTCTGATTTCGTGCGGCGCCTATTGCGAGGTTTTGGAGTTCGACAACATGATATCGATGACCAGAGCCAGAACGTATTTATTGCAGTCGCCAAGAATTTGTACAAGTTCGACCAGAACAAACCAATCAGTCCTTGGTTGTATTCAATCTGTCGAAAAATTGCCAGTCGGTATCGACGCAATGCCTATTTCCGCCGCGTCATGACCGTCGATGTTTGCACATTTTGGGAAAAAGCATCTGAAGCAATGAATCCCGAACAAAAGGTAGCTGTGGCGCAGGAGCAAGGCGAACTGGATGAATTGCTCGATTTTATCGACCCCGACAAATGTGTCGTTTTTGTCATGTATGAAATGGAAGAATTGAGTTGCGAGCAAATTGCAAACATTGTGGGCGTACCACTGGGAACGGTGCATTCACGTCTCGATGCCGCCCGCAAAGCAGTAATGAAAGCATATCTGCGTCGAGAAGCGAAACGCAAGCGAGGAGATTATCGATGAAAGACCCCGTACGCCTCCGAGAAGCCGGCAGCGAAGCGCCTGAAGGATTGCGGAAACTTCTCCAACGGACGACGCCCACGCAATCCATGACCGACGCCGAGAAAGCGCGCATGCGAGCGAAAATCGAGCAATCGTTGGCCGCAAACCAACCGACAGTGCAATGGCCGTTCTTTCCCGAGATGAAAAAACCTGGTCGACGTTTTGCCTTCGGATTGGTTACCCTGGCGGCTGGAGCATCCCTCATTTTGGGCAGCGCCCGCAATTGTGCGTATCGTTGTGAACCATTGGCCGAACCTGGGGCAGCGCCCTTGATGCCGCCAATCAATGCAAGCCGAGAGCCTGATCAAAACGCGCTGAACAACACCGCGCCAAACGACACGGAAACGATCGCAAATGGAATGCAACGTTCGCATTCGCTGGCCAACCTCGAGACCCGCACGAAAGAGGCTGCGCAGCCCGGCACAAATGGTAAATTCAATATCCAACCGCCGCCCCATGTTGATGGGATTCGCGACCCCTCGGCACAGTCTGAATCCACGCCTCGATTGACACCTCGCGATGCCATCGTATTGCTCTTGGAAGCCAAACGATACCTCGCCGAGAAAAACCCCGCCATCGCACTGGCGCAAATCGATCAATATGCGCAATCGTTTCCAACGAGGTCACTAAATACCGACGCAGAATTCATCGCCATGGACGCGTTGCTCGATCTTGGCCGAAAAGATGAAGCTCGTGCACGAGGCGTGAAGCTACTGAAAGAGAGCGTCGGAACACCGGACGAACCGCGGGTGCAAGAAAGATTGGCAAGTATCGGCGGGCCGAATCGCGGACTGGCGCAACGTGAAGATACCTATGCGATCATCGTGTCGCGCTTGGATGCAAGAGCCAACGAAATTCCGCAAGATGCGAGGACGTTGATTTGGCTGCGGGGAACAAGCACGTGGCGATTCGAAACGACTCTTCATCTGCCTTCGGGACTTGGCGAAATGTATCGCGCAATCGTCTTTACCGATATCGATCACGACGGCCTGATTGATTTGGTCGCAATGGACGCGCAAGAGCAGGTCGTATGGCGGGGACTCGAAGGCGGTGGGTTTGGCGCGCCCATTGTTGCCGGAGCCGAATTGCAGGTCGAAATCGATGATGTGGCCATTGAGGATGTGCGCACGCCCGAAAATACAGTGGACAGTGTTGCCGAGGAACACGACGATGTCCTTCGTCATCGAATTGTATTGAGCGATGACGATGACTTCTGCCGCGATTGGTTTGAGCGCTGGAATCAATTTGGCGCAGAATTGATACTCGATTCTGCAAGGGATGTCGCAAACATACCGGATACACACAGCTTCCTGGATGATTGAGATGAAGCGCTGTCGAATCTGAAAGCGACGACATGTTGGATTGATTTTCAGCGGAAATTTTGCCGTTGTTTGCATTGAACCATTCCATTCGGCCCATGTGACGTTGGCCCACGAGGCGACGTACAGTCGGCCGTTCGAATCGGGCGTATCCTTCATTGAATCTTCGTATTTGATCTACGATATCGACTCAGGCTCGTTTGTCTTGCCACACCATCGCAAGACAAACGCTTTCAAAGTCGCGAGCATAGAGAATTGCGTTTGTCCGACCATTGGTCGACGAGGTCTTCCCATGACGTTGGTAAATCTATTCGAAGGCGAAATGTTCGCCGGCAAATACCGGGTTCTGAATTGCTTTGCAACCGGTGGAATGGGCGCGGTGTACGAGGTCGTGCATATCAACACGAATTGCCACCACGCGCTCAAGGTGATGAAACCCGAAATCATCAACAAGGAAGATTTACGCGAGCGGTTCAAGCGGGAGGCTCAAGTCCCCGCGAAAATCAATAGCAAATACGTCGTCAAAGTGGACGATGCGGGCGTCGACGAAAAAACGCAAATGTTATTCCTCGTGATGGAGCTTTTGCAAGGTCAAGACCTGGGCAAACGTCTGAGCCGCACAGGGAAGTTAAGTTTCAAAGAAACGATCGAATACTTGTGGCAAACGGCGAAAGCGCTCGACAAAGCCCATAAAGCGAACATCGTTCACCGTGATTTGAAGCCGGACAATCTATTTTTGTGCGAAAGCGACGACGAACCGCCGCACATAAAGGTGCTGGATTTTGGCATTGCGAAGTTCATGGCCGAAGAAGGCGCGCAGGCAAATACGACGCAAGCTGTCGGGACGCCGCTGTATATGGCCCCAGAGCAATCGGTCCTGGGTTCGGCGGTATCACCGGCGACAGATATCTACGCGCTGGGCATGATGGCGTATACCTTGCTCGTCGGCATTCCGTACTGGGAAGACGAACGACAACAGGCCACGCATTTTGCAGCGTTTTTCCTGGCTACACACAAAGGTCCGCAAGAAGCGCCCACCCGACGAGCACGTCGACGCGACGTGGTTTTACCCGCTGCATTCGATGAATGGTTTGCCCAAGCCACATCCTCGGCGCAAGAACAACGTTTTCGCTCGGCGTCGGTGGCGGTCAAAGGTTTGGCCATCGCCCTTGGACTGCCGGAGCCGCAAGGTTTGGGTGGCCAAACGACGGAATCGACTGGGGTATACTCCATCCAGAGTTTGACGTCGCAGACGTCGCCAACGCCAACATCGTCGGGACAAACGATGCCTGGGCCGGTGAGTTCGGGACAAACGTGGCCGAGCCGCACAAATTCCGAGCCGCAAACGGGGACGATTCTGCTTGACGAATGCGCCTCGACCA
>JBGAOI010000741.1:0-4097 GCA_044221885.1 Polyangium sp. (in: bacteria)
AGGCACGACCTTTACCATTCGCCTGCCCGTGGCTGAGCCCGTGGCTGAGCCTGTGACGACTCCCGCGGTTCCACCAGCCCCAGCCATTCAGCCCGCGCCATCCGTGCACGGCTTGTGGTTGGTGATCGACGATGAGGCGGTTGTGCGAACCTCGACGTGCAGGGTCTTGCGATATATGAAGTTCCGCACGTTGGAAGCCTCGGACGGGGCAAGTGGCTTGGCGTTGGCGCGTCAGCACGCCGCAGAACTGACCGGCGTTCTGCTCGATTTGACCATGCCGGGCATGGGCGGGCGGGAAGTGCTTCACGAATTGCGCGCGGAATACCCGACGTTACCCGTGATATTGCTGAGTGGTTACTCCGAGCATGAGGTGCACGATTTGTTGGCGCTGCAGAACGTCATTTTTATCGCCAAACCCTACGACATGCGAATCTTGGAGCGCCTTGTGCGTGATTTGTCGCGGTAAGTCATGCGTACCCAATCCTATCCGATGGTCTCGGCCGTGCGCCACTCGTTCGGGCAATGAGGTGCGAATTTCTCGCGGGTAGGTCTCAGCGTCTGCATGCCCCAGGCATGGATGCGCTCGCTGCGGGTTACGCCATACGGTGTCGTGAGTCGATATAACCGTAGTGGCTTGCCCAAGGTTTCCTCGACAAACCTTCAAGGTGAAAATGCTGCGAATGCGGGCCGTTCATGGCTTATTCGCACAGGACAAAGGTTCCAGGGCAGGTTCGTCTTTCCATTCCGTTCCGGCTACGGCTTTCGCGAGCAATCCCGTCGCCAACACGCGCTCTTCGCAAACATCGAATGGTTCGACCATCGGGCCAAAACGACAAACCACCGATGTCCGAGCGGCACACGCGTCTGCACCGAGGAATTCGATATGCTCGTGGGCCATGACATAATTCGTGGTTTTGTTGGGAAAACTGCCAAGCGACGCCAAGAACTCCGCGTCGGTCGTCCGAAACAGCATAATGGATCCATCTTGACCTGTCGACGCCAACAATTCACCATTGGGAGAAAGCGCCACGCCGGTCACGCCGCCGGGATTGGCATTGATTTTCACCTGTTTTTTCAGCGTTGCCACCCAAAGTGAAACCGTACCATCTTCGGAACCATATACGAAGGCTCGGCCCTTCGGGAAATAGGTTACACTGGGTACACCGCGCGTACGCGTGTCCACCGAGCTCAAAAATCGACCCGTTCTCGGATCCCATTCTGTGATTTTTCCGCCCTCGGAACCCACAAGAATCGCATTCCCCTCCGCGGCATAAGATACGTTGGTAAATTGCGTAAACTGCATCGTCATCGATTGTCGTACCGTACCCGTTTCCAGGTCCCAAATACGAATCGTGCCGTCGATTGCGGCGGAAGCGAGCTGTTTGCCATCAGGCGAATATGCGACGCTTTTGACCGCCAGGGTATGCCCTTTGAGTTGCGCTTTTTGCATACCCGAAGAAGCATCCCAGATACCAATCGTATCGAACTGCAACCCCGCTGCAATGGTTTTACCATCTGGCGCAAACGCCACGGAATAAGCTCGACCTGCGTCCGTCCGGACGATCAGGGCCTCACTGCCCGTCTCGAGATTCCACAATCGCACACTGGCATCTGCGGACGCAGACGCGAGTTTTTTACCATCCGGTGAAATGGCCACCGAGAGAACGGAACCCTGGTGCCCAAGGAACATGCGTGGCGGGCTATTTCCACCAAGCGTCCATTGTCGAATGATTCCGTCGGCCGAGCCTACGACAAAGGATTGGCCGTCGGGTGTAAATGCAATCGTATTTGTCGAGTTAACCCGCGACTTGATCATTTCTCCCGGACCGTCCCAATTCCAAAGTCCGAGCGAGCGATCGTCCGAGCCGGACAAAATAAGCTTTCCATCGGGGGAAACCACGACATCACGAACCGGCAACGAATGCCCTTTGTGCGCATATTTTCGCCGTCCCGTCTTTGTATCCCGAACTTCGACCACGCCGCTTCCGGCCCCCGTTACGATGTTGTTGCCATCTGGTGAATATGCCACCGCGTGATACATGAATCCATCCGGCTCGGTGATACTCCGCGACGCACGCGTCGCCACGTCCCATATACGCATGGTTTTGTCTTTCGAGGCGCTCGCCATGGTTGCACCATCGGGCGCAAACACGACATCGTCGATATCTTCGACGTGGCCTTCAAACACTTTTATGATCGTCCCGGTGGGCACATCCCAAAATTTGATTCGCCCCACATCCGTTCCTGAAACAAGACGTGTGCCATCCGGCGTAAAAGCAACCGCCGTGACAAACTCGGTTTCAGGAAACGTTTTTTTCAGCTCGCCCGTGGCTGAATCCCAAAAGCGCACGGTTCGGTCCAAAGAGCCGAGAGCAATCCACTGGCCATTGGGGGAAAACACCGCGGAACCCAAGAAACTGCTATGTTTGATGCTCCGGATGGCGGCTCCCGTGGTCGGTTCCCATAAATGAGCAAAACCATCGTCCGAGCCTGAAAGAAGCATTTTGTTATCGGGTGAAAATGTCACCGTTTTGATTACTTTTTCATGCGCTTTCCAGCGCACCAGTTCTTGCTTCGTGTGTGCGTCGAGCACCGAAAGATGCGTATCATGACCAATTGCCCAAAGATTGCCATCGGGCGACCAAGCAACAGACCGGATAGACCCGACAAACCCCGTCGATACGCCTACGTCGACCTTGTGAGCATTCTTTTTTTGGAATTCTGCAATGCCTCGATCATAAAGCCGCCGACGTTGGGGAGCATCGCCGAGTTTTCCGGCCACGTGACCCGCAGCGATCGACACGCGACTGTTTGGCCGGGTCAACTTCCATGCGGCGAGGTATTTCTCGAGGGCCGTGCGTAGCGCCGTGGGATCGTCCGTTTTTCGCGACAATGTGGTGGCTTCGCCAAGCAATCGAGCAACTTCGACCTTGGTCTCGTCGGTTGTGGAAATGGGTTTGTCGAGTTCGCTGACGGTATCGAGCGCCTTTTGCGCGGCCTGCTTCAGCGATTCTTTCGCGGTACTCGAAGACTTGATGCGTTCCGCGAGCTTTCGGGCTTCCGCGTAATGCCCAAGCTCGGTGAGGGCTTCGAGTTCTTCGGCCCAGGATTCGGCAGCGGTTTCGGCACAGAGCTCATTGGCTTGATTGACTGTGTCCACAATGCGCAAGAGTTTGCCTTGCTGAACCCACGCAGAGACCTGATGCCGAAGCGTAGATGCCTCGACACAGGCGCTCGATATGGTTGCAGTCGGCGCTGTCGAGGGCTTCGGCGTAGGCGATGGCTTTACAGGCGGAGCCGAACAGGCGCAAAGGACGGCCGTTACGTATCCGAGACACAACATGAATCTGCGAGGGGTTTGTCGCATGCGCGGCAGCTTAGCCGAAAAGTGTGGACGAGGAAATGGAGATTTGGGAAAACTTTCACACGTGGGCCAACAGGCTTGGAGTGGATTCCGGCGTAGTGCACCTTCTTCGGAAAATGCAGTCCGCCAACTTCATAACCACGACCATACGGCCGCAAGTGCTCCGCCTGAAGTGAGGATATCTTGTTCGCGGATACCATTCCATAACGCGCCAATGGATTGCTCGGCCAAACGCATATTTGCAAAAGCTTCCACGCGAACTGACAACGGACCGGCAATGGGGAATTCCGTCACCACTGCCAACAATGCGGCAATGGTTCGGCGCATGTCGTCGCCCGGCAGCGTCGAGAAAAACGTCGTCGTTACTCCTCCGCAAAAGCTCATGACATCACGCGACAAACACAACGATGCGCTCACGGGAATGGCGTCCACGGAAACGGATTTGGCGGGACGAACCATTTGATGCATCCATGCAGCATCGAGTTCGACGTGCATCCAGGGCCAACGTATTGACGGGACGAACCCAAGTTTTACGCGCGGACCAAAACCAGGCTCGGAGGTGAAACCCGAATAGACAAGGACGCCGGCACCCATAAACGAGCGGCGAAACGTTGGCAATGGTGGGACGAATCGAACCGGAAACGAAACGGCGGGAATTGCAGGACACCGGGGACAAGGTGCAGGCTCTTTGGGGGGAACGGGCGGAGGACACGTGGGGCACGGTTTGGGCGGT
>JBGAOI010000742.1:0-4082 GCA_044221885.1 Polyangium sp. (in: bacteria)
TGGTGCGCGGGCCGTCTTTGAAGAGGACCTCGACCTTGCCGCGATCGATCACGCGCGCGACGACACCATCCCCGAACTTCGGGTGTCGCACGAGCTCGCCAATCCCGAGCGTCAACGTGATGCGATACGCCTTGAATGCGCTCACGGGCTGACCGGCGATGGCATGTTCCCATTGCGACGTTTGATCACGCTCTCGTTGTGCCGCAGCAGCGGCTTTCGCGCTTGCGGGACGACGCGGCTCTTTCTCTTCCGTCACTTCACGTTTGCCGCTGCCAGTGACTTTGCTCTTGAACGTCACGGCGGCTGCGAGTTTTTCGGTCTTGGGTCGACGGTAGAGATGGTGCGAACCACACGTCTTGCATTCGACCTTCTTCACCTCATCGCCAACCATCGCGATGATTCGGTGCGTCAGATCGAGCTTGCACTTGGTGCAGTAGGAGTCGATTTCACCACCCGTCTTCGGCTTCTTCGTCGTCACGTGCTCTCGCGTCCCTTGCGCTCGCGCCGCACGTCTTTCGTGCGGTCTTTGATCGATACCTGCGATGTAACGGTTGGCTTGGGCAAACCCGTTGAGGAAGGAGCAGTCGCGGCTTCCCCTGCATCGCCGCTTCGCTCCTCGCTTGCGTCATCGCCCTCTTCCGCAGCTTTGTCGCTCGGCCGAGCATCGTTCGGAACGAAACGAATTTCTGTTTTGATCTCAAACGAAAGCTTCGTGAGGATTTTGGTGATTTCGTCCGCAAATTGCGTGTGTTCAATCACGTCGCGGATCTCTTTGGCGACGACGCGATAGAGGCCCGTCTTGGTGTCGTCGATCTGCTGGTAGAGGTAGTGCATCACCTCTTTGGGCAGCTTCATGTCGCCGACGAAGTTTCTCAAGCTGTCTGGACCATCCCCCAATCGTCCGACGCCAGTCTCGACGGCCTTTTCGACAGCACGCTTGAGCAAATCCGGGATCGCACGCTCGAACGAGCGCCGTCGGTCTCCCTCGGGTTTGTCGCCGTCAGAAGCTTCGTCACGATGCGCCGTATCGTCGCTGTCACCCATCCGTGCGGGTCAGTAGCGACAACGAGCCCGAACGTCAATCAGGCAATGCAGCGCGCAGCATCCAGACCTCGGCAAGCGCTCGTCCTTTTCCGTGCCGGGCGCTTAGCTCGATGGTCATTGCATCGTTTTCCAGCGGGCAAAAAGGCCGATCTGGCTGAACGATGGGCCAACGATCCTCACCATGATCTTGCGCGATAGGTGTACCTCGACTCGACCGTACAACGACGTCGAGATCGGTCACGGTTGCATCCGCAACGGCAAAGACTCGGTAGCAGGCGCCACGCTTGGCATCGAGTGGCGTCGAGATCGGCGGACCGCCCTCGAATACTTCACCTTCAAAAGGTTTCTTCGACACGCGACGCATCCCATTCGTTGGACCACAAAGCATCGTCAAACGCGTCAAATCGGCCACCAAAGGCCCCTCGAGACGAAAGTCTCCGTAACAACGCACCCATGGACCGCCCACGCGAACGGGTAGGGGCAAACTAGGTTCGTCAAGCGAAACAGGGCTTCCGCCGTTGGCACTTGGAGCAAGGGATGCTGCCTGGACAAACGTGGGAGAAAGAAGCGGTTTGGACGTTGACGACGTGGGCCACGGAGGAGCTGCCTCTTCCCCGGTGTGCTCCCAAGGCCGGGCCTTCTCTTTGCATCCTGCGAGCACCCACACGACGAAGGCGACCAAGACAAACAGCATCGTTTGCCGTCGCATACGCGTCGAAGGATCCGCTAGTGTTCCGTGTTGATGAACGTGTTTGCCGATCGACGAAAAGCCCTGCTCGAACGTCTCGACGGCGTGCTGGTTTTGCGCGCAGCACCTGAGGTCATTCGAAACAGCGGAGTTCACCACGAATACCGTCAACACTCGGACGTCCACTACCTGACGGGTTTTGACGATCCGGGATGTGTCCTCGTCGTCTCGCCGAAACACCCCGAACACAAGTTTGTCTTGTTTATACGACCACGGGATCCTGTCGTCGAAACCTACGACGGACCACGTCCATCGACCGATCAAGCGAAGGCTCGATTCGGCGTCGATGCGTCATACACCATGGATGAGTTCGACAAGAAAATTGTCGAGTATCTCCAAGGTCATCACCGCATTTATTTCGAGATCGGAACAACTTCCGCATTCGACACGCGCATCTTGCGGGCGATTGCTTCACTCCGTGGCAAAGGCATGCGCGGAAACATCGTTTGGCCCAGCGAAATCGTTGAGGTTTCGCGCAGCGGCCTTCACGAATTGCGCATGTTCAAGTCCGACGTCGAGCTCGCCAGCATGCGCCGAGCCGCGGCTATCACCCGCGACGCGCATCTTGCCGCAATGCGCATGGCTGCCCCCGGACGCTGGGAATACGAAATCGATGCACTGATTCGCGGCACGTTCATGCAACAAGGTTCGCCACGCGGCGCATACACGCCCATCGTTGCATCCGGGCCCAACGCAACGATTCTTCACTACCACGGCAGTCGTCGCCGAATGGAAGAGGGCGAGTTGTTGTTGATCGATGCGGGTTGTGAATACGACTTCTACGCCTCGGATGTGACGCGCACGTTTCCAGTCAGCGGAACGTTTTCCCCGGCGCAACGACGCATCTACGAGCTGGTTTTGCGCGCTCAACAGGCGGCCATCGACGCGGTAAAACCTGGCACGAACATCGACGCCATCCACGAGATCGCTCTCGAGATCATGGTTCGTGGACTCATCGAGGAAAAACTCCTACAGGGCGACTACGCTGAGCTCATCGCCAAGGAAAAACACAAGGTCTTTTGTCCGCATCGGTCGAGCCATTGGATTGGCATGGACGTACACGACGTCGGCTTGTACTACTTGAATGACAAACCTCGGACGATCGAGCCAGGCATGGTCTTCACCATCGAACCGGGCATCTACATCAGCCCGGATGCGGAAAATGTTCCTGCCGAATATCGCGGCATCGGAGTGCGAATCGAGGACGACATCCTCGTCACAGCCTCCGGCTACGAGAACCTCACGGCGGACATTCCGAAGCTGCCGGACGACGTCGAACGCGTTTGTCGCGACGCTCGATGAAAAAGAAAAACCCCACGACGAACTCGACAGAAAAACCCGACGTCCTCGCCTCGCAACTCGTGCGTTGGTTCAAAAAAAGCGCACGCGATCTGCCATGGCGACGTACACATGATCCGTATGCGATTTGGCTTTCGGAAGTGATGCTGCAGCAGACGCGCGTCGAAACCGTCATCCCCTATTACGAACGCTTCTTGGCGCGTTTTCCCGACGTTCGTTCCTTGGCCGAAGCACCCCTCGACGAAGTGCTCGGCTTGTGGAGCGGCCTTGGTTACTACCGCCGTGCCCGTGAACTTCATCGCTGCGCAAACGAAGTCGTCGATAAACATGGCGGCGTTTTTCCAACGACGGTGACGGCGCTTCGCGCACTACGTGGCATCGGCCCATACACGGCTGGAGCCATCGCCAGCATCGCGTTTGACCAACCAGTTCCTCTTGTCGATGGAAACGTGGCTCGCGTTCTCGCACGTCTGTTCTCCATCGAGCACGACATGAAAAGCACCACAGGCCTGCGATCAGCGTGGGAAACCGCGGAACAAATCGTTCCGCAAGACGAACCCGGCGCATTCAACCAAGCCTTGATGGAGCTTGGCGCAACCATCTGCTTACCAAGAGATCCCGGATGCCTGGTTTGTCCAGTACGTGATCGTTGTGTCGCTCGAGCCCAGGGCAGGGAACGCGAGTTGCCCGTGATGAGCGCGAAAAAGGCGTCGCCCAAAGTGCCCATGGTGGCAGCGGTCATCGAACACGAAGGCAAGATCCTTTTTGCGCGTCGCAAGGAAGGCGGACTGTTTGGGGGATTGTGGGAGCCACCGATGGTGCCCGCAGTATCGCTCGCTGATGCACGCTCCGCACTGCATGGCGCGGGTGTTGAGACGTCGCTGCGTTTGTCCGAGGTCGGTCGAGTTGGACACATCCTCACGCATCGGGAACTCGTGGTCATTGTTTGTCGGGGCAGCGGAACTCCCGTGACAATCCTTGGAGCACCAAC
>JBGAOI010000743.1:0-345 GCA_044221885.1 Polyangium sp. (in: bacteria)
ACCTCGACGACGAAGAATCCTTTGCGGTCAAAGGACAAGCTCGTTCCAAGGTGCCAAACCAATTCATCGACCAATCCGCGCGTATGCGAGGGCGCAAGCAAGCACCTGCGCCCCCACCTCCGCCCGCCCCGGCCGCTGCGCCTGCACCCGCTCCCGCCGTGCAAGTATCTCAAGCCGCGGTGCAGGATCTTTTGGCTTCGACGGCTGTACGTCGAGCCATTGAAGCGGAAGCGCGACAAGCGCGGCTCATCCGCCGCGCCGTCGTGCTCAGTGAAAAAGAATACTGCGTCATTGTCGATGTCGACGGAAAACGTGAAATCAAAGTCGGCCCAGCGAGGGTTTTTC
>JBGAOI010000743.1:355-4080 GCA_044221885.1 Polyangium sp. (in: bacteria)
CGAGCCTTGTGGTTGCGCGTCATTGCGCCAACGAGAAAGTCCGACCTCGCGACCAAACTTCCCCGCGGGTTCGAACTTAGCAAAGACGAATACTTTCCCGGCGACGAATTACTTCTCACGGGCGTTTCGACGTTTTTCGTTCCGTTTAACGAAATCGAAGTGTTGGCCCCGGAAACCGGTCAATCCGTCGTCGGAAATGATCATAGCCGCGTCTTTATCGAGGCGCTCGGCATTGATCAAAAGAGCGGCATTTACGTCCGCGACTTGACGACCGGCGAAGTGCGCCTCATTCGCGGAAAACAATCATACCTCGTGGATCCGCGCAAAGAAGTCCAAGTCACCCGAACCGTTCCGACCGATGATTGGAATCTGTGGATTGCGGCGAATGAGCCCCATAAACATTCCCATCGGCCCATTACAACGCCGTGGGCTTTGTCGATTACGGTGCCGAACAATACGGCGGTGCTCGTCACGAGCGCCAATTCGCGGCGCGTGGTGGAAGGTCCCTGCGTCACGCTGCTCGGTTATGAAGAATCGTTGACGGCGCTTTCGTTGTCGACGGGAACGCCCAAGAGCGACGAAAACCCGCTCAATACGTGTTTCTTGCGTACGGTGGGCAATCGCATTTCCGACAAGGTGACGGTCGAGACGGCGGATTTCGTGAAAATCAGTGTGCGTGTGTCGTATTCGGTCGAATTTTTGGCCGATCACAAAGACCGCTGGTTCAACCACGAAAACTACATTCAATTCATCGTCGATCGCTTGCGCTCGATCATTCGTAGCCGTTGCCGTTCGGTTTCGCTTTCGACGTTATGGCCGCAATTGCCCAGCGTTTTACGCGACACACTTCTCGGGGAACGCAAAGATGGCGGACGACCGGGACGACTTTTCACGGAGAATGGCACGCTGCTCACCGAAGTCGAAGTGCTCGGCGCAGAAATCGAAGACCGCGAAGTCGCGGCCTTGATGCAAAAGGTGCAAACCGAAAGCGTGACCTTGGCGATTGGGGATCGAAAAGCCCAAGAATCGCTGGCATCGGCAAAACTCCGCGCCGAAGTCGAACGGCAAACGCAAGAGCTTTTGGGTGAAGCGCGGGTTCGAGCTGCCAAACTCGATGAAATCAGCCGAAAACTCGCGCATGAAGCGGCCATCTCGGCAGCTCGGGAAGAAGAAACGGTGCGTCGGGAGCGACAAACCCTTTCGGACGACCGTGAAGCCACGGCCTTGAAAGCGCGCATTCAACGCGAAACGGAAATGAAACTGGCCGAGCTCGATGGAGTCCGCAAAGATGCCGAGGCGCGAGCTGATGCGCAACGTATGCTCAATCAGGTGCAGGTCGACCTGACAACGCGTATTCGTGAATTGGAAATCAAGCTCATCGAAACGCAATCCGCAGCGACGGTGGCGGAACGTCAAGCGGTCCAGCGACAACTCGTCGAGGCGATGGTGGCGCTCGGAGACAAGATGCTTTTGACCGAAGTGGCCGAAAACATGAATCTCGTGAGCCTTTTCAAAGGCAAAGACGTCGGCACCATTCTTTCCGAAGTTCTCGGCGGAACGAAAGTGATGCACACGTTGCGCGCCGTGATCGACGAATCAAATACCAAATAAATCCCGCTCTTGGCCGAAGGCCCAATCAATACAAGGTCCAGGGCTGGCCCTGGCGCGGGTCCCGGGGCGCGGAGCCCCGGGTGGGTCTGGGCAAAGCCCAGCATCACTCAATTCTGAGCAGCTTTGACGAGCAAAATCTGACGGCCGTCGCCGATGCTCCAGCGCAATTGGCCTTCCCCGACAAACTGAAATTCAGCTTCGTCGCGTCCGCCTTCCTCGCGCAAGAAACTCACCGTCACGCGATCCCCTTCCGCCTCGGTCACTCGAAACGTTCCGGTTCGTGGACTTTCCGCTGGAATCATGACCGTGGCTTTGGTGCCGTTAAATTCGAGCGCCGCGCCCTTTACCCAGCCCATCGCCTTCGTCAGGTGCTGTGCAGGCACGTTCTCGATCGTTTCTCCAAGCCACCGCCCCTGAAGTCGATCCTTCGGCGTTCGACCGCAACCTGCCGCCGCCGGGACGACAAGCAGCAACGCCAACGCCGTTCTTGTAGCTATTCGCATGGGCCTCCTGCCCGCAGTCCGACGCACCGTCTACAGGCTGGATCGAACGCTAACGGACTCTTCCGCTGTGGGCCAAGAAATGTAGGTAAATGAATGTAAATGTGCTTCATTTGGCGCCATGATCGCACATGTAGGGAGCGATCAATCGGGTCGACCTATGGCGTTCCAGTGGGGTCGTGAGGCATGCTTCCGACGGCGATATGGACGTTTGTCTTGGCAACCTTGGTGCTGCTGGTCGAAGTGCACTTCTCACGACGCTCGTTGTGCTTCTGGGTGGGTGTGAAGCGCCTTCAAAACCTCCTCCGGTGGGAGTCGCCGATGCTGGCGCAAGTCCCAACGCGAGCATTCTGCCGTCGCCACTTGCGACTGAGGATCCACCGGAAATTCCCGATGCTGGTGTGTCGGATGCACGTGGTGGATTGCTGGCGGATTCGCTTGGGCGGTTGATCATTCCCGAAGCAGGAGCGCCTGCGCCGGAGGTTTTGCGTGGTGATCTGCCGATGACGGCGGAAACGCCGATGCTCAAGGATCTTGCAGGTGTGTCGCTCGAAGCTTCGTTTCGTTTGCGCGAGGTTTCAGCTCCTCCGAAAGCGCCCGAGGTATCGGCGGATGGAATCAAAGCGGCGGTGGGTTTGACCGCGCCGAAGTGGAAGATCGATTTGAGCGAGACGGGACGCATGAAGATCGTGTTCCTGTCGCGGGCGATGCCGCTGCCGATGAACTCGGAACTTCGAGCCCGCAGCGATCGTTACGGCCATGTGGTTTTGTGGCCCAGCGCCACGGATTATCGCGTCATTTCGCCAGGCGCGATCCGCACGGTGCTTGGTGAACGTCGTGTCGATGTGACGCCTTTGTCTTCGGGCACGATGAAGCCACTTGGCGAGGGCAAACGTTTGAGCCTCCCAACGCGCAAAGTCGAAGTGACGTCGCCTCTGGGCTCGGTAAAACTCGAGCTTGGAAAGACAAACGACGTTGGAGAAGGTGGTGCGCTTTTGTGTCGCACGCTCGTGGAGCTCATCGCTGTCGATCCTCGTTCGTCCGTGTGTGTGACGGGTGAGGTTCCTCTTTTTGCGGCGTATTCTTGGCAAGAAGGCGGTGGGATCGACTTCGAAGTGACGAGTTTGTCCAAGCGTACCGACCTTCCAACCAACGACATCTTGGTGCCTCCACCAGGAGCGATCTATCAATCGAGCGGTTTGCCGCAGTCACCGGCGGGGATTTTTCTCACGCGTGAAGAGGTCGCTGCGTTTCGATCCGCTCCGCTTCAGTTGCCACCGGTCGAAGATCCACGAGCCCCTGGCGAAGGGTTTGTCGCGGTCAACGAGACCGACATGCTGGCCTATTTTTACCTCGATGGCGTGCCGATTGTCGCTGTGCCACCGACGGAGCAACGCTACGTCATCGGTACGGCGCGAGGTCGTTACGTGACCCAGTGGCGAACGTTCTTGGGCGATCGTATCAGTCCTGCAAAAACGGTCGACCTGCCGGCGCGATTGACCTTCGGTGAGAGCAAGGACAGGGACGCCGGAGCACCTGATGGAGGTTAGTGGGTGTTGATCAGGTTTTCACGCTGATCTCTTGGGGGGTATGGGGGGCGAAGCGACCGTCGCC
>JBGAOI010000744.1:0-4077 GCA_044221885.1 Polyangium sp. (in: bacteria)
CGTGGCCAAACCAAACACGTATCAGGAGGCTATTGCAGACATGAGCCTTTTGTTTTGGCCGCGCAGCGGACAAAACAATACTGGTCCAGCGCTCGCTGGTCCGGGTCCAGGGGTGGACAACCCCTGGTCGGGTCCGGGGTGAAACCCCGGGACACGTGCTACAGGGCTAGCGTTTGTCGTGGCCGTGTTCGTGGTGCGCGCCGCCGCACAGGTCGAGTTCGTCCAGGCCAGCCAGGGCGGAAAGTTCGACGGGGTGGTATGGAGGACGTGGCGTGATGGGTTTATCCACATCGCCGCCGCGTTCGCGAACGAGACGTGCACAGAGGGCCAAGCACCATTTGCCTTGGCAAAAGCCGGTTCCGAATCCGGTGTACCGCTTGACCGACTCGATATCGCGATACCCACGCTCCATGGCCGCCTCGAGCTCGTGCAGCGTGACGTCTTCGCATCGACAAACGAGGGTTTTCATGGGCGGACCTCGAAAGGCATCCTACCGAGACTTTCTAAAAGTGGTTGGCACCTTTTGATCTAGGTTGGCACTTGCGAGGAGCGTTTGGTATACGGGCCGCATGCCGCAACGTCCGCGTGTCCGTGCCAAGGAAAAAGTCCGTCAAACCCGTCGCCTCGCGCAATGGCGTGCCAAAAAGGCCGCTGAAGCTGCGCAGAAGCCGCAAGAAACGCCGAAAGCTTCGAGCTGACGGAGCTCGTCGTGGTCGTAAGACACGGCGTTTCTTTCAACGAACCTCGCCCCTGAGCGCTCTCATGACTGCGCGTCGGGGGTGAGGTTTTCGTTTTGTTCAGCGTCGATGTCTTCCGCGTTTGTCCGGACCTTCTTGCGTTCCGCGCGTAACGTCGCCATTTCCGCACGCGATGGGTTGATCATGAGAAACCCATGGTCCGCATCGAGCAGCGCGACGTCTCCCGGTGATGCCCACTGAAACAATCCGTCGACGTGCGTGATCGCCGGCACTCCAAACAGTTTTAGCAATACGTTTGTCCGCGGGTTTGGCACTCGTTCACTCAACGCCACGCCGACTGGGTTTGCCTTGGCCGAAACGAGCAAATCGAAGACGGTGAGTTTGTCGCCGATGAGTACCGCTTTCGACGGAAGTTCTGCACGCGCATCGGGCGAAGCGAGCATCACGAGCGTGTCGCACAGATCTTCGATGTCACGGGCTCGTTCTTGGAGGAACGGATCTCCGACGATTCCATTCGCCACGCGCACGGCTTCTCGCGCGATCGATCCCAACGCTTCCGCGACACCTTGGCCATCAGCGAGCAATTCGAATGCGCGCTCGCGCATACGTTCGTCACCCGCCATGAGAACGTAGTTCGACAAGAAGCTGGCTTCCCGAAGAAGGCCCAAACGTTGGGCGCGAGTGAAGATCCCAGACAAACCTTTCTCGACGCTGTTCCATGCATGACGAAGGTTTTTCGCGTCATCTTGAGACGAAATACGTTGTGGTGTGGTCGCTGGTCGACGAAGTGCGGCAACTGCTCCGAGCGATCGGCCATAAAGCACGGGCACACCCGGAAGCGTGATTTTGCGCGTGCCGCCACCGGTTCGTCGGAGCTTCTTTTCACGGAGTTCGCGCAACACTTCGGCGTGACGAATGGCCGAAGCAATGGGCGCGGTGAGAGCAACGAGAAGCCTTACATCGCTGGGCTTGAACGCGCGCGAGCCTGAACGTTGGGCGACGATGGCGCCGAGAACACGGTCGTGGCCGAGGATGGGTACGGCAAGAAAAACGGGAAAACGCTCTTCGTCGATTTCAGGAAACGCGAGCCATCGTTTGTCGCCGGGCGCATGAATCGCTGCGATCGGACGACGCGAGGCAACGGCTGCCCCGGTCAAACCTTCGCCGACGGACATGCGGACAGTGCCGCGAACATTGACGGGATAACCAACGTTGCCGCGAAGCACGAGCGCATCGCCGCTACCTTCGAGCAAGAAAAGCGAGACGACATCGGCTTGAACGATGGTGGAAATTCGTTTCGGAGCTTCGTCGAGAAGAACGGAGAGCGGAATGGATTTGGCGACAAACGAGACGTAGTCGATCGTTTGATCGAGGCGCGATTCACCGCGCCCCGGAGGCGGTCCGACACTCGGACGAGACGAAGGCGCGGGTGCATCGTGCGCAGCGAGAAGCGACGACGATTCGGCGACTTCGGCAGTTGAGTTGGATCGCGGGGGCATGAGCGGCGCGTAAGATATCAGGAGAGGCGTGTTGATCCAGAGGGATGCGAAGAGCCTTGAAGTTGCGGTGATTGAGGGATGAAGAGGCTAGCGAGCGGGTGCTTGCTGGTGCGTGTAGCGATTTGTTGGAGTGCCAAGGGATATTGGAAGGACGAACCAACGTTCAACGTAGCTTGCGTTTCGCGACGCAAAAGAGTTGACAGAAGACACGAGTCCGGTGTTGGTAACGTTCAACTGGACACGACGCCGACGCGACCGCATGAAGTCCTAGGGCGGAGATATGTACATTCACAAGATTGTCATTGAGAACATTCGTTGCTTTGAGCGTGTGGAATTGGACTTGACGCGTCCGGACGGTTCCTTTGCGGGATGGACAGTCATTGCAGGGCTTAATGGGGCGGGAAAATCGACCTTATTGAAAGCGATAGCGTTGGCCATTGCGGGACCGCGAACCGCGGACAAACTACAATCGAGTTTTGCAGATTGGATACGGGATGCGGCTGAGCAGGCCAAAGTCTCCATCGAACTTGACTATCCCATGCAAGATACGAATGGAGAGGAGGTACCGACCGACTTGACCGCATCGTTGTCGCTGACGCAGTATCGCAAAGAATATTGGAGGAGGGACCATGGAGCCTCGAGCCATGGGGAAGATTTTTGGCCGCTTATGGGCCATTTCGGCGCATTGGTTTTCGCGACAATTACCAAAAGGCGGAAATAAGTTCGAAGGAGCGACTCAAGAGTCTATTTGACGAAGATGCAACGCTTGCGGAATCCATTCATTGGCTGGGGGATATCCGCGCCATTCAACTCGATCTCGAGAACAAATCACGAAATGCGCCACCGTTGGAATTTGAGAAATTAGAAAAACAAGCTCAACGTCACGCTCGACTTTACAAAAACGTAATTGCATTCCTGAATGACGACCTTCTTCCAAGCAGGGTCAAGGTCTTGGAAATGGACATGCAACGGGGTCTCTTGGTTGAGCAGGACGGTATAGTACGGGCATTGTACAGCCTAAGCGACGGGTATCGCGCAACCATTGCTTTGGCATTGGATATCATTCGGCAAATGTTTCGAGCGTTTCCAACGTTCCTCGACATGGAATTCAACATCGAGAAAACAACCGATTCAACCGGCAAACCCATTGTTCAAATTCCGTACGAAGGCGTCATTCTCATTGACGAAGTCGACGCGCATTTGCACGTTTCCTGGCAGCAAGACATCGGGTTCTGGCTCAAGCGACATTTTCCCAAAATCCAATTCATCGTCACGACCCATAGCCCCTTTATCTGCCAAGCGGCTGATCCCAAAGGGCTCATTCGTTTGCCCGCTCCGGGAACGAAGGAACGCGTGGAACACGTCGCCGACGATCTCTATTACACGGTGGTCAATGGCGATGTCGACGATGCCGTCATGACGTCGCTGTTTGGTTTGGACAGACCTCACTCCGATAAAGCGGAAGCTTTGCGTTCGGAAATCGCGAAACTTGAAGTAAAACAATTGCGTGGTACCGCTACGCCTGAAGAACTCAAAAAACTCGCAGAGCTT
Source organism: Polyangium sp. (in: bacteria) (assembly GCA_044221885.1). Taxonomy (GTDB): domain Bacteria; phylum Myxococcota_A; class Polyangia; order Polyangiales; family Polyangiaceae; genus Polyangium. Next base: position 3,749 of record JBGAOI010000744.1, read on the forward strand.
TCGACTCAACTGCCGAAAACGGGTAGTTCACTGATGCTGCAGGCGCTTCGTAAACTTGGGGAATGCCAACTTAGGGCATGAAATAGAAATCGGCCGCTGACTCCTGTTATGGGACTGAGCCAGCGGCCAGGTGTTGTCGCGGTAGGAACTACCTGAATACGCTTCTACCGGAAGGTTCGGCCGACGTTCTTCCGCTTCTGGGATGCCGGAAGCATACACGGCGGTGCACCCGATCCCGAAATCAATGGCACGAGATGCGCGACATTGATTTGGATCAATTCAGGCTTGGGCGGCGTGGCGTTATCGTTGGCAGGCACCGAACACTTGAC
>JBGAOI010000745.1:0-4069 GCA_044221885.1 Polyangium sp. (in: bacteria)
GCCGCATCGGGATCCGGCCACGCCACGAGATGCACGCTTTCTGGTTGCGACGCAGGCCACGGAGAACGCACCAGGCTTTGGTAAAGTTCGTCCGCGAAGAATGGGGTGAACGGCGCGATGAGGCGAGCGATCGTCACGAGCGCTTCGTAGAGCGTGAAATACGCATCTCGTTTGTCCTGGGCAGCCTCGGCCGACACCGCCTCCGCAGGCGACCAGAAGCGTGCACGTGATCGCCTCACGTACCAATTGGACAAGGCGTCGACGAAGTCCACGAGTCGTTGCGCGGCTTCGTACAAGCGATATCCGTCGAGGTGTTGCGTCACGTCACGTGTCGTGAGGGCGAGTTCGGAGAGCAACCACCGATCGAGTAACCCTCGCTCATTTGCCATTCGGTAACCTTCGCTCTTCGCAAGATCTGCCGGCGAAAGTCCGCTCGCGTCTGGGTTTTTCGTGGCCGGATTGAAGCCATCGATGTTCGCGTAGATGACGAAGAACGACCAAACGTTGCGGATCTTGATCGCGAATTCTTTTTGCGTCGCGCGCACATTCGTCAGTGAGTGACGCGTGTTTGTCCACGGAGGCGAGGACGCATAAAAGAACCAGCGGAACGCGTCGGCTCCTGGCGCGGGAGCGCTGGGATCTTCAAGGAAGACGCGGCTGTCCCGGGACAAACGCGGCACGTCGTTCGGCATGATCCGCAACGGATCCGCATGCGGCGTGAGCCCAAGTTTGGCAATATCGGCATCCGCAAGGGCCACCACGCGACGCGGCAGCTTGAGTTTGCCCGTTGCGGGCCGAAGTTCGATGGGAAAAACCTCGCCCGGACGATCACCGCGGTACAAGTGAACTTTCGCGCTCTCCCCCGACAGATCGAGCCCTTCGTAATCTTCGCGCGCGATGTAGGCCGTTCCCGGAGCCACCGTACCCACCTTTGCACTGTCTCCGGTTGCCGAGACAAACTCCATCCGGACGCGGTCGAGGATGATCTCGGGCGGCGTGTAGTTGCCCTTGGACTTGCTTTCCTTCTTGCCCTCGCGATCACCCACGTGGCCGAGAACCACGCAAGTTTGGTAAGGCATCGGGTAGGAACGAGTCCGCGACAAACCGAGCTTTTTTTGCGTCTCTTCGTCGAAAACGAGCGTCGAGATCATGAGCAGCGAATAGAACCAGCCGCGCGTTTGATCGATCGCTTCGCTGATGAAGTCCGCAGGGAAAGCTCGGTCGAACTTCTCGAACGAGCCTTGCGCATGCGGAAAACCCCACTGCGCAAAAGGCATCGCGCCCGAGTCGTACCAGCAGTCGATGACGTCGCTGACGCGCTTGTAGGTGCCTTCTTCGCCGTCCTTCGTGAACGTGATCTTGTCGATCCACGGTTTGTGCACCAACAGATGCTCGGCCATCTTGGGGTGCGTCTTGGTCAAATCGGCTTCGATTTCGGCCACGTTGTTGCCGGGTTTGGCGCGAAGAGCAGCAACGGAATCGATGGCTTCGATGGCCCCCGTCGTATCGTTGACCCAGATCGGCAACGGCGTGCCCCAGTAACGTTCACGCGACAGAGCCCAGTCGACGTTGTTGGCGAGGAAGTCACCAAAACGCCCGCTCTTGATGTGCTCCGGGAGCCAGTTGACCGTCTGGTTGTTCGCGATGGCGCGATCGATCAACGCGGTTGTCCGGATGTACCACGCCGGTCGTGCGTATTGGATGAGCGGGTCATCGTCCGAACGCCAGCAGAAGGGATATTCGTGACGATAACTCTCGGCAAACACGAGTTTGCCCGCGGCATCGAGGTCCTTCGTGAGGTCCTTGTCGCACTCTTTGACCCAGCGCCCTGCATACTTGCCCATGGCGTCGAAAAACCTTCCATCGGGTTTGACGGCGCAAAGCAAAGGTAACTCGCGGTTTGTCTTGAGAAGCGCGCGATGCGCTCCATGGTCGTCCTCGCCAAACGCTGGCGCGACGTGGACGATGCCCATACCGGCATCGAGCGTAACGAAATCGGCTGCGATGACGCTGTGCACAACAGCGTGGTCCTTAGCGACATCCGCAAACACATCGAAGGGCGGAACGTACTTCTTGCCAACGAGATCCGATCCCTTTGAGGTCGAAAGAATCGGGAGATCTTTGCCCAGCTTTTTCGCCATGGCTTCGCGAAGTCCTTCAGCCATGACGAGCTTGCGATCGCCAGCGTCAACGACGACGTAATCGAAGTCCGCGCGGACCGCTGCGTACATGTTGGAAGGCAACGTCCAAGGCGTGGTTGTCCAGACGCACAGGGCGGTCGAAGGATCGTCAACAAACGGAAACGCTACGAAAACGCTGGGATCATCGACGGTCTTGTAGCCCTGACCAACCTCGGCTGCGGACAGAGCGGTGCCACCTTGCGCCCACCACCACACGACCTTTTCGCCCTTGTAGAGCAAGCCTTTGCCGTAGAGGTTCGCGAGCGACCACCACACGCTTTCGACATAACTGCGGTGGTAGGTGACGTAGGCGTCGGGCAAATCGACCCAAAAGCCGATCTTATCGGTGAGTTTTTCCCACGCGTCGGTGTACCGAAAAACGGATTCGATGCAGCGCGCAACGAATGGTTCGACGCCGTAATTTTCGATGTCGGCTTTGCCGTGGATGCGCAGCTCTTTTTCAACTTCGACCTCCACGGGCAAACCATGCGTATCCCAGCCGGCTTTGCGTGGAACGTCGTAACCGCGCATCGTTTTGTAGCGTGGGAAGACATCTTTGACGGCACGCGTCAGAACGTGTCCGTTGTGAGGCATGCCGTTGGCGGTCGGGGGGCCTTCATAAAAGACGAAGGTGCCTTTCGACGGACCTGTGGCGCGCGAGCTCGCCCCGAGGGTTTTCTGGAAAATCTTGTTTTCTTTCCAGAACGTGAGGATTTTCGCCTCGTCAGTGGGGAAGTCGAGTTCGGATCGTACGGGTTCGAAGAGTTTGTCCCGGGATGAGGAGCCGCCATTCATGCGCGGGCGTCTAGCATGTTTCCGGCGGCGAGGGATGCGCGACGTCGCACATCAAGGGGAGGAGGTTGCTGGTGGAGTTACGCCAAGCGCTTCGAGATCCTGCTTTGCGCGTGCAGCGAAGCGACTCGATGGATAGTGTTTGACGATGTAGAGCAAGGTGGATTTTCGGGCTTCGACGTTGCCTTGCTCGCGAAACTGCTCGGCAAGACCGAAGAGTGCTTCGCCTGGCTCGTCTTCGATGGCTAGTTCAGGTTCGGGGCTACGCGCACACTGAACAGGGGCAGTGGCGACTGATCCAAAAATCGCCATGGCGAATGAAATTGTGTGAATGGGCGGGGGCACGGCGGCAACTGTAGCAGCGATGTCGTGTGTTCGAGGGTCGCCACGCATGAGCAAAGCGACTGTCGCGCGAACGACATGTGAATTTTGTGCGGGTTTGTGGGCCTCTGAAAAGAGACTCCGTATATAGAGGGTGCACCCGACTCTGCTCGGTCAGGTGCCTCGTTCGGCCATTTTTCCTGGGGAATTGTGCAGGAAAAACGGGCGCGATCAATCGAGAGGTCATGAACGCGATGCGTACTTCGATGGGAAACAAGTGGCTCTTGGGCATGGCGGCGATGGGGGTCGTTGCGAGTGCTGTTGGAACAGCCGGTGCGCAAGAAGCGCCAGCGATCGCCTTGGAACGGTTTTACTCGTCAAACGCGGGCGATCGACTTTTCAGCATCGCGTCTCCCTACGTGCTCGGGCACAAGGTGCCGCACGTCGCGCTGTACCTTGATTACGCGCATGACCCGCTGATTTTCCGCAGCAAGAGCGATCTTTCGTACGCCGCAAGCGTCGTGAGCCATCAGTTGTTTCTCCGGGCAAACGGTACGTTCACGCTTTGGGATCGGCTGCAATTCAACTTGGATTTGCCCGCGGCGTTGATCCAATCCGGCGATGACGAACCCAACAAACTCAAGCTCGCGTCACCAAGCGGCCCTGACTTTGGCGACATCCGACTGGGCGTTCGCGTACGGTTGGTCGGGAACAACAACAGCAAGTTTCAGCTTGGTTTGAACGGCTATCTCTGGTTCCCAACCGGCACGGGTCAG
>JBGAOI010000746.1:0-4063 GCA_044221885.1 Polyangium sp. (in: bacteria)
CGCATCCGCGCTCGGATTCACCTTTTGGAAAATGGCCTCTTTATCGTGAATTCGTGACGAATTCGCATTGGAAGCCATTTCTCTCCACGAAAAAACAACGCCAGTCCGGAACGGCAGTGAAGGACTTTTTATTGAATAGCCCACGGTTTTAACCGTGGGCGGGGTCACGTGAAGGACGAGGCGAACGGAGTTCTGAGCAGGTCTCTTACCAAATCGCGGCATTCGTTTTCTCGCCGCGTACTCAGACCGAAGTCACGTTTGGATCGACCAACTGCGCGGTCGTTTTGGAAGCTTTTCGAGTGGCCAGCCACGAAGCCGTCATGCTCGTACCCAGCAACGCCGCAATCACGACGAGCGACAACGCTGGAGGAATCTTGACGAATTCGACAATCACCATCTTGATGCCCACGAAAACGAGGACCGCGGCCAGACCAAATCGCAGGTAAACGAAACGATCCATGACATCGGCGAGCAAGAAAAAGAGCGAGCGCAAACCGAGGATCGCGAAGATGTTGGAGGTGAACACCAAGAAGGGGTCGGTGGTCACCGCGAAGATCGCGGGAATCGAATCGAGAGCAAAGATGATGTCGGAGAATTCGATGCACACGAGCGTCACGAGCAAGGGTGTCGCGACGCGGCGGCCATTCTCCACCGTCCAGAATCGTTCGCCATCGAGCTGCTTGCTGCTTGGAATCAGGCGCCGCGCCAAACGCATGGCCAGACTTTCCCCTTCAGCATCTTCTTTGGAGAAAACAAGCTTGATTCCGGTCAGGATCAAGAATCCGCCAAAGATATAAATGAGCCAATGAAATCGTTGCAGTGCGGCTGCGCCGGCGAAAATCATCGCGACGCGCAAAACCAGCGCCGTAAGAATGCCCCAGAAAAGCACTCGATGCTGCAATACGTTTGGAATGCGAAACGCAGCGAAAACAACGACGAAAACGAAGATGTTGTCGACGCTCAGGGACTTCTCGATCAAATACCCCGTCGTGAATTCCAAGGCCGGTTTCGGCCCGTGCGTGAAGTAAAGTCCAACAGCAAATAAACTTGCCATCACGACCCATACCAAACTCCACGTCAACGCATCTCGATAAGAAACTTTGCGAGCCTCGCGGTGAAAAACGCCGAGATCAAGCGCCAGAAAAAAGAGCACCCCCAGGACGAACCCACCCCAAGCCCACGGCGACCCTATCGATGACAGTTGGTTCATAAAATGTGACGTAGCGTCATTTTATGCAACATCAAGGGCCCATGAACACTGGGCACGATTTACGCCTGGTTCATCGAGAAATGTTCCTTCCAAAGAGGGGTTGAAGTGCCCCCTGCGATCCTCGACTCGTACCGAAGCAATTTGACCGAGTCCTTAATCTGGGTCCTCAAGGCGGTCGTTCGCCATGTAATGATTGTTGGGCAGCAAACGTTTGGTCGACATGGGCAATCGATCCACCATGGTGACATGGCGCGGTATTGCGCCTACGCAAGGATTGGCCGCGCGATGGGACAACTCCATGCTTGCCCATCGGACTTCGTTTGTGTTACTGTCCGACCATGACGGTCATGGTTCAGGGCAAGCCCAACCACCAGGGGCAATCATAAATAACGGAAATAATACGATTTTCTCATACTGCTCGAGCGCTACTTTCGAGCCTATTTTTGGGGTGTAATGCATGGCCTCGTATCGCATCCGCGTGCTGATGTTGGGTTTGGTCACGTGTGCCATATCGTGGTGGCCATGTGAAACCTACGCACAAACCATTTCACCGGAGAAAATCGCTGCCGCACAAAAGCTATACGATGAAGCCATCGAGCAGATCGGCCAGAACAACTTCATCGACGCTTGTCCCAAACTCGAAGAAGCCATTCGACTCGTGCCCGAAGGTGTTGGGGCGAAGCTCGAGTTGGCCAAGTGTTACGAAGGTGCAGGGCGTTTGGCGAGTGCCTGGCGGGCTTTCAAGATTGCCGAAGCTGCCGCGACCGTGGCTGGGCAACCCGAGCGTCAAGTGCGGGCAAAAGAAGGCGCGGACGCGCTCGTGCCTCGGCTCTCGTCGCTGACGATCCTCATTCCCGAGTCTGTCCGCAGTTTGTCTGGGTTTACGTTGACTCGAAATGGCGTCCTTGTCGATCCGACCGATTGGAGTACGCCCATTCCCGTCGATGGTGGTACATATCGCCTCGAAGCAACGGCTCCGGGTAAAATTCGGTGGGAAAAAACGATTGAAGTGGGACCGAGCGAAAAACGCGAGCGGGTGGAGGTGGGCATGCTCGAGGATGTCGCAAAGCCGCCGATCGTGTTGCCCAAGCCCGAGCGACCATGGCAATCGCCGGCGGGATTGGTCGTGGGCGGTTTTGGTTTGGCGGGAGCGGTCATTGGATCTGTCTTGGGTGGCATGGCGATTTCGAAGTACGACGACAGCAACGCGGACAACCGCTGCGATGCACAACATCGATGTGACCAGACGGGCCTCGATTTGCGCCGCGAGGCCTTGGGTTTGGCCAATGGATCGACGGGGTTCTTTGTGGCCGGTGGAGTCTTGCTCGTTGGCGGCATCGTCCTTTTCGCCACGGCTCCTCGCGCAGGAGCTGCAGCGCAGAGCAAAGCTGGCTGGACGACCGAAATCGCGTTCGGGCCAACGGATTTTTTGATCCGCGGAAGGTGGTGAAGCCATGGTCGAGCGAAAAAATGCACAACGTGGGTTGTGGGCGGTATGGACGCTCGTCCTCACGAGTTGCGCGCAAATCGTCGGCATGGAGGAAGGCGTTCTGCGTGAGGAGGAGCCATCGCCGGAATGCGTGGTGCTCGACGATTGCCAAGCGTTTGCTTCGGAATGCAAAACCCCGCAAGCATGCACGGATGGGAAATGCGTCTTTGAAAACGTCATTCGGGGGACGCGCTTGTCCGTGCAAACCATCGGGGATTGCAAAGATATCGTTTGCGCCGGGGATGGTATGACGGAATTGGTCGTCGCCGATATGGATATCGAAGACGACGGCAATGATTGCACGGCCGATACCTGCAATGCGGGCAAACCCGTGCATACGCCGGTTCCAGGTCAGTTTGTTGCATGTTACGAAGGTCCAGTTGGAACGCGCGGTGTGGGGATCTGCAAAGACGGAACGCAGATTTGTGACGACCTGGGAAATCGCACAGGACCCTGCGAAAACCAAGTTTTGCCGCAGGCCGAAGTATGCGACACGTCACCCGTCGATGAAAACTGCAATGGCGCCATCAATGAAACCGGTATCGAAGGTGGCACGTGTTCGTGCGGTGATGGTGCGTTTTCCCCGGCCATCGGCGAAGTGTGCGACGATGGAAATCTCATCGGGGGCGATGGCTGTTCGCCCTTATGTTCGAGTGTACAAGTCGAGCAATTGGCGGTTGGGGGTCTCTTTGCCTGCATTCGATTGAACAATGGCGGAGCTGTCAAGTGTTGGGGGCATAATGCAACCGGCGAACTCGGGAATGGAAGCGTGTTCAATCGCGGTGATGATTCCGGAGAAATGGGTATGAATCTCGTCGAAGCTCCCCTCGTTACGGGAAAATTTGCCACGGATGTGGGACTCGGACAGGCTTCGATTTGTGCCATTCTCAATGATGGAACGTTGCGGTGTTGGGGGAACAATGTTCGAGGTCAGCTTGGGGAGGGAACGGCGACAAACCGGGGCGATGATCAGGGAGAAATGGGCGATGCGATGCCCGTGATTGACCTCGGTCCCAACCAAGTTCCCAAGAATGTTGCCGGCGGCGTCGGGCATACATGCGCGCTGATGACCACGGGCGATATGAAATGCTGGGGTGCGAACGACGTTGGCCAACTCGGGCTTGGCGATACAAATGCGCGAGGAACGATGTCCACCGATATGGGAGCGAATCTGCCCACGGTGAACCTCGGTATGGGGCGCACTGCAAAGGCCATTGCGTTGGGCGGCCAATTCAGTTGTGCCATTCTCGATGATGATAACGTCAAGTGCTGGGGCGCCAATGCGTTGGGACAGCTCGGTTTGGGTGATGTGGTCGATCGAGGCGGAAACTCGGCCGACATGGGCGACAACCTGCCCAAGGTGG
>JBGAOI010000747.1:0-249 GCA_044221885.1 Polyangium sp. (in: bacteria)
CGAAGCTGTTTTGCGAATAATTCGGGCTCAGCATTTTCCATGGGGCCGCGCCGCAGCTTTCAGAGCAATTCGTCACGGTATGTGATGTCGTGCCGCCATTACCGTCGGCGTAGGTCTCGACGAGCGCATAATCCTGGCATTCCGCCTTCAGGAAGGTACCGGCGTTGACGTTGACGGCGCAATCCACACTCGTGGACCAATGTTCGCCGGTTTCGCATACGCCGTTGCCATTGACGGACGCCGTTGCAT
>JBGAOI010000747.1:259-4060 GCA_044221885.1 Polyangium sp. (in: bacteria)
TTGCCACAATCTGCTGGGCAGTTCGTGGAGTGTGCCTGGGGCGACCAGGTGCCATTGCCGCAAATCGCCCCGGCCAGGACCACGCCGTCCCAGCAATCCTGCGGGCACGAAATTGTCACCGTGGTATAATTGACCTCCCACGGATCGCAATGGCCATTGCCACACATGCCATTGAGATCGCTCGAAAACTTGCAATCGACGTGGCAGTTTTCGGGCGTTTCACTGCCGCTGCACGTGCCATCACCGCAGGCGCAATCCTGCGCGCAGTTGAACGAGTTTTCTCCCACCGCGCAAACGCCGTCTGGCACGCCGCCCGCACAACCGGACAAGCAAAGTCCAGCGCCTGGCGGTGGCGGGCACGTTTCATCGGTTTGTCCGTCGCAATCGTTGTCAAGATTGTCTCCACACGTTTCCGACGTTGGAATGACTTGTCCTGTACATGCGCCCCATTGTCCGCCCTGGCAGAGCTGCGTTCCACCGTGACAAACGCCAACGTTTTCCGTGTTTGTCGCACCTGTATAACAATTTTGCACGGCACCATTGGTGCAAACCGCAGGGCACCCTTCGTCGGTTTGTCCGTCGCAGTCGTCGTCGATCTGATTTCCACACACTTCAGTGGACGCAGGCGGCAACGGTGTGCACGTCTGCGCTTGGCCATTCACGCAATTTTGCGCCGTGACTCTGCACGCGCCCACGCCGCACGTCGTCGCGCCCAAACCGTCGTCAGTTTGTCCGTTGCAATTGTCGTCGATACCATTGCATGTTTCCGCCTTGGGGGCCAATGGCGTACACGTTTGCGTTTGGCCATTGACACAATTCGGCACGGTCGCCGCGCATGCGCCGACACCGCAACTCGTCGCTCCGAGTCCTTCATCGATTTGTCCGTTGCCATCATCGTCCAAGCCGTTGCATATTTCTTGACCGGCCGATTCATCAACGAAACCATCGCAATCGTCATCGACAAGATTGTTCGCGATTTCTTGCTTGGGGAGGACTTCGCCAATACAGGAGCTCCATTGCTGCGACGAGAGACAGAACTGTTCGCCCGCGTGACAAGCACCCACGTTTTCTGTCCCCGCGGGTCCGGTGTACGCACAAGCTTGCGTATCCGGTGGCGTACACAGCGGACAATTCAATCCTTCATCGGTTTGTCCGTCGCAATCGTCATCCTTGCCATTGCATTGCTCGGCGGAAGGCAACACCGCGCCAACGCATTCGGCATTAAACCCACTACCGTCGAATTTACACGTTCGTCCGCCGCTGCGACAAACGCCCACGCCCGCGGTACCTGCCGGTCCGCCATAACAATACTTCGTTTCGAAGGGCAAACACGCGCAACTCAAGCCTTCGTTGTTTTGCCCGTCGCAATCGTTGTCGATGTTGTCGCAAATCTCGTTGGACGGGGAACAAGGACACGTGGGCGTGCTGATGCCGTGGGACGGAAACGAAAGCGAATCATGCGAGGTGTAGGGCAAACCCAGGCTCTTGTAAAAATCCTCGACGCGCATCACGCCGCCACCTGGCGCTTGCATCAAGTCATACGCAATGACTTCGAGAGCCACCGTTCCCGGCTTGGAATGGACCAAGGTTGCGCATTGCGTGGTAATGCCCGTCGCCGAATCAAATTGCGCAGGCAATTCGGTGGGACCCGAGGCCAACGGCGCGCCGCTGCGCTGAAACCAATCGATATCGATTGGATCTCCATCGGCGTCTTTGAACGAAACACAAACGGTTTGCGTATTGCAATAAGGCGTCCACTTGTCCGGCGTGAAAGTCACCCCAGGTTGAAGCTCGGGAGGGTGGTTCAAAATAAACCAAATATCGCCAGCGCCTTTGGGGTTGCCCTCGCATTGACTAACGAGGCCAATTTCCGTCGTCGTTCCGTCAACAACGACCATGTCATCGTAATAAGCCGCGCTACACGTTTTCGACGGGCTTCCATTGCTATCCAACGGCTGCGCAATGACGTCGTAACATCCCGGATCGAGGACGATGAAGACGTCGAGAAGCACGTCCCCGCCCTGCATACCCACAGGCTTGTTGATCGTTTGGGTATACGGCGTAATCGGCTCGCCGTCGCAACTCACGCGTTTAACGATGAAGTCGACACTGGCCACGTCATCGCCCGGATTGATCGAGAATTTCGCACCGGTGAGCTGCGGTGCACCGCCGGATCCACCAACACCGCCAGCACCTCCATTGAGGACAACGCCTCCAAATCCGCCGGTGCTTCCGGCGTTTCCGACGCCGCCCGTGCCGCCTGTGCCTCCAGCCTCGGAGGTGCCAGTGGACGATGTGGAAGTGGGGTTTTTCGCCGGTTCGTCATTACAACCGGCCAAAAGCTGCGTGGCGCAAAGAGCCAACGCGACCAAAGAATTGCGTCGATGGTTTCTCAAGAGAATACCTCCCAGGCTCGGGCGCGTGTCTCGTCGCGCCGGGGTCCTCGAAAAGCCGGTTACGCAATGGCCGTACCAACGCGAAAATGCCGCAAAAAGCGCGATTGATTCAGCTTGCGCAAGAAACTGCACAAGTTGGATGCACGGTTTGGGTAAACCATTGCGCAATCAGCGGCGCTCGAGGGAGGGAGACGTTTTCGACCAAGAGGGTTTGAAACAGACAAACGCGTTGATTTGTACGCGAGAGGAATTGAGAGCGCACGCCTTGATTTGAACGTTCGCTCTGCGCGCTAGAGGGTTTGAAACAGACAAACGCGTTGATTTGTACGCGGCGGAATTGAGAACGCACGCCTTGATTTGAACGTTCGCTCCGCGCGCTAACAAGCGCGCTACGCGAAGAGTTTTGTTTGTGATGGGGGGCTCCGCTCCCTGACCGCCGGCTGGCCTGCGGCCAGACGGCGACGGTCGCTTCGCCCCCCATACCCCCCAAGAGATCCGCGTGAAAGCCTGATCAACCCCTCAGCGAGAGGCAATCGGGCCCGGCACGAAGCACCGAACAGATGGAACAGGTTCGTGCCGAAAGGCCAAAGCAATCAGGGCACACAATACGGCGCGTACATCGACCAACGCCCAATCTGTGGGCGCCAAACAGCCGCTGAGCCCGTCGTCTTCATCGTCGTCTGCCCGTCGCATTGGTAAAGCGTACAAGGTTGATTGACGGTGCAGGTGCGCGTTTTTACTTTGGCCCACGCAACTGGCTGAAAGTAACCCTGATGCACCCGATAGCTCCCACATTGGTTCGGACTCGCATTCACGTCCATCGCGTATTCCGAGCCAATCACGGCCCAATTCGTCGTGTCTGTCGCGCAAACCGCGTTTTGAATCGTGCATTCCGTCCCATCTGGCTTCAACAAGACCGAACCATTACACGTCCCAGCGTAGCTCACCAGCTTCCAAGGATATGCGCCGCAACCTATCGCCATTTCCGTAACGAGGTGCTCGTAAAACCCGCCATTGCCATCGGCATAACGCGAATACAAGTCGTATCCGTTGCAGTATGTTCCGACAAACAATCCCGCAGGGATATTCGTATTGTCACAATCGACGGGGCATGTTGCAAACGTCTCGCCAAAGTTGGCCTCGCACGAGTGATTGCCGCAAGACGCATAGTTTCCGCAATCCGCCCGACACGTGGCGCTCGTTTCGCCGATGTCGCAGTCGCCATTGCCGCACGAAGGACGCGCAAGGTCCTCATGGTCGCAATCAGGTGGGCATTCCAGTCCTGCTCCATCGTGTTCCCAAGGCTCGCAATGGTTGTTCCCGCAAGAATCGTCTTCGTCACTGGGATTCATGCCGTACACGCAATCGACGGGGCACGTTTGCGTCGTTTCCGAAGTGCCATTGC
>JBGAOI010000748.1:0-4055 GCA_044221885.1 Polyangium sp. (in: bacteria)
TTCGCATGCCCGTGATTGCGCTTTTTCTTGTAACGTTGGCTCCTCGCGCATGGGCGCAAGACGCGGATAAATCGCTTCCTCCGCCGCCGTTGAATTCCCCGCCACCTGCAGATACGACAGAACCTGAAAAGAAACCTTCGCCCTGGGTCAAGACGCCGCGTCCCTGGCTCTATTCTGCGGATCCAACAGCGCCAGCTCCAGGGCACGTCGTGGCGGGTTTGTCCGTTGGGTATGCACAGACAAACCGCGGTACGGCGCGACCTTTTGCAGCCGATGTAGCGCATGCGGGAGCTGTATTCAGTGCCAATGGTGAAGTTGGTCTTTTGCGGCATTTGTCGGTTCAAGTCGAAGGGCTTTTGGCCGGCCAAGCCGGGACGAGTTCGCCCGTGGGAGCGGGCGCAATGTTGGGCGTGAACGTTCTCCCGCTTGGTGGTCGCGGTCCGGTGGATGTGGCGATTTCGGCTGGATATTTGAGCGAACTCGGCGGCGCAAACGGCGTTTGGTTTCGAGGAAGCGCCGGGGTGAATGCGGGGCGTTTTCGATTTACGGCGAATGCGCTCGGCGAACACATTTTCGATGTGACGCGTGATGGTGTGGACATTCTGCTCACGGCGGCGGCCAGTGTAAAAACGACAGATTGGTTGCGATTTAGCGGCGAATACGTGGTGCAAGACTTGGAAGGTGCGTGGGATCCGGCAGAAGCCGACGGCGGCATTCGGCATTTTGTCAGTGCGAACGCGGCGGTTTTACTGGCCAATCGCGTGCAGATTTCGCTCGGACCGGCAATCGGTTTGTCGCCGAATTCGCCACGCTTTTTGGGGCGATTGACTGCGGCGTATGCGTTTTGAGGTGCCGCGTTGATACGCCGGGACGAACCAATACGTTTCGCGTTTACTGGTCTCGTGGCTCATCCCGCGAGCGCTTTTTCGAGCACCGCCACCGATTCCGTCTTGCCCGCTTCCCGTGCCCAATGAAGCGGCGTTTTTCCTGTCCCATCGTCCGCGCGTAGATCCGCGCCCGCCTGCACGAGCGTCTCGACCGTTGCCGCATTGCCATTGTACGCCGCGATATGCAATGCCGTCCAGCCGTAATCCGTTCGGCTATCGACCGGGACGCCCAATTCGAGCAACACACGCACGGCTTTGGCCTTGCCCGAATTTGCCGCCTCCAAGAGTGCCGCAGCGCCTTGTTTTTTCGCGTCCACGCCAAGATCGATGAGCCATTTCAACACGTCCGTTTGTCCGCCCATTGCTGCGTTTTTGAACGCATCCGTTTTGTGTACATCCAACCCCGCCTCGACGCACAAATGCGCCAAATCGAGACGCCCTCGGTAACATGCGGTTTCCAGCGCCCCAGGTTCCACATGCGCACCCGCCTTGATGAGCGCTCGCGCAACGTCCGCGTGTCCACCCGCGATCGCGGCCGTCAGGCAATTCTGCTTGTCCAATGCGTCCCGTGCCGAAGGGTTTGCCCCATGCGCCAAAAGCGTTTCGACAATCGGCAAAAATCCCTTCGCACTTGCTTCGACCAAAGCGGTTCGTCCGGTCAATTCATCCGCCGTATTCGGCTTTGCCCCGCGTTCACACAACAATCGCACAATGGGCTCATGTCCAGTGCGGGCTGCCGCCGCGATCGCAGGTTCCGTTCCCCGGTAAACTTCGCGATCGATGTTCATGTCGTACGATCGCTCTGCATCGACATTGGCTCCGGCATCGAGCGTCGATCGAACACGAACGAGATCCCCCGCAGTAATGGCGGCAAACAACGCGTCATTTTCGATAGTTCCCATCAAGAAGCGGTCATAATCGAATTATCGCCGCATAGCAAGCGTATCCACCAGGCTCAACGCCAATGCCGAGGCAAACGCTTGATGCGTCGAACTTTGCGACCACAGTTTTACCTCGCGCGGATCCAGCGCGTGATGCGTTTCGACGATGATCGAAGGCATCGTCGGTTTCCACAAAACAAAAATCCGCTGTTCATACGCATGCCGATCATAAAACACACCCAACGTATCGGGATCTTTTGCGTACAACGTTCCGTATTCGGTACCTGCGTACGCGCCAAACCCAGCTTCGTGCATGCGCCGGGCAGTACTCCGGGCCAGCGTTTTACGCGCTTGTACCAATGCTTCATTTCCGTCTTCAGAAAGTAGCACGGAAAAACCAGGCGCGCCCAAGTTGACGCGGCAGGTTTGTTTCGACCCTACAGATTGCGTTTCACCCGTTTGGCCACGAATGTCGGAATGAATGCTCACGAACGCATCGGCGCCCCATGTCGCCGCCGTATCGACGCGATCTTGATAAGTTACGCGTTTGTCCCCCTCCCGGGACAAACGTACGTCGAAGTGATTCGTTTGTCGCAGCGCTTTGGCGACATTGTTCGCGACGTCCAGCGTAAAGTCCTGTTCGTCTTGACAAAAACAGGATGAATTTCCCGGATTGTTTGGCGCTCCGTGCCCTGCATCGAGGAACACCTTGCGCGTGCCGAATTCTTCCGGAAAAACCAGAGGAAGCATCCGCGGAGGACCGAAGCTTTCGGACAACGTATGTACGCGCGGTCGTGTGCGCCGTTCCCAGACAAACCCAGCCGTCAAGGTGCATGCACCTGCAAGTCCCAACAATACTCTTCGCCGAAAAAATGTTTCTTTGAGCACGTAACGATGTTCCGGCGCTACGATTTGCGCCCGATCGCCGAACCATTCACGCCCGTAACATGTCGCGTGTCAAATCTTCGGCCAACTGATAGTGTCCGTGCCCCATGTCGTTCGCGCCTGCTCCAGCTTTGCCGAATTTTCTGCTGTCCGAACTGCCGCAACGCCGTCGGGCGTATCGCCTGGAACGCGGTCAAGATGCTGGAAAGCTGATACATTTCATCGATCACGGCCCGGAGCGATCCCGTCCGGTGCTCATGCTCCATGGCAATCCGACGTGGTCGTTTTTGTGGCGCAAAGTGATTCCGCGTCTTCCAGAAATGCGCTGCGTCGCGCCGGATTTGTTGGGGTTTGGCTTGTCCGATCGCCTCGCGCAGCTCGAAGAGCATTCCGTTCAGCGCCATGCAGACGCGATCGTGGAACTCGTCGAAGTCCTTGATCTTCAAGGAATTATTCTGGTGCTGCAGGACTGGGGTGGGCCCATCGGATCGGTCGTGGGCGCGATGGTGCCAGACCGGATTGCGGGCGTCGTTTTGAGCAACACGGCGGTGGTTCTTCCGGCCAGACCTCGCGGTACACCGTTTCATCGCTTTGCTCGGATGCCCGTGGTCAGCGACTTGGTTTTTCGCGGTCTGGGTTTTCCTCAGAACGTCTTGCATCGCATCCAAGGTGATCGCAGTTCGATTCAAGGCGTGGTCAAAAAGGCGTACACGTGGCCGCTGCGAAGTTTGTCCGACCGTGTGGGACCGTTGGCGCTGGCACGTATGGTTCCCGACGGTGTAGATCATCCGAGCATGCCCGCCTTGAAGCGCGGCGAAGCCTTCATGAAGGGTTTTTCCGGACCAATGGCCTTGGTGTGGGGCGTACGCGATCCGATTCTGGGTCGGGCGTTGGCAAAACACGAGCAAGCGTTTCCACGAGCCTACGTCGCGTCCACGCAGGCGGGCCATTTCACGCAAGAAGAAATCCCGGATGAAATTGCGACCGCTATTGAAGACGTGGTCATGCGCATTCCGAAGTAGTCGAGATGGGGCTTCGCCCCAAACCCCACCAGGGCTCCGCGCCCTGGACCGCGCCAGGACCCGTCCTGGACCTGACATTGGTTTGTCCGCTACGCGGTCAAACCAAGCCAAGTTTGTCTCAGGTTGCGCGACGCTCGTCTTGACAGACGCCAGATCCTGATCTTTGCGTGCTTTTGGTGTTTCCTTGCGCTCGGCACTGCCCCCTACGGCAGGCCGAAGGAGACACCATGGACAACAGCATCAAACGAATGATTCAGGACCTGGCCCGCGGAGAATACTCCAAAAAAACAAAAGATCTCTATCTTTGGACAGTCAATGATCTTGCACGGCGTTTTGGACGTCCTGTAGCCAATCTCACGGTTGACGAGATTCGCACGTAC
>JBGAOI010000749.1:0-4047 GCA_044221885.1 Polyangium sp. (in: bacteria)
TTCGCGAGTCATGAAATTGATTTCGATCTGGTGACGTTTGAAAGCAGGCTTCTTGCGCGAAAGAGCGAGTTCATGTAGGATGGGGCGGCGTCGTGTGTGTACGACGGCAGCGGGCGTAACGGTGCCATGTCAAACCATCGTTTTCTTATTGGATCGATCGCGGCGGCGCTCGTTTTGCGCGTGGGATCGGTATCGGCGGCGCCGGTGACGATTCCGGAGGGGGTGAGTGACGCGTTGCCTGGTCAAGGCACGGGTCTCTGTTCGGCTTCGGCGATTTCGATGAGTCCGACGACGGATTTCGGATTGCTGAATCCGGCGGCCTATACGGGGTCGGTGAATGCGTTCATGGAGGCGCACAAAGCCGATCGCGTCGAATCCGTCATTCGCACGTTGCTGGATTTATCGAACAACAATTCGGCAGGCTTGAAGCAAAGTTACGGTGATTTCATTGATGCCGTATTGCCCACGTGCCAAACGGGCGGGTGTGATTTTTTCATCAATGACACGACGACGTCGTTCGGGATGCGACTTCGCGGTTATTACAACGTAACGTCGGACCTTGCAAACAAGCCCATTCACTTCGGGTTTTACACGGACGACGCGGTCAGTTTGACGTTTTACGGAGCGAATGCCGCAACCTATACGATTTTGACGCGTCCGGCGGAAGTCGGTTTTCCCGTTTGGCGTGTCACCGAGCAAGTAACGTTTCAAAAGCCTGGGCTTTACCCGCTCGAGATTCTCTACATTGAAATTGGCGAACACGCGGCGCTCGAGATGTCTTATTTCATTGGTACGTTCACGGACTTCGAGCGTCCGGCCAACCAACCTCCGATCATCAAATTGGGCGACGCGGGTTTTACGCTCTTTCCGCCGACGGCATTTTTCCACACGCTGAGTGGCAATCCTTCCTTCCCGGACTTGAACGTTTGCCAGCAATGCGATCGGGCATTGATCAATCAACCTGGAAACAATGGTTGCGTCCCTGGGTATTATTGCAATGACGCGGCATTGTGTGCGCCTTGCGATACGAACAAGCTTTGTGGTCCCACGTGTTCTCCTTGTGGCGGCGATACGCCATTTTGCGTCAATCTGAATGGCAACCTGGAATGCGGCGGGTGTCGCACGGATGCCGATTGCACGGGTGGATTCACATGTGATCCCATTACGAAGACGTGCAACGAATGCAAGGTCGATGCGGATTGCGAGAAGGGCGAAAAGTGCGACGGGAAAAATTGCCAACCCTGTTCGACGCCGGATGCGTGCGCGGGAACGTCGTGTAATTGCTGCCCGAATGGCCAATTCGGCACGCAAATGAAGTGCGAAGCGATTGAGCCGAACGGCGATCCGTTGTGTGTCGAATGCACGACCGATGCGGAATGCAAAGGTGGCATTTGCAACTTGGCCGTCGGCCGATGTATGGCGGCACTGCCGGAAAACAATACGGCGACGTGTTGCGGCGATACGTGCGTCAATTGTCTCGCTTTGGAAACCATCGTCGTCAATGGAACGGCGGTACCGCGATATCCCTTCTGTTTGCCGGGTCCGGTGGGGACTGCGTGCGCGGAATGTCGGCAAGACGCCGATTGCGGTGATGGAGCATTCTGTTTGAGCGGCGTGTGTATGCCGTGCACCCGCGACAAACGTTGCGGCATGCGTTGCGACAGTTGCGGCGGAGCGACGCCTTATTGCAAGGGACAAACCGCAGCCACGGCCGCATGCGTTCGATGTGTCAATGACGCACAATGCGGTTCGGGAACGTGCGATTCGGCCATGAATACGTGCAGCAACGACGTGGGTTGTTTGGTCACGTGTAGCCCGACCAAACCCATTTGCGAGAATTCGGTCTGCGTCGAATGTTTCGCCGACGCGCATTGTCCGTGCGGCGGAACCTGCAATCCCGATACGAAAACATGCTCGCCGAATTGCAAAACCAACGTCGATTGTTTGGGCAATGATCATTGCCGCTGGAATGAAGCCGAAACCGCAAAAGAATGCGCGCCGGGTCCCATGCCCGACGGCGTCGAATGCGGTGGAACTCTTGCTACAATCTGCTCTGCTCAGCCCGGACGTCACGGAAGTGGTGCCCCGGCAGCAGCCGTTCTTCTTGCTTCCACTCTTGCTCTGCTCCGTCGCCGCCAACGTCGAGGGTCCCCGTGAAGCGAAGTTTTTCCCTCCTGCTCTCCGTTGCTGCGCTTGGCGCAGCCCCTGTCGCGCACGCCGAAGAAGGGCGGTTCGACGCTCAAATTTTCCGGCCGTCCCCTGCCCCACGTGACCTCGTGATGATCCAAAAGTCCGAAGTCATTGGGCACAAGTCACCCGTGGTCGGGTTTTACTCGGACATCTCTCTTGATCCCTTGGCCATTGCGTCGATCACGACGGGCAAGGAAATCCACGCTGTCGGCGCGCGACTACAACTGACCGGTCTCATCGGCATCGGGCTTTACGATTGGGTGGACTTCGGCCTCGCCGTGCCGTTCGTTGCGTGGCAAACGTCGGACAACCTCCGGGCACTCGGCAGTGAAGGTTCCATTTCGCCAAACGCACTTGGTGACCTGCGTCTTTCCACGAAAATTGCGATTCCGGGTTTCAACCGCAAAGATCACATCGTGGAAGGGTTTGGCATGGCCGTGACGGGCAACCTCAACCTTCCCACGGGGGATCAAAACGCTTTTGCGAGCGATGGAGCGGTCACGGGCGGGCTCGGTTATGTTGCGGATTATCGCTTCAAGTTCGGCTTGCTTCTATCGGCCAATGCAGGCGTTTGGTTCCGTCCCGATCGGCAATTCGCGGGCACCAAAGTCGGTGACATGGCGAATTTTGGGCTCGGCGGCGAAATGTACGTCGTGCAGCGTTGGGGTTGGTCCGTGCTGGGTGGCGTATTTGGACACGCGTCCTTGACCAAACTCCCTGACAGTCCGTCGCAAGTTCCGGCCGAAGCATTGCTCGCGCTGCGTTTTCAAACGGACGCCGGGTTTACCTTCACGGTCGGCGGTGCGTTCGGGGCAAACTGCGGGTTTGGCGCGCCAGTCTTTCGCGCGTTTGGCGGGATCATGTGGCAACCGACGTGGTCGCAAGAACAAGAACACGTCCGGCGCCTCAAAATGATGGACAGCGAAGATCCCGACATGGATGGCATTCTCGCTGCCGTCGACAAGTGTCCTGAAGAAAAAGGCACCGTTGAAAACAATGGTTGTCCGGAAAAAGACAAGGACAAGGACGGGACGCCCGATCGTCTGGACAAATGCCCGGATACCGCTGGCGGAAACGCCCGCGAAGGTTGCCCGTCGGCGTTCCGAAAAGACGACGAAATCGTCATCCTCGATCCGGTCCACTTCGCCACGGACAAAGACATCATTCTCCCCGATTCGACAGGGCTCTTGGATCAAGTCGTCGAAGTGTTGAAAAACTCGCCCGACATCCGCGAACTCGAAATCGAAGGCCACACGGACGTCCGAGCGAGCGACGCGTACAACTTCAATCTCTCCCAACGACGCGTCGAAAACATCCGCATGTACATGATCGGCAAAGGCATCGAGCCGGATCGTTTGACCGCGAAAGGGTATGGTCATTCCAAACCCATCTACGACGACAGCGCTTGCAACGCGCCCGACGAAAAACTGTCGGAAGACTGCAAGTTCATGACGTCGAAAAACCGCCGCGTGGTTTTCCGTATCAAACGCTTCGGTGCACCTCAATCGCACTCGCTCGACGGCGGCGCACCCATCCTTGGACCCGGTGGCCCGAGTTTGCCCAAGGGCGAGACCTTGGGCCCCGCAAATTCACTCGGAGGCGGCGACGCAGTTTTCCCGAAGCCCCAATCCAAGGATCCGATCCTTCCAGGTAGCAAAGAGACCGGTTTGCCCGGGAGTAAGAGCGTGTTGCCGAGCAGCGGTGGTTCGTC
This sequence comes from Polyangium sp. (in: bacteria), assembly GCA_044221885.1. Classification (GTDB taxonomy): domain Bacteria; phylum Myxococcota_A; class Polyangia; order Polyangiales; family Polyangiaceae; genus Polyangium. The sequence goes on from JBGAOI010000749.1 coordinate 3,902, forward strand.
CGGGCTACCCAAGAGCGGTGAATCGGGTTTGCCGAAGAGTGGTGAGAGTGTGCCGCCACCAAGCAGTGGTGAAAGTTCGGGACTGCCGAGCAGCGGAGGCGGTTTGCAGAGCAGCGGAACTCCAGCTCCGAAAACAACCACGACGA
>JBGAOI010000074.1:0-18413 GCA_044221885.1 Polyangium sp. (in: bacteria)
TTGGCGCTCTCGAGATGCGACGCGGCGGAGTACAGATGCGAAAAACGGAGCACGTAGTCCGACACGGGAATGGCCAGTTGGGCGGTGAACGAATAGGAGTTCAGAAGAACCGGGAAGTTGAACGGCACTTGCGTGACGGCAAGCATGTCGCTCTGTTGACCCGTCTGTTCAATCACGCGAACACACTGTGTGTTTGGCACTGGAACTTGGGGACACGCGCTGGAGACCAGCCCACCCGTAGGAATTCCTGGTGTAAACGTCGTGCCATTGACTGTTCCGAACACCGTTTGAGTACCAAGTGAATTCTTCACCTCGGACAAACGCGTGTACGTCGCCGCGCCAGTCACTCGAGGCACGAACGCCAAGAGCGCCTGGTCGGCTCGTGCTGCCGCTTCACGAAGTTCCGCTTCTTTGACACGCAACGAAGGTTTGGCCTTCAAAACAAGGCGTCCAACTTCGTTGGGGGTCAAACCACCGGATTGCGGCGCAAGGGCTTCAGCGATGCGATCGGGCGTTGCTGAAGCGGCTGCTGGCGCTTGAGGCGTTGCCACCGGAGGAGCGACAGGCAGCGGTTCCTTGGGTTCGTCCGCGAACGCGACAGCCGCGAACAAGAAGGAGGAGGAGCACAGGGCGAGCGAGATCGAGCGGGCAGAAGGGCGCATATTGACCGGCCGGTCACTTATGGGCGGAAGGCAAAGTAGTCAAGCGACGCTTACAAAAAAACACACTGAAATTCCCTTGTCCCTTGTCTGTGCCACCGACTCGCGACCTCGAGTTTTTTCATGACAACTGTCTTTTTGCTTGCAAAGAGGGCGCAAACCATGACAGGATGGGCTTCACAAGAGACCTCGCGTCTCAACCCCGCGGATGGAGTTATCCCATGGCACAGAGCAACGCGTTGGTACCGAATGTTGTCAACCTACTTGCAGACGCAACGGGTAACGTTCGCACGCGTTCCATAGTTCATCCCTTGCTCACTGCCATCGAGAATGCGCCGCTCGAGCCAATTTCTGACGAAGAAAACGCGCAACTCGACGAAATTCTCCAATCAACCACCCATTGGTTGTCCGATGAAGAATTCATGTCTTCCGTCGGTCTTGAATAACTCTCCGCTCACATTCCCTTCACGTACTCTGCCGCCTCACGATGAAATTCACGGTTCAGTGGCATCCGGCGCATACGTCGCAAGTCCGGAACATGAATCCTTGGGTTGCTGAAGCCATTTGCAAAGCTGTGCATGTAGCGGCTGAAACCGGCAAAGGCACCATTCGGCGCGTCCGAGCCGACGATCCTTTTCGCATCAAGATTTACAGCAGCGGCGCCGTCGTTTACGCCGCCGTTGATCCTCATGCGCTCACCCTCACTGTCTTGCGAATCGTTGCTGGTTCGTAATCGTTTTACCCGCCAAGTTAATTGATCCCATGGGCAAACTTTATACGTCCCTCGAAGACCCCATCATCGACTTCATTCGCGCTCAACACATGTTTTTCGTGGCGACTGCGCCGTCGGACACAGCCAGCCACGTCAACCTCTCTCCCAAGGGATTGGATAGTTTTCGCATTCTTTCCCCAACGACGGTCGGATATCTCGACTTTGTCGGCAGCGGCGCGGAAACCATTGCCCATGTACGGGAAAACGGCCGGATTGTACTGATGTTTTGCGCATTCGAGGGACCACCGAAAATTGTCCGCCTTTATGGTCGCGGACAAATCATCGAGAAAAATACGCCTCGATTCACTGCACTTTCAGCGACTTTTCCAACATCCCCCATGGCCCGCGCCATCATTCTCGTTGAGCTCACACGCATTGCCGATTCTTGTGGATATGCCGTCCCCGTTTACGAATTCAAGAAAGACCGCACGCAACTCGAGGATTGGGCAGTCCACAAAGGAGAGGCGGGATTGGACGCCTATCAGCGAGAAAAAAACGCCACCAGCATCGACGGCCTGCCCGCGTTGGAATGGACCGATACGGCGTCTTGACGAACGATCGATTCTGACTCGCCGGTCATCTCTGTTGAATCACGCCGATTTTCTGGCATTTCATTCGCCGGTTTTTGCGTCGATTTCTTGGCCGCGGTACGCGCCCGGGACAAAGCTGCGGACATGTCGTTTTTTTCATTGTCGCTCGAGCGCATGGGATTGCGTCGAGAATGCACGGAAAGTTCGCCCGAAGAGCGGCGCGACCCCTTCATTCGACATCGAATGGGAGAAAGCATCATGCCTACGCAGACGCAAAAGCGCCCGGGCCTGCGTCCCGCTGTCGAATCGCTGATTGCGTCGTGTGTTCCCGTTTTGAAAAGCGGAGGAACGTTGCCACTGGCGCGTGTCGTCGAAGCCGCCACAGGCGGATTGCTCAAGCCAGCCGTGATGCAAGCGCTCGAAGACCGTGGTGATTTGCTCTTCACACGCCGCGGCGGTTCGGTCCACTTCGCCAATGAAGGACGCCGAGCCCAAATCGCTCTTCGACGATTCGATCTCGTCATTCCAACGCGTATCTCAGGACAAGCGCACGAGCTCCCACGAGGCGTAGAATTTCGTTTTGACCCCAAAGAAACCTTTCGTGCCTCGAAGTTCTTGATGTCCGTAAACCTCGAACGTCTCGAAGTCACCCCCGAGCACATTGTGGTGAATGTTCAAGGTGGCCTTTTCGATCAATGCATCGAACTGGTCTGACGTGACCGTCATGGAACCTGGCGTTGGCACACTTTGCGGCACATGCGTCCGCTGCCCGCGCAAATGCACTGCGAACACCGCATGAACGAAGTGGGAACGGTGTTGCTCGCACTGCGAACGATACGCGCCGAAGGACGTCCAGAGCGGATCGTACAAGAATGGACATTTGCTGTCCCAAGGCTGGTTGGCGCGGGAATGTAAACAGGTGAGAATGGAGGTTCAGGCTTGGCGCCATTCTTGCCAAGACCATTCGCGGAGGCCTCATGCGACCCACCCATCCCCGACGCGCCCTTGCATTGCTTCTCACGACACTTGCCGGAAGCTCCATAGCTGCCGGTTGTTCAGGTACGGACACGCTGGTTCCTCAAGAGGACATCGTTGTTGCGGCCAAAGCCCCACCGCCCATCAACGGTGGCACGTTGGCTGTCGCCCCTGACGGGCACACGGCGATCGCGGCTGACACCGATCGCGACGTGGTTTGGATTGTCGACGTCGACACATCGTCCCTCAAGGCGAAAGTTGCCCTCCAAGACGGCGACGAACCCGGACGTGTTGCGGTCGACAAGAATGGCAATGCCCACGTCGTGTTGATGGCGGGCGGCGCGATTGCCAAGGTTGATGTCGCCGCGGGCAAACTCGTGGATCGACGTGAAGTGTGCGCGGCTCCTCGAGGCATCGCGTACGACAGCGTCAACGACCAGATTCACGTGGCGTGTGCCGGTGGCGAACTGGTCACCTTGCCCGCAGCCGGCGGAGCAGCGACGCGCAAGATGCAACTCGAGCGCGATCTTCGTGACGTCGTGATTCAGGGCGACAAACTCCTCGTGAGCCGCCTTCGCACAGCGGAAGTCATGGTGGTCGGCCAAGAGGGCAAGGTTTGGCAACGTGGAACGCCCCCCAAGGTCAACCGAATGGACTTGAATACGGGTGCGGATACTGAATTTGCTCCCGCCGTTGCTTGGCGCATGATTGGCATGAAAAACGGCGGCGCGCTCATGATTCATCAGCGCGGCATGAACGGCCCGGTCATCACGCAACAACCTGGCGGCTACAGCGGCGGTGGTTGTGATGAAGGTATTGTCCAGACAACCGTCACGAAGATCGATCCGGGTGGTGAAAACGATCCCCCGATCTTGATTCCGACCGATGGTTTGCAATCGTTCGCGGGCACGGCGCTTCCTGTCGATATCGCGATTTCGCCTGCTGGAACGGACGTGACGATTGTCGCGGCCGGCACGAACGCCATCGTGCGCAAGCCGCTCGTGGGCATCTCGAACAACAAGGACCAAGAACCTTGCCGAGGACCGGAAACGCAACCCGTGCCGGGACAACCGGTGGCAGCGGCGTACTTGGCCGATGGAACGCCGATCGTTCAGCTCCGCGAACCCGCAGCGATCTACTTGCCTGGTCTCGACAAGACAATCTCGCTGCCTGGCGAAAGCCGTCGCGACACCGGACACGACGTGTTCCACCAGAGCCCCGGTTTGGCGACGGGCATGGCGACGTCGATGGCCTGCGCATCGTGTCATCCCGAAGGTCGCGATGACGCCCGCACATGGAACTTCCAAACGATTGGTCCGCGACGAACCCAGACTGTGCGCGGTGGTATTTCGGACACGGCGCCTCTGCATTGGGACGGCGACATGCGCGACGTTGGTCACATCATGAGCGAAGTCTTCGTCAATCGCATGGGCGGTCAGCCGCAAGGTCCGCGTCGTCAACTGTTGATCCAGCGCTGGATGGATTCGGTGCCCAAGCTGCAACATGCTCAGGTCACGGATGCGGCAGCAGTGGAACGCGGCAAAGCGCTCTACAACGACGCGAAGGTCGGTTGCAACTCGTGCCATAGCGGCGCCAAGGGCACGAACAACGAGTTTGCCGACGTTGGCACGGGCAAACAATTCCAGGTGCCCACGCTCATGGGCATCGCGGATCGCGCTCCGTTCATGCACGATGGTTGCGCCCCGACACTCCGTGATCGCTTCGACGGCAGCAGCGCCTGCGGTGGTGGTGACAAACACGGTGTCACGTCGCACCTGAACGCCGAGCAAATCGACGATCTCGTGGCGTACCTCGAGACGCTCTGACCGTCTGAACGTTCGGGCTAGAACGCTCTGAACGAATGAGAGGGTGTTCTTCGGCTGATGCGGGCATTCGCAATGCCTGGCAAATCCGAGGGACACCCTCGCGTCTTTTCCAAGCATCTTTCCGGATTCTCGTCACCTGTCGCAGCTTCCGGTATGCTGCGGATCGTGAACGTCGAACAAAAGATACTGGCCCTCGAAACGCTGCTCGAGAAGGTCAGGACAAACGCTGCCAAGCCTCGTCCGGACCGTGGGGCTGTCATTGCAACAACCCAACCGACGATGGCAGCGAGTCGTGCGACCGATGATATTGCCGGACCTGCGGTAGCCGCACCTGTGCGCGCTGCGCCGCCCGTCACGCCTGGACCGGGCATGACGAAGTTTGGCGATGATGATTGGAGCGACACGACGGAGACGTTTGGCGCGCCCATACCTCTCGCGGCGCCGTTCCCTGGACTGGGCAAGGAGCCAGCAAAAACGCCGGCTGCAACGACACCAGCCGCGGCCAAACCTGGCCCGGCCAAACCTGTCATCAGCACGTCGAAACCTGCCGAAGCGATTCCGGGCAAACCCCTAGTGGCTGCCGCGACCAAACCCGCTCCGGTAGCCGCCGTCGCGAAACCAGCGCCCGTAACGCCCGCGGTCAAACCTGTACCGCCGACGCCGATCGTCAAACCGACGACGCCCGCGAATACCCCGATTCCACTGACAAACAAAGTCGCACCGCCCATCATCAAGACGCCCGCGACCCCAGCGCCGCCGGCTGTCGTTACGGCCAAACCGCCGGTTGGCGAGGCAAACCTCTACAAGACACTTACGGGTGTAGGCGATGGAGCCGTCAAAGCGCCGGACATTCGTGCCGGCGCTGCCGCTGCAGGAATTTCGTTGCCGGGCACAAGCGACACGCCGCCCGTCGAACCCGTTCTCGACCTCGAGAAAAAGTCCGTTCCGACAAACGTGGACGTTTCGGCCAAACCCTCCTTGCCTTCGGCCATTGCAGACACCGATGGCGAAGAAGAAAACGAGCCGACGCAACTCTACGAACCGAGCGCGGCCTCGCGCCGAGCCGCTGAACTCGCAGCAATGTCGGAAAAGCAGCTCGAGGACGCGAAGAAGTCGTTGGGCATCGACAAGAAATCGGATGGCGACAAGGTCGACATCCGCTTGCCCGACACGAAAGCAGCGTCCGACAAGATCGAAGTCAAAATCGACGCGCAGAAAATCGATCTGCCGTGGGTTGAAAAAACCGAAAAGAAGATCGACCCCGCTTCGATTGGTTTGTCCGGCACGGACGACAAAAACATCAAGAAGGGCCCGTCGCAAACGGAACTCGACCTCGAGCTCGTCGCCGCACAAGAGGGCGACCTCCAAGCCGTCGACCTCGATGTGACGGAGCCCAAAGATCAGAAAGACGCTAAGGCGGAGACCAAACCAGCAACCCCCGCGGTTTCGGAAGAAAAACCCGCGGCCACGCCGGAACCGGCCCCCGTTGTGGAGAAGAAGCCACTCGTCACAACCAAGCCGGTTGTCGAAAAGAAGCCGATCGTCGAAGAACCCGAGTTGGCCAAACCCACGCCACCCACCAAGGGTGTACCGACACTGCTAATCGTTGCGGCTGTGATTCTATTGCTCGCTGCCGGAGCGTTTGTCGCAATGAAACAAGGGTGGATTGGTGGTTCGCCTCCGGCGCCAGCGCCGGCCCCAGCCCCCACAACCGTTGCACCTCCAACGAATCCAACGGCCACACAAACCGCGGCTCCGACCACGCCTCAGCCCCAAGCAACCGATACGGCTGTTCCCGCCGCGAGTGCGTCCGCCGCGCCCGCAGACAGTGCTGCGCCCGCAGACAGTGCTGCCGCAGCTCCAGCCGACTCGGCCCCCGCACCCGCGCCTTCGGCATCAGCGGCCGCAGAACCCACACCTCCGGCGACAGCAGGAACGCCGAGCATCGATCCTGCAACGCTCAACAACAACCAGGGGTTGATTTTCGTCACGTCCAACAAGCCCGCGCGCGTGTACCTCACGGGCAAGCTGGTTGGCGACACGAACGCCGAACTCAAATCCGATTGCGGCTTGAAGTTCGTACGCCTTGCCGACCCCGCACAAGACCTCGCCAAACCCCCGATTTGGCTCACGGCTGGCGAACCGAAGCAGATCGATTGCCGCAAGTACACGACGTTCACCGTCAACGTTCCTTGATCCAGCGCTGATCCATCGACGCCCCATGGGTTGCTCCCGGCACTCATGGGGCGTTGTGCTTTCCGCATACGCACGCGTCTCCGTCTTCGCGCACGTCCGCGTTGAAGTGATAGGCTCCCGCCCGATATGAGCGCCGAAGAAGACGACACCAAGAGCGATGAAACATCCGAAACCGAAGCATCGGACAAACCTACCGATGGCCTAAACAAACTCGGCGTCTTTCCCACCAAGAGTCCCCTCGACGGATCCGACCTCAGTGCCGTTCAGGCAACAGCACCCAGCGACATTCCAGACCTGGCTCGAAAAGCACGTGACGCCCAACGGGCTTGGGCGGATCGCCCAGCCCACGAACGCGCCAACGTCATCGAGAAGGTGAAGAAGCGCCTACTCTCACGCGCCGAAGAAATCGCTGAGCTCGTGCGTCGCGAATGCGGCAAACCGATCGAAGAAGCTGCACTCTCGGAGGTTTTACCCAACGCAGATCTCATCGAATATTGGACTGCGTCCATCGAAGAGTTGCTCGAAGGAACCACCGTCGAGTTCGACCCCGTGGCGTACCCGGGCAAACTCGGTCGCATTCACAAAGCGCCTCGTGGCCTGGTTGGTCTGATTACGCCGTGGAACTATCCCGTCGCGATTCCCTTGCGCACCATCGTGCCCGCATTGCTCGCCGGCAACGCCGTGCTTTTCAAGCCGAGCGAAGTCACGCCGCGTTCTGGTGCTCTCGTTGCCTCCCTCTTCGAAGGACTTCTCCCCGAAGGACTTCTCACGCTCGTGCAAGGAGGCGGCGACGTTGGCGGGGCGATCATTGAGGAAGCCGACGTCGTGGTCTTTACAGGCAGCGTTGCCACAGGACGCCGCGTGGCGGTTCGTTGTGCCGAACGCCTCATCCCGTGTTCACTCGAACTTGGTGGCAAGGACGCCGCGATCGTGTTGGCGGATGCGCCGCTCGAACGAACAGCAAACGGTTTGTTGTGGGGCGCGTTTACGAATGCGGGTCAGAACTGTGCCTCGATCGAACGGGTTTATGTCGAACGAGCTATCGCGGACAAACTCATCCCGCGCCTCGTCGAACTGACCAAAGCGCTCAAGCCTGGCGTCGACACGGCAGTTCTTACGACGATGAAACAATGTGACATCGTGCGTCGGCATCTTGCACATGCCGAAAGCGATGGAGCGGAGATCCTCGTGGGTGGAGCTCCGGACGCAGGTTCGCTCGCGTTTGCACCGACCGTGGTGAAGCTCGAACGCGAAGACACGTTGCTCATGCGCGAAGAGACGTTCGGGCCCATCCTGCCCATTGTCGTGGTCGACGATGCAAAAGATGCAATTGCCCGCGTGAACGCGTCGACGTTCGGTCTCACGACGAGCATTTGGACGCGACGCATCAACCACGCGCACGACTTGGCGCGAACGCTTCGTACAGGCGTCGTGACGATCAACAACCACGGATTCACCGCCGCAGTTCCGGCAGCACCGTGGACGGGAACCGGCGACAGCGGGTACGGAATTACAAACAGTCCGTTTGCCCTGGCTGAACTCACACGTCCGCAGTTCGTCCTAGAAGACCGTAGTCGTGCAGCACGCGAGTTGTGGTGGTACCCCTACACGCCGGTCTTGCGAACGATCGCTTATGCGATGGCTCGTCTCCGTGGTGGAGCTGGGTTCATGGGTCGGATTTCGGCGCTCTTCCAGCTCCTTGCCGCCTTCCCCAAGCGCCTTTCCGGCAAGTGACGATGTCCAACGAACTGCCGATTGTTTTGCTCTCCAACGATGATGGGTATTCGGCCGAGGGCCTGCGCGCATTACGTCGCGAGCTTCAGCGTCATGCCCACGTGATCGTGTGCGCGCCCGAAGCCAACCAAAGCGCAACGAGTCACTCCCTGAGTCTGCATCGTGTGTTGCGTCTACGAAGTGTCGAACACGACGTGTTTTCACTCGATGGCACGCCAGCCGATTGCGTGTACGTCGCGCTCAACTCAGGCGATCGAGTTCTCCCACGACTGCCCGATCTGGTCGTGTCGGGGATGAACCATGGTCTGAACCTGAGTCACGATGTGTTTTACTCGGGCACGGTTGCTGCAGCGCGCGAAGCCGCGTTACGCGGCATTCCTTCGATGGCTGTATCCGCCGATTCAGCCGCGGATCGTTCGAGCGCCGCCGTACTCGCAGCTCGTCTCGCGATGCAACTGCTCGCGGCGTATCGCCAGAAGCCCACACGTTCCGCACCGCTGTTCAACGTGAACATTCCTCCAGGACGCGAGTGGCCTGTACGCGCAACGACCATCGGAAAACGTCTTTACACACAGGATGTCGTCTACAGGCATGATCCTCGCGGGCACGAATATTTGTGGATCGGTGGAGGCACAGCACGTCACCACCATGCCCCGGGTTCCGATACCGAGGCCTACGACGAAGGCTGCGTGAGCATCACGCCCATCACGCTCGATCTCGTCGCATCCGATCACGGCGATCTCCTCGCAGCAACATGCAGCGCCGTTCCCTCGAGTACCGTTTCGGATTAACCTCGCGCCATCATGTTCGACCCGGACCAACTCCCTGGAGAGCACGCGCTCAAGTATCTGCGTGAGCGTCTACGCGACGTACCGGACTTCCCCAAGCCCGGCATTTTGTTCAAGGACATCACGCCGCTTCTTGCAGATCCTCGAGCGCTGCACATCACGCTGGACCTCTTGGCGCAACGCTTCATCGGTGAGCACATCGATGTCGTCGTCGGCATCGAATCGCGCGGCTTCATTTTTGGCGGAGCGCTCTCCGCGCGCCTCAACGCGAGCTTTGTGCCCGTACGAAAACCAGGCAAATTGCCTTGGAAAAAGGACCGCGTCGCGTACTCGCTCGAATACGGCGAAGCCGAACTCGAGATGCATGAGCAATCGATCAAGCCGGGAGCCCGGGTGTTGATCGTCGATGACCTTTTGGCCACTGGCGGTACGGCGAAGGCGGCTGCGCTCCTCACGGAGAAGCAAGGTGGCGTCGTTGCCGGCTTTGCGTTTGTCGTAGAACTCGATTTCCTTCCGGGTCGTACGAAACTCGTTGAAGGAGTCGATCCCAAACCGATCGTCTACTCGATTGTACACGTAGGTTAGTCCAGGCAAACCTGTCCGTCAGGACGAACCAAGCGCCCGGAAAAACCGGCTCAAGATCTCGCGTCCTTCACGCATCTTTTGAATCGACGTCCATTCGTTGCGTTGATGCGCTTGCGCGTTTTCGCCAGGTCCCCAATTCACAGCCGGAACACCGTGCGCGGCAAATCGAGCTACATCCGTCCACGCTTGCTTCGCTTCGACCCCAGCGACCCCCGCTTCCCGCAATGCGATCACGAGCGGATGCGTTCCATGCGGTGCTGCCGACGGAGAGAGATCGACCCACTCGACACGCGCTCGCCCGTCGACCACTCGTTCGATGTTGGCCTGAGCCTGCACCAAAGAAACATCCGGAGCGAAGCGGTGGTTCACGTTCACCCAGAACACATCTGGAATCACGTTCCGACCACGTCCACCTTCGGCCATCGTGGCCGACATGGTCGTCCGGTAAGACAAACCATCGATCACGCACGTTTGCGGTTCGACTTTGCTCAGGTCCACGAGAAACGAACCAGCCTTGTGAATCGCGTTCTCGCCTTGCCAAGGTCGAGCGCTGTGCGCGGTTTTTCCTTCGAACACGACCCGCGCATGGATCGTGCCGCATGCCCCGAGACTCAACTTGTTGTCACTCGGTTCGAGGCAAATCGCCAAGTCCACATTCGTTGCGTCCGGATCTTCTTCGAACACGCGTCCGAGCTCGTTCTCGATGAAGGGGCCTTCTTCGCGCGCATAAAAAATCATCGTCACGTCGGCATGCTGTAGTTCGTCTTGGCCATGTTCGAGCAGGTCGAGCATCAACGCCAAACCCGACTTCATGTCGGATGCTCCGGGTCCGTAAAGTTTGTCTTCGTCGACGCGCGGTGGACCATCATGCATCGTACGCACGACGTCGAGGTGACCCGCAAGCACGATGCGTGGACCGCCGGTCCCACGAGTCACCGGTACGACCAACGAATCACCGTGACGTCGTACCGCACCCGCCAAGGAAGCCCGCGACAAACGGTCCATCATGGCGTTCGCAAGTTCTGTCTCTTCGCCTGTTGGCGACGGAATACGGCACAACCACAAGGTTGTTTCAACAAGACGAACGGTCACGGGATCCGTCATACGGCCACTCCGAAGTCACGCAGCGCTGCGTTGAGTGAAACTTTGCGATCGGTGGATGCCGTTCGAGTTCCAATGATGAGAGCGCACGGAACACCGAATTCCCCCGCAGGAAAACGCTTGGGACGCGTACCTGGAATCACGACACTTCGAGCTGGAACACGCCCACGATGCTCGACAACTTCGCTACCCGTCACATCCAAAATCGCCGTCGATGCGGTCAGGACAACCCCGGCTCCAATGACGGCTTCGCGCTCGACGATGACGCCTTCGACAACGATGGCGCGCGATCCAACGAACACGCCGTCTTCGATGATGACGGGCTGCGCGCCCGGTGGTTCGAGAACACCACCAATGCCCACGCCTCCTGCGAGATGACAATCTTTGCCAATTTGGGCACAGGAACCGACCGTGGCCCACGTGTCGACCATCGTGCCCGACCCAACGTACGCGCCGATGTTCACGTACCCCGGCATGAGCACGACGCCTGGCTCCAAAAACGATCCATGGCGAGCGGTTCCTGGTGGAACGACACGCACCCCCGCAGCTTGGAGGCCCCGCTTGTTCGGAAGTTTGTCTCGGAACTCGAGCGGTCCAGCTTCCGTGACTTCGAGGGAACGAATCGTGAAGTACAGAAGGATGGCTTCTTTGATCCACGCGTGGGTGATCCATTCGCCATCACGAACACGTTCCGCGACGCGGATTTTGCCTTGATCGAGCGCGTTGATCGTTTGCTCGACGGCGCGTTCGTGAACGCCATCGTGAAGCAGGGAACGATCGTGAAAAGCGGCGGTAACGAGAGGCGCGAGCGACGAATGCAGATCGGTCATGCCGCGCGATTTAGCACGGACGGCTACGAGGATTTGCGACGATCGACGCAACGTGGGTTGCCGCATCGAACGTCACACCAAGACCCGTTCGTGTAGCCACTACGCGCGTAACGTCGACCGCGAGATCCGCCTGACTACGCATGGGAATCGCAAGGGTCTTGTTCGGCCTCGTCCAACCACGCGGCGCCGGATCAAGACGAATCACATGCGCGCCATCGTCGTTTGTCCCCGCGACGAGGCGTACTTGCGTCGTTCCACTTTGACAAACGAACGTCGTCGCTGCTTCCACAAGTCCCATGAGCACATGACGATCGGCACAAAACGAAACCGAACGCACAACATCGATGCCAACCACGACCACCGGTGCGTCACCGACACGATCCGAAGAAAATTGTTCGAAGAGCTCGATGATGTCGAGTTCGACGGGAACGGTGGTCACCGCTGCGACGAGAAGCTCGCACAAGAACACACAGTCCTTGAATTCGGATCGATGCTTTCGAAAGACGGTTTCGAGCGCCAAACGGCGTCGAGCGGAAATCGGAGCTGGGTCGCGAAGCGCTTCTGCGATCGGCGTGACGTGGGAGCGAATGCGTTCGCCTAGAGCCCGAAGCGTCAACTCTGCGTCGGAGGTTTTTCCTAGCGCAACGAGGAGCGTACGTTCAAAGGGGCCCAGCCCGTCGACGAGCGACGTACAGGCATCACACGTATCGGACTTGGCGCGATCCAGCGCTCGAGGACCGACACGGCGCAAGCCGAGCAAGTCCCCGAACGCTTCGAGCGCAGCAAGCCCCTCGCGCAATACGCCACGCGATAAGGCGATGTCGCAGTCCCCCCGAGCCGTCACGGTCGTTCAAACGCGCGGAGAAACTTCGTACCCGGCGAAGAAGTAGGCAATTTCGCGGGCCGCCGATTCGGGTTTGTCCGAGCCATGGACCGCGTTCTCGCCTACGCTCGCAGCATAAAGCTTGCGAATCGTGCCTTCGGCTGCGTTTGCCGGGTTTGTCGCGCCGATCACTTCGCGGTACTTCGCCACGGCGTCTTCGCGTTCGAGGGCCATGACGATGATCGGGTTGCGCGACATGAACGAGCACAGCTCGTCAAAGAAGCCACGACCGCGATGCTCCGCGTAAAACCCTTCGGCTTCCGTACGTGTGAGGTGAATGCGCTTCATCGCTCGCACGACGAACCCTTCGGATTCGAGGCGCGCCAGAATTGCGCCCGCGTGGTTTTTCTCGACCGCGTCGGGCTTGATGATGGAAAGAGTTCGCTCGAGTGCCATAACGCGCCCCTACTAGAAGAAAGCCAGGCCGTGCGCAAGAGAACCGTGCGAACTCGAGTCAACGGGCGACGTGGTGTATCCGCAAGACAACACGCAACCCACCTTCTTGACCCACGCGAACGACTTTACACACGCTCACCTTGTTGCCACGTAGTTGACACACACGCCTGCTACACAGGTCAAACGCATGCCCACGAAACTTCTCGTCGTGGAAGACGAACGCGATTTGCAACGCGTTCTTTCCTACAACTTCAAACAAGCCGGCTTTGACGTCGTGACAGCGTCAAACGGCGAAACCGCGCTTCGCGCAGTCAAAGAAGAACCGTTCGACCTCATCCTTTTGGACCTCATGTTGCCGGACATGTCGGGCACTGAGGTGTGCAAACGCCTCAAGCAAAACCCACAAACGGCGAGCATCCCGGTCATGATGGTGACCGCCAAAGGCGAAGAGATCGATCGCATCGTCGGCTTCGAACTCGGCGTCGACGACTACGTGGTCAAACCCTTCAGCGTGCGCGAAATCATTTTGCGTGCGCGAGCGATTTTACGTCGTACGGAAGGACCAACCCAGACCGAAGGCCGCATCGACTTTGGTGTCTTGCGCATCGATCGCGCCGCCCATCGGGCGTGGGTCGATGACGAAGAAATCTCCTTCACTGCGCTCGAATTCAAGCTGCTCATGGTGCTGTTCGATCGACGCGGCCGCGTGCTCTCACGTGATGTTTTACTTGACGAAGTGTGGGGATCGCATGTCGACGTGACTGCGCGCAACGTCGATACCCACGTCAAACGTGTCCGAGAAAAACTCGGTCTCGCCGGGGACTACATCGAAACGGTACGTGGCGTGGGGTATCGATTCCGTGCGGAAGCGGCAGACGAGCCGTCCTCCGAACCATGATCGGTCGCCTCGGAATCCGCGCCCAGCTCTTCATCGCCTCGGCCGTGCTGATGCTGATTGCTGGGCTCGTGATCGAACGGATTGGGACACGAGCGCTCGAAGGTTTGATGATCGATCAAACGACCGCGCATCTCGCAGCCGAAATTCGCTTGTGTGAAGACGCGGTTCGGCGTCGTTGCGGCTCAACGCCATGTTCGTCCCAGGAACTCGACACATTGAGCGACGACTTGGGACAACTCGCCAACGCACGTATCACGCTCGTCGATGCACAAGGCGTCGTGCTGGGTGATTCGCAAATCGATTTCGCCGACCTCGCCCGCACACCCAATCATGCAACACGCTCGGAAATAGCCGCAGCTCTCGCTTCAGGTTCGGGGCATTCGGCGCGCCACAGCGACACGCTCGGTCATCGCATGATCTATTCGGCGCATCGCTTCGAACAACGAGCGAGCAACGTGGCGATCGTTCGTCTCGCCGTACCCTTGACGCAAGTCGATGCAGCGGTCACTCGGGCGCGTTGGTATTTGATCTGCGGCGTAGGAGCAGCCATTGCGGTGGCGATCGTCATGAGCCTCTTCGGCGCGCAGTTGCTCACGCGTCCCGTGCGCAACTTGACCCAAGCTGCGTTGGCGATGGCTGGTGGAGATCTCGGCGTGCATGCACCGGCACAAGGCACGCGAGAAACCACGGAACTCGGGCGGGCATTAAATCGGCTCGCCAAAGAGCTCTTGTCGGCGATTGAGGATCTTCGTGACGAACGCGATCTGCTCGCCAGCATTCTGGACGGCATGAATGAAGGTGTTCTCGTCACGGACACGGATGCCACGATTGTCTTGGCAAACCGCGCGTTGCGCGGCATGACCCTCGTGGGCGAAGGTTCGATCGGCAAGAGCGTGATCGAAGTGATTCGGAATCCAACGTTGCAACAAGCGCTCGAAGCGGCAGCGAAGAGCGAAGAAGCGATCGTCCGGGAGATCGAATTATCGGGTATTTTACCGCGGAAATTGCTGGTTCGTGTTTCCAAACTCCCGAGCCGCCGCGATCGACCCGATCGAAGTTCGTCCACCCAAACCACCGAACGGGGACTGATTGCGGTGTTTCACGACGTAACGGACCTTCGGCGCTTGGAAACGATCCGCACGGATTTCGTAGCCAACGTTTCGCATGAACTACGCACGCCGATCACCGCGATCAGCACATCGGCCGAAACGCTTCTGGCCGGGGCGTTGTCCGATCCGGAAGAAGCTGCCGAGTTTGTCGATGTGATCAATCGTCATGCCAAACGCCTTTGTCAGCTCGTGGATGACTTGCTCGACCTCTCGAAGATCGAAACGAAGAATTTTCGCCTGACGTTGGTGGAGCAGGATGTTGTGCCGATCGTGGCCCATGTGGCGCGGCTTCTCGAAGAGCCGGCGCGAAAACGAGGCGTGGATTTGCGCATTGAGCGTCCTGACAATGCCCTGCCGTGTCGCGTGGATCGGCGCGCGATTGAGCAAGTGCTCATGAATTTGCTCGATAACGCCATCAAATACGCAGGCGAAGGTGCGCACATCGTACTCACGTCGCGCGCGCGTGCCGGTGGAGGCGTGGAAGTGAGCGTGTCGGACGACGGTCCGGGCATTTCACCAACGCATCTTGGACGCATTTTCGAGAGGTTTTACCGAGTCGATGCGGGACGTTCGCGAGAGCTCGGAGGCACGGGGCTTGGCCTGGCAATCGTGAAACATCTCGTCGAATTGATGAATGGCACGATTGATGTCGAGAGCGAGCTTGGCAAAGGGTCGACCTTCACCGTCCGACTGCCACCGGGTGATCGTGGATCGCGAGATCGCGCCCTGAATGCGTGACTCTTGATTGCGCGTCTGTCACATTCGATAACATGCCTAGCCGTAGAGACTTTCTTCGCACGACCGTTGTGACTTTGGGAGCCACGATCCTCGACGGATGCAGTGGCGACACCACACCCACCTCCACGACGCCATTGGTGCTCGAGGACGGTAGCGCCTACTTCCCGCAATCTGTTGCGTCGGGCGATCCGAAGCCCAAGAGCGCCGTGATTTGGACGCGCGTCGAGGACGATGACCGCGCGGGATGGGACCTCGATGTATTCGTCGAAATCGCCTTGGACGCGAAATTCACGCAACGGCTGAAGGTTGAAGGCGAAGAGCGGCATCGACTGCTGGCCCTCGCGAAATTCGACAATTGCATCAAATTGCGATTCGTGGGTGAAGCGGGAAAAACGTATTATTATCGATTCATCTACGAGAAGGCTGGACATGCCTACGTTTCGCGGGTGGGGCGCGTAAAAACGGCTCCCGATCCGAGCGCCGACGTGAAAGTGAAGTTTGCCTTCATTTCGTGCCAAGACTTCATCGGGCGTTATTACAACGTGTTGTGGTCGCTCGCCGCGGAAGGGTTGGACTTCTTCGTGCACCTGGGCGACTACATTTATGAAACGACCGGAGATCCATCCTTCCAAACCCCCGATCCCAAGCGGAAAATCGCATTTCGCGATACCAGTGGCGCGCTTGCCCTGACAACGTCCAAGGGCGAACCATTTCAGGCTGCCCGGACACTCAGCAATTACCGAGATCTTTATCGTGCTTATCGCTCGGATCCTGCATTGCAAGCTTTACACGAAAGTTGTGCCTGCGTTGCGACCTGGGATGATCACGAATTCTCCGACGATAGCTGGGGAGCAACGGGAACGTATACGGACGGCAAGACAAACGAAGAAGACATCAAGCGGCGCCAAGCAGCGAACCAAGCCTGGTTCGAATACATGCCGGTCGATTTCCCGAACGCCGATCCCAAAGCCCCGCCCTTCCAATACAGCCCAGCGATCGCATTTCCAAACGATATTCGTATTTACCGCGACTTGGTCTTCGGCAAACACGTGCACTTGATTTTGACGGATCTTCGCATGCATCGGCCGGATCATTTGATCCCCGAAGACGCATTCCCAGGCACGGTCATCATGGACCAAGCAACGCTGACGGCATTGCCTGGAGGTTTGCCCCCGGACGGCATTGCCACGGCGTATGTGGACATCGACGACGGAATGCTCGCCCCGTACAAAACGCTTCTGCAAAACGTCGCGATGGCTGCGGGTTATCCGACGGATCGCGTCGTGGGCAATTTGAATGTGAACTACATCAATGCCGTCGTCGAGCAATACAACCAATCGGCAATGCCCATGACGCCCGTTCCAACCATCATACCGCCGATGGGGACACCGCGAGGAATTTCGTATTTCGATCTCAACAAAGCCGGCTTCTATTCGTCGATTGGGACACGGTACTTCGTGCACAAGGATCCCTTCGACATTTACAGTTCGAACCTCAAAAAAGACGTCCAAACCGTCATGGGTGCGGACCAAGAAAAGTGGTTTCTCGATACCGTGACGGCATCGACGAGCACTTGGAAAATATGGGGAAGCTCGTTTGTCTTGTGCCCCATTCAGCTCGATCTACGCATGACTCCTGGCGCACCAACGGAATTTCTCAAACGATTCTACATGAATCTCGACGGTTGGGACGGGTTCCGCGACAAACGCGACGAATTGATTGGCAAATTGACCACTGCGGGCAACGTCGTCGCCATTTCGGGCGACCTGCACACGTTTATCGCGGGAGTTCCCTCCGCCGGCGGAGACGCGACCAAAAACATCGTCGAATTCACCTGCGGAGCTGTCTCGTCGTCACCCTACCGGGCATTGCTTTTGTCGCAGATCAAGAATGATCCCGTTCTGAGCAAAGTGACGGTCGCCCCCATTCTTGCGAGCAAGATCGACGATCTTTTGCAGGACAAACCTTCCCAGATCAATCCGCATCTGGGTTACGTGAGCAGCAACAGTCACGGGTATTGCGTGGCGGAAGTCGATGGCAATGAAATCGTCGTCACGATGAATGCTGCGGATTCCGGCGAAGTGACCGAAAATTACGCCGGCAAAGCCGACACTTTCGCCCCGCTCATCAAAAAGACGCTCTTCAAAACCACTGCAGGGAAAAAAGACCTCCACCAACAAGTCGATGGAGCCTGGAAACGCTGGGATCCTGCAACGCTCACGTGGGTATGACGCGTCCTCGCCGAGGCATGTCAACGTTTACGTGCGGCTGTCATCACCCTGTCACACGCGTGCATTAGACCCGTTCGCCTGGACTCGTTCGCAACCCAGGCCGTGACCAAATCCGCTCCAAACCCCGCCAAAAGCCAGCTTCGCGACCTTCGTTCGTCGTGG
>JBGAOI010000074.1:18423-18754 GCA_044221885.1 Polyangium sp. (in: bacteria)
GGCTCTTGGTGCAACAGGGTTGTTTGGACAAACAGCCGGTCCGCCCGTCGAACTGACAAATCTCCTGGGCGCGAGCTTACTCACGTCGGCCATGGCGTTTGTCTTTACGGTGCCGATTGGTCTTTGTTCGGCGCTTTATCTGAGCGAATTCGCCAGCCTACGAACGCGACGCTGGCTTGAAAGTCCCCTGCAATTTCTCGCTCGTGTGCCGCCTGTGGTGTACGGCTATTTTGCCGTTTCGACGTTTCTTCCGACGCTCGAAAAAGTCGTGCCGGCACTTCACAATTACCCCAGCGTGCGTGCGGGAATCGCGCTCTCCGGCATGCTCATT
>JBGAOI010000750.1:0-4037 GCA_044221885.1 Polyangium sp. (in: bacteria)
GGTGTCGATCCTCGAACGACCTTCAAGTTGGCAATCGAGAATGGCCAGCGTGCGCAGCGTCTAAACCCCGATGATGCAATTGCCATCGATGCAATCGGCAATTCGCATGCATTTATTGCAGAATATGAACGAAAAATTGGCCTAGATCCGCGCCCCTCCCTCGCTTTGGCGCGCCTCGATTTCGACGAAGCTACGCGCCGTCAACCGACATTTGCGTGGGCGTGGAACGACGCCGGTATCATCCAACTTGTCGCCGCCAGTTTCGAGTTGTCATTAGGCATCAGCCCAATCTCGTCTGTCGATGCCGCTGTGGAAAAATTCGGCATTGCAATTCGCGAGAACCCCATGTACGTCCTTGCGTATAGCAACATCATTTACGTGGTGACCATTCGCGCCAATCACGAATTGTCCTCTGGTGTCGACCCTCGCCCCACCATCCAAAGGGCAATCGAATACGCCGCACAAGGCTTCAAGATCGATCCACGAAGTATACTAGTGCTCAACAACCGTGGCTGGGCTGAACTCGTTGCTGCTCAGTATGAACTCGACACCCGAGCGAATCCCAGCCAAACCCTCGATCGCGTCGAAGCCAGTTTTCAAGCGTCGCTCGATATCAACAAAGACGAAGCCGATACGCAATTCGGCATGGGCGCCGCCAAACACGTTCGCGCCCTTTACGCAATGAACCAGCATCAGAATGCGCAACCCTATTTCGATGCCGCGCGCACGTACCTCGAACAAGCCGCAAAACTCGACGCCCAAGAGCCCGGCATTCGCCTCGAACTCGGGCAACTCCACCTGACCCTCGCCCGTCATGCGCTGGACCAAAAACAAGATCCCGCCCCCTTTCTTACAGATGCCGAACGGGTTTTTCGAGACGGACTGCGCGTCAATGCCCGCCACGCTCCGCTTCACGCTGCACTCGCCGAAGCCTTGGCGATGCGTGCCGAATACATCGCCAAAGCCGACACCGATCGAGACAAACTCATTGCTGACGGTTTGACCTCTGTCGAAGCAGCCCTCGCCCAAAATCCGAATTGGGCCCTCGCCTTCGCAGCCCGCGGCATGCTTTATGCCGTTCGGGCCAACTCAAAAAAGAACGACGCCCGCGCTGCCGACGAAAAACTCGCCGCGGAAGCCTTCGATCAAGCGCTCCGCATCAACAAAAACCTGCCCGAACGCATGAAGCGGCGGCGTGAAGTTTTGCCATCGACCACGAATCAACCTTGACAAACGTGACGACCTTCGGTACTTTGGGCCAAACTGTGGGGAGGATACCTTGAAGCCGATATCCGAAGACGAACCTTTTTTGCTCGTAACGATTCCGCAAAGCCATTATTGCGAAAAAGCCCGCTGGGCACTCGATCGTTTGGATGCTTCTTATACGGAAGAGCCGCACTTGCCCATGTTGCATCTTCCGGCAACGTTGTTACGCGGCGGCAAACGCACCGTGCCATTTTTGAAATCGCGGGGCGGCAAATTCGACGATTCGACCGACATTCTGCATTATTTGGATCAATTCGCGCCGTCGGACAGAAAGCTTTTTCCCGAACAAGATCCCGATCGGGCCGAAGTGGAAAAACTCGAAGCGCGATTCGATGAAATTTTGGGTCCTGCTACGCGTTTGTGGGTGTATGTGCATCTTTTGCCAAACAAAGATCTTTCCGTGTCCATTGTCGAGCATTCCGTGCCTCGTTATCAAGTGCTGATTGGCAAGCCCATGTTCGCAGTCGTGCGCTGGATGATGGCGTGGAGGTTGGATATCAACGCCGAAACCGAGAAATCGTCGCTACGTGATATGCGGATGATCTTCGACGAAGTGGGTCAACGATTGTCCGATGGGCGAAAGTATTTGGTGGGCAATCGTTTGACTGCGGCGGACGTTACATTCGCTTCATTATCGGCGGTCATTCTTTTGCCTCCAGAATATGCCGGGCCTTTGCCGACGCTCGAGGTTTGTCCGCCCGCGATGAAGGCGATGGTGGAGGAGCTTCGTGCACATCCGGCAGGACAATTTGCGTTACGGCTTTTCCGGGAGGAACGGGGACGAAAAAAACCGACCGGGTGACTTTATATCCCCTGCCCCACCGCCACGTTTTGCGCTATAAGGCGCCTCGACTCGCCGTCCGCGCCAACATGGCCAGGCGCGGCGCGCTACACCCCGAATTTGCCAACGTTTTCCCCATGAATGTCGAACCATGACCAAACGCGCCGGCATCATTCTCGATCGCGACGGCACCCTCATCGACTTCGTTCGTGACGAAGAACTCGGCGCTGTCGTCAGTGCGTTTCATCCAAACCACGTACGCTTTTTCGCCGGCGTCGTCGAAGGACTCCAGCTTTTGCAAGATGCCGGGTTCGTCCTGGCCATGGCCACCAATCAACCCGGCGCAGCCAAAGGCCAAGTGTCGCTCGAAGCGATCCAGCGGACAAACCAAGCCGTTGTCGATCGTTTGGCCGACCATGGCGTGCGCATCGAAGCCGTCGAGGTTTGTCTTCACCATACCGAAGGCGGTCCCGGCGGTGATGCCTCTTTGGTGCGGCATTGCGCGTGTCGCAAGCCTCATCCCGGCATGTTGCTCGCATTGATTGAAAAATTGAATCTCGATCCGGCCAAATCGTGGATGATTGGCGATGCCTCCGTGGATATCCTGGCAGCTCGCGGCGCCGGAATGCAGGCCGGATTGATTTTTGACATCGGCCGCTGCGAAATGTGTCCCGTCAAAACGGGATTCGACGAAATTCCCATGATTCGCCCGGATGCTTCAGCCGCGCGTATCGATGGTTTGGCGCGGCATATTTTGAATCCTTTGCACCGCCGAGGTTGACCAAAGTCCCGACATACGCGCGGGGGCACGGAAAGACGAACGTGCCGAGTTTCCAGACCGGATCCAGATCGCTTCGCAACTGAGTACGCCATGAAACATCTGAAGTCACGGGCATGAACGAGGGCGCGAACGTCGGGCGGAACGATCCACGCAGCCAACGTCTCGAGTGATCCCCTCACTCAAATTTCTAGCCCTCGGGACAGAATGATCTATCCTTCGCGCCGCTCGATCATGGCAGAAGGTACGCATGCTTTTTCTCGACAGCTCGGATCCGCGTGAAATCAAGGACATCTTTGCCTGGGGCGTCGTCAAGGGCGTCACGACCAACCCGCTGATCATCGCGCGCGAAGCCGGAAACGTGGACCTCGAGCAACGCATTCGCGAAGTCATCGCCACGTCGATCGGGCCCGTCTCCGTGGAACTCACGAGCGAAACGGAAGAAACGATGATGGAGGAAGCTCTGCGTTACCACGCTTGGGCTCCTTCACGTGTCGTCATCAAAGTGCCGTTCAGTGAGGTGGGTTTGCGGGTCACGCATGCCCTCACGTCGATCAACATCGCCACCAACGTCACGTGCTTGATGAACTTCAACCAAGCCTATTTGGCGGCTTTGGCCGGCGGAACGTACGTGTCGATCTTCAGCGGCCGCGTGCGCGACATGGGTTATGACGTCCGCCCGATCATTGCGACAACCCGCGCTCAAATCGACCGAGAAAAGCTTGGTGCTCAAATCATCGTCGGCTCCGTTCGCCACTTGATGGATGTCAACGAAGCCCTCGAACAAGGCGCGCATATCGTCACCGTGACGCCAACGATCCTCCGCAAAATGCTCCACAACCCGAAAACCGACGAGACCATCCGCGAATTCAACGCAGCATGGGCAAATCGTGGTAGGTAGCCGCGCGTGACCGAGACGTTTTTCAGTACCGACCCGTCATCTTTCTCCACGACCGACGTCAAGTACACGGTCGAAGAAGAAAACCTCGCGCTCGTAAGTGCGATCGGACGACCACGCACGGTGCTCGACGTAGGGTGTGGCGTGGGCCTGAATGGCCTTGCGGCCAAACGCAAAGGCGCTCGAGTCACCGGCATCGAAATTGTCGAAGCCACGCGCGTTCGCGCCAAAGAACGCCTCGACGAAGTCCTCTCCATCGACATCACGAGCGACGACGCCGTCCGCAAGGGTCTGGAAGGACGCACCTTCGATCT
>JBGAOI010000751.1:0-4036 GCA_044221885.1 Polyangium sp. (in: bacteria)
TGGCTCTTCGCGGAGGGCGCTTGTTAGCGCCCGGAGCGAACGTCCAAATCAACGCGAGCGTTTTCACTACCTATGGCCAACAAATCAACGCGAGCGTTTTCACTACCTATGGCCAACAAATCAACGCGAGCGTTTTCAATTCCCCTGCTCGCAATTCAACGGTACCTCTTTCACCGCCTTGCCCTCAATCCAAGGGAACCTCTTTCCATTTCCCCTGCCCGCAATCCACCGCTCGCGCTCATCCTTTCACCGTCGCCATGGGCCACAACTTGGCCACTCGACGCGCAATCCCAGCATCTTCGACCGACTGAACAACCGGCGTAATCGCCTTGTACGCATAAGGCGCTTCTTCCTTCATTCGTCGGTGATACTTTTCCAAAATATCGCGACGATGCCGCAATTGAGGGGACTCTGGATCGATCGGCGTGACCACTTCGAGTTTTTCCGTCGTGCGCCGGTACAATTCGTCATTCGCGTGAGCGGCTTGTCCACGCGTCAAACAACGTCCAGCGCCATGACAAGCGCTCGCCAAAAGCTCGTCATTACCAAGCCCCGCAAGCACCCAACTCGCATCGCCCATCGAGCCCGGAATGATCACCGGATGCCCGGTGAACGTAAACGGACTTTCGAACGAATCGGGCCCGGGTGCGGGTGTCGCTCCTTTACGGTGCAAATAGCGATCTTCGTCGTGCGGAGATTCCCACACGAGGTTATGCGGCGCATCGTAAATGAGCCGCGCTTCAATGGTTCGCCCAATCGCTTCACTCATTGCGCGTACAGCCATGAGCGACAAAAACAAGCGATTACCGAATGCGAAGTTCGCAGCATTTCGCATTGCCGACAAATATGCCGCAGCTTCTTCCGCCAAAGGACCCCGCGTCGGGAGCATGTAAAAACCATGCGCCGGATGCGGCAATCCAGCCGGATGCAGTTCATGCGCCCGCGCCATGAAATGCCCTCCGACAACATGACCGAGCCCAACCGAGCCCGAATGAGCCATCACCGTGACAGCTCCTTTTTCCAAGCCAAACCGACGGGCCGTAGCGGTATCGACAATTTCGTCGACTTTTTGCACTTCGACAAAATGGTTTCCTCCGCCAATCGAACCAATCTGCACATCCCGGCCGTCGTTTTTCCCCGAGGCGCGAATGAAGCTTGCAAACGCAAACGTATCTCGCGTCGGCATGGCTCCGTTGAAGTGTACACGTTCCAAGTCTGCCATTTCTCGTTTTGGATCGTAATAACGCCAAATGCCGCTTCCGGCATTGTCGGCGGACGTTTCTTGCAATCCAAAAAGTCCATCGCGAAGCAGAGCTTCCCGTTGACGTGGCGACATGGGAATATCGCGTTTGCCCTGGAAAAAGATTTCGCGCAATTTCCGCTTGAATGTCGGCATATTGGCACGAAGTTCTTCTTCGGTCGCGTCTGTTGCGACAAGGCGCATGCCGCAACAAACATCGTTGCCCACTGCGCGAGGGACGACAAACCCGCGCACGTCGGCAACAGTTCCAACAGGAATCCCCGAACCTTTGTGAAAGTCCGGCGTTAGAACGATTCCCGCAAGTTTTCCCGGCGCATCGCCCCAAAATGGACGAATACGTCGAGCTCTCTCGGCTTCCCAGATGGCGCCGATCGAGTTGGTGATGGAAGCAAATTGGAGAAGCTCGGCGATTCCTTCAGCCTCGATGGAGACGTCAGAACGCGCAACGAGCGTAATCGGTATATCGAAATCATTGGTGATGCGAGCGAGTGCGGAGTCTTGTCGACACACGACCGCATCGAGGTGCAAGTGGCCCATGGCTGCTTCTCTGCGGGCGCATAGACGCCCTTGGAACAAGAAAACCCATCGCGGCACCGATCGGCTCATTGCGTGGACGAGCGTATCCGCTCGCGCCCAACGGCCCGCGACCCCGGTGTTTTGTTCTCCGAAGCGCGACCGAGGAGTACGCACTTCGCAGCAGCCAACGCGGACTATACAGGGGCATTCGCAGTTGTCAAGCAGGCGCGCGAAAATTTTCTGCTGACCTGCGTTTGACCTATCGGCGGCACGAAATTCGGGTTTGGCGGCGCATCGCATTGATCCAGGAACAAGTCCCCATCACTTCGCACAGCAATGCGGTCCCGTGTTCATCGCGCTTGATTTGACCGATCTCTCCATGTTTGATGCGGCGCATGGATGCATCCTTGCCGTCGTCGCGAGCCCTCATGGGGCTCGGGCTCGCGACCCCGTTGATCGCCTACGCCGGAGCGTGGGTGACGTCACGGGCCGTCGCCGACCCTGAAACGCGAAGGGTGCTCACCCCGGCTGCGGGAGTCGCCTTGTGGCTATTGGCCATTGAAATCGTCGCCCGGATTTTTCACCATTTCATTGCGGGACTCGTCTTGGGCACCCTGGCCGTAGCGTGCTTGGGAGTCGCATACATTTATGAACGTTTGTCTCGTAAAAAGTCTCTTCTGCCCCTTGTTGTGCAACACAAATTGGACCTCGTGGTCGCCTTCGGCTCGTTCGTCGTCATCGTGCCTGCCATCAATACCTATGTTCATGACGAACTGAGCATCGGAGGCCACTTGTCCTTGGTCGCGCAATTGGAAAATGGCGCATTTCCACCGAGGTTTCCGCAATTTCCCGAGTATGAATTTACTTATCATTTTGGATTCAATGTCATCGCGGCCGCATGGGGCTCGATGCTGCGTTTATCGGCCGCACGAGCCATCGACCTGACAACCACCCTCGGGTGGCTTTATACGGCGTGGATTGGTTGCTTTTTGGGGCGGAGACTGGGTGGAGCACGTTGGGGCACAATTGCCGGATTGCTCGTGCTTTTTGGCGGCGGCATTCATTGGGGCTGTGCACCGGATCAAGCGCCACTTGGATCCAAAATCATCGGATTTTGCTCGGTCGACCAAATGTGGCTCAATCCTCCTCTGGGAAGCTACTTTTTCCAGCATCCATTAAGCTTGGGAATTCCGTTTTTCTTGGCCATTCCGGCCCTGCTTGCGGATCGACCTTTCGGGACCCGGTGGCCAAGGTACGCGCTTTTCGCCCTTCTCTTCGCAGCCCTTTCACAAAGTCAGTTTGTGTTATTTTTGTGTGCCTCGACATCCTTTCTTGTCGCGGAATCTTTCCACGAGCGAAAAATCGCCCTTCACCGGGCTCTGGGTGCGATCACAAGTGTCGTCGGTGCCTGGGCAATCGCCGCAATGTTGGGCGGTTTTCTCGCGCCGACACCCTATCGTATTCAGTCCACATTGATGTTGCATTGGGGCGTAACCGATCACCTCTGGGGAACCTTGGTTTGGACGGCCCGCAGTTATGGCGTGTTGTTGCCCCTTGGTTTGGTTGGGATCTTCCGCATGCGCCGAGAAAAACTATTTCTCGGCCTGGTGGCGTGCGGCGCCATGCTCATGCCGAATATCTTTCGTTATCGTTTCTCGTGGGATATCGTCAAGTTTGGTGTCGTGGCCATGATTGTCCTCGCGCTGGGCACGGCCTCCTTGTGTACAGAAATCGTCGAACGTCATCGAGAGAGCAGATTTGGGGCGTTTTTTTCGAAATTCGTCGTTGGCAGCATTCTCGTCAGTGGCGTGGGATGGAGCTTGTCGTATCACGCAGCCGCGTGGCTCGGAATTCCCCAAACTGGCCTCGACGAGGCGCCATTACCTATCGAGCACGATGATTCGGTCGCCATTACCTATTTGCGACGTCACATGAAACCCGGCGAAGGCGTGTATCTGTCGCTCATCAAGGCCAAAGCCTACAGCCAATGGGGTGGTCTGGCAACTTCATGGCCGGAAGATGCCGCTTTGTTCGGCTTCGATCCGCGGATCATTGCCAAACGCAAACGCCTCTTGAAAACACTGCCAGCAGATGCCGCGGAATACGCGGCCCAAGGAATCGTGTGGTTCGTGTTCGATACGAATGACGAGCATCTTCGCGCATACGGAAACAATTGGGTGCAAAAAGGCTTGGCCGAAGTCAGGCTCGAACAAGGTAAATTGCTTCTCTTGCGCCTTCGTGAATCGCCGCGATAGTCGT
>JBGAOI010000752.1:0-4035 GCA_044221885.1 Polyangium sp. (in: bacteria)
GAAGCGCGCTTGTTAGCGCGCGGAGCGAACGTTCAAATCAAGGCGTGCGGCCTCATTCCTCCCGCGTACAAATCACCGCGGTCGTCTGAGCAACCCCCAATGAGACAGATCTTTGCTTTTGCATCGATCTGCTTGACGGTACGTCTGCGCTGTGGCACTCGGGCGCCCCGGAACATTCGTTCCGGATGTCTCGAGTCGGGAAGAAGGTTGATCGTGGTGGGTCTCGGGCTTGCTGGCACATCAAAGCGTTCGACGCGGAACGGGTTCATCGCCGCGATGATCATGCTCGTCGCCGCATTGGGTGCGACGGACGCTCGCGCAGAAAAAACGACGCAGTGTTCGAGTTGGCGCGCGGGTGGTAAAGGCTACGAAAAGCTCGAGGTTCGCAGTTGTGCGCATAAAGATGCCGACGCAACGCAAGACGACGACAAGGACGACAAGGACGATTCCGACACGTCGTTCGAGATCGAGGTCAAGAGCAGCTACGACAAACCCATGAACGTGCGGCTCGAGATCTCGACGACGGAAGGTAAAGTCGAGACGATCGATACGGACGTCAAGCCGGGAACGCATGTTGCCGGGACGTGCAGCGTTTGTCGTGACCATGGCGACGTCAAGTCGATTCGGGTAGGAAAAACCCAAAAAGACAAACCGCGACTTGCGGCTGACCGAATCCAATACAAAACGCCTCGAACGCATTGCCTCTCGTTATTACAAAGCCACGAAGAAGCGCCTCGTGGTGACCGGGGGCATGCGCCCGCCGGCGCGTCAAGCGCAGCTCATGTACGACAAGCTCGCGCATGGCGACGACATCGTGAATCTCTACGAAAACAAGGCCGCAGCGACGGAAGTTCGTAATGCGTACCAAGACGCGGTGGCGAAACGATTGAAGCGCAAAGCAACGGTCCGCGCGATCCGCGAAGTGATCGAAGCGCAAATGGGTCGTGGGGTTTATGTTTCCAAACACCTCAAAGCCAATGCTGTCGATGTTCGTTCCTGGAACATGAAAGGTCGCTTGGAGCAGGCGCTCAAAGAAGCCGTCAAAGCCGAAGCGGGCGTATCGATGATGGATGAACGTGACGGCGCCGAACCACATTTTCATCTGAATTTGCTGTAAATTCCCAGCGTCGTTTGCCTCTTCTCGAAACGCGCCAAATCAACGACAATCGCGACATGGTTCGGGGGGCGCTCCTCGTTGCAGCTTTCGTTGTCGGGTTATCGGCGTGCGGCAACACGCCACCACCGCAGCGACAAACCCTCACACCTGCTTCGTCGGTTGCTCTGTTGCCCAGCGCGAGCGCGCCGATGGTCATTGCGACAGCTCCCCCACCGCCAACATCCGCCGTAGCGCCGCCGCCCGGACCGCCCACACATCCAGGTCGTCCGGAAGCGGCGGAACGCGTATTGTTTCTCGCAACGCACCTGCGCACGACGGATTTGCGTGAAGCGTGCCCTGTGACGATGGAGGAAGTGCCGCGTATTCGGTGTTTGATATCGCTTCGATATGCGGACGAAGTGGAATCGAAGAAGCTGGCGCTTTCGCTGTATGAAGAAACAGGATCGCTGGCGGGACTTTTGCCCGAGGAAACGAATCAAGACAGCAAGGGGCACAAAGTGCGGCTCAAGCCCGCGCGTCCCATTGGAAAAAACAAGGTGCATTTGGAATGGATTCTGGGCGCGATGCGGGAATACGCGCGGTTTTTCCAGGAACTCGACAAACGAAAAAAGACGCCGCTCGTGATGCGAGACAGGCCGCTGGATTTTCGATTTTTCTACACGGAAGAAGGCGGAACGCCCAGTGCTTTCGCAGTGGGTCGGAACATCGGGTACAACTTGAATGGGACGTTGAACGTCCATGACGAAGCCGTTCGAGATACCTTGTTTCACGAGATTTTTCATTTGAACGATGTTTGGCAGGACAACTTTTCCGCCCGCGTTCTCGCGCCGATCGAAGCGCGGATTTTGGCGACGTGCAAAAACAACGTAAAGTGTTTGTCGCAATACGCCCCCACGGACACCACGATGAACGGCAAACCCTATGCATTCACGGACGGCGGAAGTGGCAAAGAATATGCGGCCGAGCTTGCTTTGCGGTATTTTCGCGAGCAGCGTTTGATGATGGACGGCAAACCTTTACCCATTGCGGCTTTCAAATGTGGCCCACCGGAAAACAAGGACGCGATGGGGTTGATGATCGAAGTGTTTTTCGGCGGCGTGGACCTTGTTGCCGATTGCGAATCATGACGGGTGCGGCGGTGAGTTTGTCTGTTCCGTGCACGCGAACTAACTTTTTGCCGTAAAAAATCGCCTCTGTTTGTCGAA
Source organism: Polyangium sp. (in: bacteria) (assembly GCA_044221885.1). Lineage (GTDB taxonomy): Bacteria > Myxococcota_A > Polyangia > Polyangiales > Polyangiaceae > Polyangium. Next base: position 2,323 of record JBGAOI010000752.1, read on the forward strand.
AAATGCTTGACGAGTGACGAACGGTGCCTAGGATGCGCGCCGTGAATACCCAAGCGCTCGTTCCGAACATCGAGAAGATCCTGCAACGTTTGGCCAAAACGAACAGTCGAACGCAGCCGGATGCACTTGTTTCGGCGGTGTTCGGCGATACGGAGTCATTGGCGAACGCGCTTTGGACGCTCGTGCGCGAAGGCAAAGGCGGGCTCGTTGGTTATGAACGCGCGGTGCTTTCGGTCCTGGGGGATGGTTCGTTTGATGCGCATGATTTCTTGTCGCTCTTGCGGCAATTGAATGCGGCCAATCTGTTTTGGTTCGAACAATGGGACGGTCGCGAGGATGGGCTTGCGTATTATGGCTGGAGCAAAGAGCTCGAGGTTTTGCTCGACAATCTTCTGGCCACAACGACGGATCGCACGCCGCTCGAATGGGCCGACGTGTCCGAACCTGCGGGATCGGCGTTGCTTTTTGCGCTCGGGCGTCGAGGTATCGTGGATGCTCGGACGATTCCGCCGAATGCGTTGCCTCGGTTTGCGAAGGCTTTTCTTGGACGGGCCGGTTGGTGTTCGGAGCAATTTGCGGGTTGGGAGCGGTTATGGCCACCGTCTTTTTTTGCGCGAGCCACGTTCGCGTGTGTGTACGACGTGAAAGAAGTGTGTGTTTTTCCCAAAGAACTAGCGCCGCTCGTCGAATACGCCACGCCAACCCAATTGGCGGCGCTGGTGGACAAGATGATCTGGGTTGACGAAAGCGTCATCGATTGGCTGGTTTCACGAGGAAAAGTCATGATTCCGCAACTGAATCTGCGGGTCGATGCGCTCCTGGCCTTGGTGCGTAAAGGGGAATGGCTCGAAGATGCACAAGGGATCCAATTGGCGGCATTGGCCAAACTTCGGGCGCAAAACAAAGACGCCTGGCCGATAGGTTGGTTGCCCTTGGCCAAAACGATGTTGGAGAACGATACCGAAGGTCTCGATGATGTCTTGGCGGCTCTCGACGAGCCTGTACGAGAAAAACTATTGCTCGAACACATATCGAATCAGAACGACTGGGTGGACAATCTCGAGCCATTAACACGTTTTCCGACGCCCAAGCTCATCGAGACGTTGGTCGAGCTGATTCAAGCCCGAAAGAATTCACCTTATCATGATTTCGAGCGGACCCGTCTATTTACGACGTTGAGCCAAATGGGTTCAGAAGGTCAAACCGCTTTGATGTCGTTGCTCGATCAACCGGCACATACCAAATCGGCGCTCGAACACTTGATTCCAACCCCGCAAAACGCGACCAAAACGATTGATCTCATGGCTTCGTCGAACGAGCTCATGTTCGACGTGGCCGATGTATGGTTGCGTCTCGACCCCCGCGTTCGTTTGGACCTCGTATCTCAGCACTTTCATTTGTTGCCAGAATATTTCGTCGTCCAAATGGCGGGATATGCGCAACACTTGCCCAAATCCGTGGAGGTGGCGCAACGTTTGCCAGATACGAAAGAGACGCACAACTGGCGCGAATTGATTTTGCATCCTCCCGAGCCCCTGCGGAGAATGCGAGAACGCATCGGACAACTGGAAACAGCGGCTCTCGAGCGGGCGCAACGAGCGTTTGCCGATTATCGGACCACAATCGAAGGCCATTCTTTCGACATGGAAAAGGTCCTCGCGCAGTTTGGCCCGGACGATCTTCCCGCGGTCGTGGCGGCGACGGCGTTTCGGT
>JBGAOI010000753.1:0-4028 GCA_044221885.1 Polyangium sp. (in: bacteria)
CACTTTTCCCATGCTGGGAAGCGACCGTCAATATACGTGGAAACGCGGTAACCTTTCCGTGCGTTTTCACCAAGGCCGTATTGTGATCGATGTTCACGTCGATGCCAATGCCGACATGCCTGTGAGCAGCCTCGATGTCCCGCTCGATGTGAGCATCTACGCCGAACCGATCGTTTCGAGTGAGTACAAGGCCAAACTGCAATCGATCGATGTCACCGTGCAAAGCGAAGCTCGGGTCATCAAAGCCGCGGACGCTGCCGCTGACATCTTGCCGAAAATCAAGTCGGCCATTCGGAGCAAACTCGAAGACTTTTCGCAAGATCTATTCCCCATGATGGCTGAAGCGCACGATCGCCTTCGTCGCCCGATTGAAATGCCTCTCGGTGAAGCAACGGGTTGCGCGGCGCTCGATGTCGTCGGCATTGAAGCGGGTCCCACGGTCCTTGCCGATGGGTTCGAAAAAGATCTGGCCCTCGTGATTCTTCCATCGGTAACGATTCCGTGCTCGCCGCCCGAAGGGGACAAACCATTGCCTCGATTGGCCAACGTCGCCACAATGCCGACAGGACCGTTTACGGTCGTGACCCCCATTGCCGCTCGACACGAGGAACTTGCCAAAGCCATGAGCATGGTGTTCACCGATGGCAAACTGTTTTTCTCAAAAGAACACCCGAAGATCTATTTGGAAAAACCCGAGTTGTACTCCAATGGAGACAAAATCGTCCTCAAGATGCACATCGGCGGTCCCGTCGAAAAATACGGTATCAATACGAAACTGGACGGAGATCTCTACTTGGTTGGAACACCAACGGTCATCGACAACGAGCTCAGCATCCCGGACCTCGAGCCAACGATTGAGACATCGAGTTTTTTGTTGGGGCTCAAAGCAAGCAAGGATTCAGACGAAATCAAACGCCAAGCACGCGCGGCGTTACGGCTCGACATCAGCGAACGACTGAAAGCGGTCAAAGAAAAGCTCTCGACCGACATTTCATTTGCGGGTGGAAACGGTTGCGTCAAAGCCCAGGTGCACAAGATCGAAGTGAGTTCGGTGTTCGTGCATGCGACCTATATGCGCCTGTACGTAACGACAAACGCGTCCGCGTCCATGTACATGCCATGCAACTGAAAACACGCTGCGATTTTTCAAAAGCCGAGGGAAGGAAGTCATCGTGAACGACCGGCCGGGAATTTGGTTCATCTATCGATCCCATTACGACGGGCCGCTGTCGCGCCGCATCCGGCGCCTCGACGATCCCTCGGTTCTTGCCTGGTTCACCCGCATGATGAAAGCGGCGAAAACAGCGGAAGACCCCAATGAGGTCTACGAAAAAGAACTCGGCGGAAGCGTGTATGGTTTGGGATCGCTTTTCGAGGCGACCAAAGAAGACAACTTGCGTCCGCCAAAGGATATCGAGCACCTCCAAAAGCTTCTCAAGAAGCACTTGTATGTCGAAGGCGAATTTCGCCTCGATGAACATTCGTTGCGCGTTCTGACCGACGACGACGAAGTGCAGCTCGCGTATTTTTTCCTCGACGACGAGATTGTTAAGGCAAACCAGGATCGCCTTGCCTGGTTATTTCACGACGAACCTCGGTTGCCCGAAGGGGAAAGCGAAGAAGCCTTTACGCCGCCATTCAAGTTCGAGGAAATCCTGCCCAAAGGTGAGCACGAAGGAACGACGTATTGTTGTTTCTATACGTTTTACGACAGTGAATCGCTGCCGGGAAACGTGGTGACCATTCCAGGCGTGCGCCTCCCGGATTTGGCGTCGCATCTTCGCAACGTATTGCCGACGAAGAAACCGGCCCAATGGTCCAAGGAATGGCTCGATACGTGGCCGATCGAATTGCGTCTATTACGCGCCATGATTGAGCCCGGGCAGATCTCGATTGCCCCCGCACTTTCGCGCTGCGCCGCGTATCCGCTTCGGGAAGTCGCATCGGGGACGAACCATTCGCACTTGGGCGTAGGTGCACATGCGAATGCTCGCGGCGAATTCGAGAAAGTCACGAGCGCGTTCAAATCCGAGGCGGATCCAAAGAAAAGCGTGATCCAAGTTGGTCGCCATGCCGCACTTTTCTGCCCGCATACATCCAAGTATTTTGGGCACGAACAATGGGTTGTGTTCGACGATCTTTGGGCTGCCGCAAATCCGCAATTGGCCCTGTCCCTCTTGCGTTACGGTGCGCATTGGGATCCTCTACGCGACCCCAAGCGGGCTCGCAAAGAATTGAGCGAAGCGGAAATCGCCGAACAAGCCTGGAAAAAAGCGCTGGCTCCGTACGAAGGCAAACCCGCAGCCGCATACCGAGCGTCGGAACGGTTTGTCGTGGACCAAGTGCTCGACCATTCCAAGTTTGGCCGAGGTATCGTCAAGCGCGTCGATGGCGGCAAGGTGGAAGTCTTGTTTCAATCAGGAACGAAACTTCTCGCCCACGACTTGAAAACCTGAGCCCTTCGCGAATCGTTTTTCCTACCAATCCAATCCGTCACGGATTTCCAGCACGTGCACGTGCTTGCTCGATGCCTTTGCGTATTGCATCCACGCGAGGATCCGCCGGCCACTTCGCCAAAAAAAGCTCGCTCGTTTCGATCATGTTGCGCCATTGCATGAGTTCACGAAATTCGTCAATCAGCGCAACATAAATATCGCTCGTCCAACGCTCGTTTTGCGGAATGATCTTTGGATCACGTACGCGATCGAGCGCGACGTGCATCTTTTGTTCGGCAATACGCGGGTTCTTTTCGGTATCGAGCACGTCCTCGCGCACAATGTAAGGATCCTCAGGCGATGGGCCTCGAAAATCGACGTAGGTCAAAGAACCGGCAATGTAGGTGCAAGCCTCTTTCGCAAGGTCCACGGCCTTGTCCTTGGTTTGTCCGCCCGCATCGGCAGGTTGCCGTAACAATTCAACAAACTGCGCTACAGCGGCTTCATAACGTTGCTGTTTGAAATAGGTCCACGCGAGCTTGTAAATCGCCAGCGTGCGTATCGTTGGATTGCCATGACGAATGGCATTTTGGTACGCCGCGGCGGCACGATTAAAACTGTACGGGCCTTCGGCAGGATCGATTTGATTAAAGTGAAATTCACCGATTTCCCACCACGCGTTGCCAACATACCGCGGGGTTTGTCCGGCCGGAGTTGACGTCGAAAGCGCGTTGCAATCGGGCGGATACGGATTGATGAAAACGATCTCTTCCTCCGGCTTGGCGCCCTTCTTTTTGGGCAACCTATCGATGGGCACTCGATGGTTGGTTTCCCACGCTTGCCAATACGCCTCATCGTGGTTTTGAGGCAATGGTTTCACCGGAAATGTCGCTACCAATTGCGCCGGAGGGACAAACGCAACATGGTTGTTGCACACGAGCGAACGAAATACGTGTTGCGCTTGTTGTTGATGTCCAGCGGCGTGCAAATCGTATCCCAAAAATAAGTGACTTGCCACGGCGGATTCGGTTTCGGGAAAATCACGAATGATTTGCATGTACAGGACAATCGCTACCTCTCGATGTCTGGTGCCCTCGTCAGCAACGCGGTCATCGTGCAGTGCCGCAAGACGGAACATCGCCTGAGCCCGCATGGCTGGGCTCAAATCGTCGCGCCGAAGGAACGACTCGAGCTGAATCATGGCTTTTTCTGCGAGTTGAGCCAGGGTCGGTTCGGGTTCCGGTTTCGAATCCTGGGCAACTTGAACGACTGGTTTTTCCTGAACAACTTTGGGTTTCGCCTCTGGCGTGCCTCCACAACCCATCGCGAGCAAACTCGAGCAGCCGATGAGCTGGCGGATTTTTTGGGAATCCAAGAACGAAGCCATCATGGGATCGAGGCTTTTCATATCGCAAAAGAAAGTCCATGTCATGCACGTTTTTCACCATTCACCTGGACGTGTTGAATGAGAAAAATCCTCCGAAATTCCAACCTGACGAACGCGACGAGCGTGCTATGCTCGTCCAATTGCGTGCATGGTGCAACGTTCACACGCCGTGTAACAATCCTTGTACGAGAGAAACGGAGTCACTC
>JBGAOI010000754.1:0-4027 GCA_044221885.1 Polyangium sp. (in: bacteria)
TACGCCTTCACGCGTGAGCCTTTCCAAAAGCGCGGTGCCCACGGCGTCTTCTCCAACCACGCCCAGAATTCCCGCGCGCACGCCGAGTTTGCCCAAGTGACGCGCGACGTTTGTCGCACTTCCTCCAGGCTCGAAGAAAACATGGTTTGCCGCGGCCAATGGTGTTCCTTGGGGCACGTACAAGTCCCACAACACTTCACCGACACACAGGATCTCGCTGCGCGCGTCTTGCTGATTCATCTTCGAAGTCGATTCACTCGTTCGAGGTGGTACGTCTGAACATGGACTGATATCTTGTCCGGCCAATCCCAGCGCCTCGAAGGTGTTTGCCTTCGGGGCGTCGCGCATTTGGAACCCCAGCCTGTGGAAAACCTCGGGAAGAACTGGGGCAATCCGGTGAAGAAGTGAGTACGCAAAACCCCCCGCGCCGAGGCAAAAACTCGCAAAACAACGAACCGGTGCCCGTTGCCGGCCGAGTTCCCCCGCATGATCTCGATGCCGAAGCAGCGGTACTGGCCGCCGTGCTCCTCGAACGCGACGCGCTCGATCGGGTGCTCGAGCTTCTAAAGCCTGAGAATTTTTACAGCGATGCCAATCGCCGTATTTTCGAGGCGGCCGTGCAACTCGCGACGGAAGGCACACCGGTCGACATCACGACCGTGGCTTCGTGGCTGCGTAGTCGCGAGTGGATCAATCAGATCGGGGGCTCGAGTTATCTCGTGCAGCTCGTCGATCAAACGCCTTCGGTCGCTCACGTCGGTGCACACGCGAAAGTCGTTCACGAGAAGTGGCGCCTGCGGCAACTCATCGGCGCATGTCAGCGGATTGCAGCCGAAGGTTATGGCGACGTTGGCACGGTTCAAGAGTTCATCGATGGCGCGGAGCAATCGATTTATCACCTCGCGCGTACGGCTGAATCGACGAGCGTCCAGCCAATCTCTCAAGTTCTGAAAACGGTCTTCGAACAGATCACCTTGGCGGCGGAACGTGGGGATCGCATCACGGGCATTTCCACTGGTTACGAACGACTCGATGCGAAGACAGCCGGTTTGCATGGCGGCGATCTGACGATTGTCGCGGCACGTCCCGGCATGGGAAAAACCTCGTTTGTCTTGAACATCGCTGTCAACGTGGCGTCACCACGTACGGTCAAAGCTGCGGGACCGAATGAAGATGGTCACGGGTACGAGCACCAAGAGCCAGGGTTTGGCGTGTGCGTATTTTCCTTGGAAATGCCTCGTGAACAGCTCGCAAGTCGTATGGTGTGTTGCGAAGGGCGCGTCGACCTTGGCAAGTTGCGACAAGGGTTTCTCCAGCCAGACGATTGGCGTCGACTGACGGAAGCTGCGTCGTATCTATCGACGTTGCCGATCTGGGTGGATGACACGCCAGCCATCAACATCTTGGAACTTCGTGCGAAAACTCGAAGAATTCAGGCCGAATACAATCGACCTGCTGCGCCCGGACAACCTGAACGCCGGGTGGGTCTCGTCATCATCGACTACTTGCAACTCATGCGTGGGCGTGATGGTGCGCAAAGTCGCGAGCAAGAGATCAGCGAAATTTCCCGCGGATTAAAGCAATTGGCGAAGGAACTACGCGTCCCGGTCATCGCGTTGTCGCAGCTCAACCGTGCCGTCGAAACACGCAACGCGAAGGACAAACGGCCTCAGCTCAGCGATCTGCGCGAGTCTGGAGCCATCGAACAAGACGCGGACATGATCATGTTCATCTACCGCGACGAGTACTACAACCCGCAAGAAACCGATCGCAAAGGCATTGCCGAGATCATCATTGCGAAGCAACGCAACGGTCCGACGGGAAAGATTTTGGTGAAGTTCGCGTCGTCGTACACGCGCTTCGACAACTTGGCGCCTGCGGATTATCCGGACATGCCGGATGATGAATAATCTCCCCAAGACTTCGCCTTCTCGTGCGTCGGAGACGCCATGCAGATCGACTTCGCTCGTGCGCTTCGTGGTCTTGTCCTTGCTTCGTCTTTGAGCGCCGCGTTGGGGGCTTGTGCCGAGCCTTTGCAGAACGGCGGAGTCGTGGTTTTTGGCGGAGCAAGCGCACGTTTCGACGCGATGTGCAGGTTCCGTCGAGGCGCCGAAGGCGGCGCGAGTTCATGCGTGCCTGCTTCGACGGACGTTCCGCGAGCGACGGTCGCGCGCATTTCCGATGCGGCAAAATTGCCCAAAGGTCCGAACGCCGAGAGTGTCGTAGGCGATGTTCTTTTGACCAACGGTGAGGTCTCGCTGTTCTTTGGAGGTCCAACGAGTTCCACGCCGGGCGTACTTCTCGACGTGATCGATGCGCATGTTGGTCAAGACGAACTTGGCTCGATGGCGACTTGCGTTGCTGCGGACGCCGGTTGTTTGCCCATTGCTGCGCCGCAGTTTGGGCAGGAACGTGACGGATCGGCGTGGGTCGAAGTGCAGACCGCTGGGCAAAATTCGTTCGATGCGCGCACGCGGTACACGTTGCTTCCCGGCGCCCGAGCCGTCCTCGTGTCGACGATCGTTTCAACTCAAAGTAATGACGCGTTGAGTTTGTCTCGTGTCGGCGATGTTGTTGCGTGGGGGTCTTCTCAGCCTGTGGTTCCGTCGGGAGAAACGTTGTCGTTTGTCGCAAGCGTTGGAACGGACGTCGCGTATGCGATCGTTGCTGCGGACGAGCGTTCGAGTGTTGCGGTCGATGCGACGGAAAACGCGATGGTCGTGCGCCATGCGCGTGACGTGAGTGTGCGTGTGGGGCAGCCGTGGCGTCGTGATCGCGTGTTTGTCGTCGCGCCGCGAGGGGACACGTTGGGTGTGCTCACCGAAATTGCGTTGCTGCGTGATGGGCAAGCGCCGGGAGCGATCGAAGTGAAGTTTGTCGGAGCGGATGGAGCGGCGATCGCACCTCCACCGGCCAGTCGCGTGCGTGTGTTGTCGCCGAGTTTCCCGATTGCCGGATACTTGACGACGGGACAAGGTTTGGAAGGTCCAAGTGTTGCGGCGGAAGCTCCCGCTGGAAAATATGAAATCGACTTTGAAGGCGCGGGACGCCATGCGGCGGCAAAAACGCCCGTCGAAGTACGTCCGGGCGAAGTGACGTCGGTCGTGCTCACGATTGTGGCGAATGCGGCTGCTGCTGCACCGTGAAAACGTCATCCTTCCTCGTTTGTCGAAAAATAAAAATCGCGAACCTCGGAAATGTGGAACGCGCTTGACCCGCGTGAAAAATTGCGCTTGCCTTTGCCACGATGGACGCGAAGGAATTTCGGCGCTTAGGTCACGCCCTCGTCGATTGGGTTGCCGATTATCGTGAGCAACTCGAGCGGCTTCCCGTCATGAGTCCCCAACAACCTGGCGAGATTCGCCGAATGTTGCCCATTTCGCCTCCCATGAAGGGTTCGGGGCTCGACGACCTTTTTCCGGAACTCGAACGAGTCGTTTTACCGGGTATTACGCATTGGAATCATCCTCGGTTTTTCGCGTACTTTCCGTCCAATACCACGTATGCCTCGATTCTTGCCGATCTCGTGATTTCGGGCCTTGGGGTCCAAGGCATGAGTTGGCAAACGAGTCCTGCAGCGACGGAAGTCGAAGAAGTCATGATGGATTGGTTGCGGCAGATGCTCGATTTGCCCGCGACGTTTACGGGCGTTATTCAAGATACCGCCAGCTCGGCGACATTATGCGCGCTTTTGTGCGCGCGTGAGCGGACAAGTGGTCATGCGCAGGTGCATCAGGGCCTGCAATCAGGTGCACCGCCGCTCGTGGTTTATGCCAGCGACCAAGCCCATAGCTCCATTGAGAAAGCAACGCTGCTCGCGGGGTTTGGCCGGGATTATCTACGTTTGATTCCCACGGATGATGACCACGCATTGCGCGCTGATCTATTGCAAGCAGCCATTGCAAAGGACAAACAGGCGGGATTGCGGCCTTGCGCGATTGTTGCGGCGATTGGAACGACAGGCACGACCGCGATCGATCCGCTAAGGCAAATTGCGAAAATCGCAAAAGAGCACGGTATTTGGCTG
>JBGAOI010000755.1:0-4003 GCA_044221885.1 Polyangium sp. (in: bacteria)
CCGGCATTACGAGTTTTGTTCTGGACTACAAGAGCATCGCGAAATCCTTGAGTGGTTTGTCTTCGCTGTTCTCCAAAAAGAAGGTTCAAGAAGAAGATCCGTTGGCGGATGTGGAATGTCCGGAATGGTGGTTTCCCGTCGGTTTTGGCATTTTGGCGCCGATTGTCGTGACGCTGATGGCGTTTCTGTTTCAGATTCCGCTGTGGGCTGGGTTGGTGGCTGTTCCTTTGGCGGTCGTCATGGGGTTCGTCGCGGCGCGGGTCACGGGCGAAACCGACGTAACGCCGACCAAGGCGTTGGGTCCCGTGACGCAAGCCATTTACGGAGCGCTTACGCCGGGCAATTTGACGGGCAACATCATGAGCGGCAACGTGACGGGTGGCATTGGGCTTCACGCGGCCGATTTGTTGACGGACTTGAAAAGCGGGTATTTGCTTGGGGCAAGTCCGCGCCAACAATTCAAAGGGCAATTGTTTGGTGTCGTCGCTGGAGCGCTCGTCGTGGTTCCAGCGTTTTGGCTCATCATTCCGGATCCTTCGGTGCTCGGAAGCGATGAATGGCCTGCGCCTTCGTGCCTCGTATGGGCCGGCGTTTCCAAAGCATTTGCCAATGGTTTGACCGGGCTACCTCCTGGCGCGAATACTGCGGTGGGCATTGGTTTGGCGCTGGGCGTCGCATTGGCCTTGGCTGAACGTTTTGCGCCGAAGAAGTTCATCCAGTACATCCCTTCGCCATCGGGATTGGGAATTGCGCTGGTGATTCCGGCCAGCAATGCGATTGCCATGTTCATTGGTTCGGCGATTGCGGCATTGCTGCGCAAGTTCAAGCCGGCGATGGGCGAACGGTTGACGATTCCCATTTCGTCGGGATTCATCGCGGGCGAAAGCTTGATGGGGATCGTGATTGCGTTGCTCGTCGTGGCGGGGGTCTTGAAGAAGTAATCGCGGCAGCAGCGAAAGTTTCGCAGGATTGGTTTGAAAATTCGACCCTACTGCGCAAAGCAGATAGCGAATCCGGTGTTGATTCCATTGGGCCTAATCTAAGGAGGATGGTCAACGTGAGGCATCGACAAACTGGAAGAATGACTCGGAGTTTGCTGGGTACACCACCCGTTTTCGTGATTATCGTAGGCTGTAGCTTGGGATGTTCGCGTGGCGATTCGGGGGGGCCGACAATCACTTCCAGTGCGGCAACGAGGGTCGACAATGCTCCACCGAACATCGTTTTTCCAAGTAGTGCGACGTCGCTTGTTGGTAAAAATCCGATTGTAGGCAGCGGAAAACCTGCATGGAGAGAGGTTGTTTCTTCCGTCGGCAAGTACAAAGTGCGGATGCCCGGCGAGCCTGCATCGACGAGACCTGACAATGTGACCGCGATGATCCCGCCAGGCATCGTCTATTCAGTTGCGTATTTTGATCATCCTACTTTCGTGGACGAAAGGGCTTTCGCCGAACTGCTCAACAACGCTCGCGACTCCAAGATAGCCGGAGGCAGCACACTCCTTTCGGAAAAGCAGATTACAACCGGAAAATATCAGGGACGCGAATTCGTCTTCGATGTGCAGGGCCTGAAATGGTACCAACGCGATTTCGCTGTTGGGCGGCGTTTGTATACCCTTCGGGCGTCGTATCCGGTGAAATTGGGCATTGTGGACGACGCCGCATCCGTCCAGACGTTTTTTACCTCATTCGAGGTAATACCTTGAGTTTTCGTGAATTCTTATCATCCGAAACGAGCGACGACGCACCGCTAGAAATGGTGCTTCCTCGTCGCAAGCTCGTCGTCGTTATCGGGATCGACGATTATCACCACCTGCCCAAGCTTAGGTGTGCGGTGCAAGATGCTGTTGGTGTGCAAGATGTTCTCGTCAGAGACTTCGGCTTTGAGCCATTGCTCCCGCCACTGACGAATCAAGCAGCTACGAAATCCGCGATTGAGGCGCTGATCGACGACCAGCTTTACACGCTGCTGCAACCGGATGACGCGCTAATTCTGTTTTTTGCAGGTCATGGGACGACACGACTTGCGCGACTGAATGAGATGACCATTGAGACGGGGTATATTGCACCCGTTGAAGCTCGCGGTATTGACCATATCAGCGATTTTCTCAATATGGAGGAGCTGCTTCGCAGAATAGGCATCCTGCGGGCCAGGCACATCTTGGTCGTATTGGACGCTTGCCATAGCGGTATGGCTCTTGGCTCCGCGATGCGTCAAAGTCGCGCTGGACTGGAGACATTTGTCCAGCAACTGACCGGGAAGCAGAGTCGCGGAGTCATAACGTCCGCCCGTCGTGACGAGTTAGCGCTCGACAATGGTCCGATTCCAGGCCATTCATTATTTACGGGTACACTGATCGATGCATTGACCAATGGACGCGCAGATCTGGATAACAATGGCGTGATTACCTTCGCCGAATTGGGATTGTATCTTCAGCAACGCGTTGGACAGGCTTCAATCTCCCGACAAACGCCAGATTTTGGAACTTTCGATTATGACGATCGGGGCCAATTTGTACTCGCGTTACGTGGAGGAAGCGGCGGTCACACCGTGCAATGGGGTTCTGCACAACCGCAATGGTTACCTACCCCTTTACCGCGACCACGGCGTCGTCGTTATGGGTTCGGACTATTTCTTGGGGGAATCACCGTGATCGTGGTGGGCATTGCAGTCACTATCATTACGAGTCGATTTCGTAACGAAGGCACATCCACGTTGGGCGGCGTAGCCGGCGCTGCGAGCACAAACGATATCCCCGCAATGAACGTACAAGGTTGGGTGCCGATCGTATCTGCAACGGGCGGATTTAAAGCGCAAATGCCTGGGAAGCCACTAACTACCAGCAATACGGTATCGTCGCAAGACGATCTCGTAGGATTCAACATACGATGGACCGACCGCACTGCGGCGGACACCCGCTTGCCAGCTACTGTACTCGATGACACGCGTGACAATCGAATCAAGAACGGCTGCAAGAACGTGTCGGAGAATTGGATCGCACATGGGAAGTACCCGGCGCGCGAATGGGTATTTGATTGTGGAAATGGGCCCACGTGGAATGAACGGGTTATTCTCGCCGGATCCCGCCTCTATACGCTCGTCGTTACAGGCTACTCGAAGAAGGATATATCCGCGACGGCTCAATCATTTTTCGCTTCTTTCGAGATTACGCGTTGAGACGGACGAGGTGCTCGTCGGAGCACGAGGTAATCAAATTCTCTATTCATGCTCGCGAAGTTGACGAACGACGAACATGGAACGCGGCAATGCTCCATGCGCAAAACCCAACCCCCATATCGTCTATTGTCCTGAGTCAGAAGTTCGGTGAATTGAGACTTCACCAAACCGCCGCTTCGCGGTGCCCAGAACACTAATTTTTTTACGATGGGGCAGCGGGGCAATGGTGGTGGCGGTGGCAGTAGCAATACGGGAGGTTCGAGCTGGGCCAAAACTGATATCCGTGGATGATTCGGGCGCAACATTCGCGGAAGCCGCGTCGCATGTTCCATGAAAAGTGGCCGCATCGGGATTGTCCCGCGCTGCCGATACGGGTGGACGATTTAGGTGAAAGCACTCGCGGGAATGCATCAGGCGCACACGAAATTGCCATAATCCGAACTTCAACGCCGGACGTTTTCGCTGCCCCATTCGGGAAGTTCTCGAGAAGCTTTCCGAGACACAAGCTTCGCGCTCGTCGACGGCGAATTTATCTTGGTCGCACGGCCTTGTCGGCATTCGGTTCTCGGCGAATACAAAGATAACAACTTCATCATGGCCTTTGGGTACGGTCGCTATTTACTTCCACGCGGCAGTGTTGATACGCTGATCTGCCAATCGTTCGTGTAAAGTTCGTGAATATCATGAAGCGTCAAATTGGCTTGTTTCCATTGGTTCTTGCGTTTCTTCATCCATCTCCGGTCGAAGCGGCGCCTTCGAACAACATCCACCGGGCGATGGATGCATCACCTGTTTCGAACGTTCATGCGCGCGTCGATTCTCCCGC
>JBGAOI010000756.1:0-3993 GCA_044221885.1 Polyangium sp. (in: bacteria)
GAGTACTCAAGGACGTTCGCGTCGTGGCCCCGCGAGAAGTATCGGTGCTTCTGACGGGTCCCACGGGAACGGGCAAAACGGAAATTGCGCGGGTGATTCACGAAAACAGTCCGCGTCGAGACAAACCATTCGTGGCGCTCAATTGTGCCAATTTATCGGAAACCCTGGCGGAGAGTGAATTGTTCGGGCACGAAAAAGGGGCCTTTACGGGAGCGGATCGGAAATCACCGGGGCGAGTTTCCGCAGCGAATGGTGGGACGCTATTTCTGGATGAATTGGGCGAATTGCCGCTTATCGTTCAAGCAAAGCTGCTCAAATTCATTGAATCCAAGGAATATTATTCCGTCGGGTCGGCGCAACCTTCGCAAGCCGATGTCCGGATTTTGTCGGCCACGAATGTGGATTTGCCAGGGGGGAGCGAAAGGCGATTTCGCGAGGATCTTTATTATCGATTGCGCCGATACTCGATCCGGGTGCCTGCGTTGGCAGAACGTCGGGACGATATTGGTGAACTCATCGTCCACTTTTGTCGACAGGCATGTGAACGGGAAAAATTGCCGTCGATGTCCTTTTCGCCGGGAGCTATGCGCGCAGCCGAGGCAGCGGAATGGCCGGGCAACGTGCGGCAATTGTGCAATGCCGTGGAAGAAGCGGTTTTGCGGGCGGCGGGTGAAAACGTTCTCATCATTGAAGTGCATCATTTGTTTCCGGATGCCCCTGGGCCTCAACCGCCACGCAAACCCACATTACAACAAGCCATGCGCGCATCTCAGGCACGCTTCGTGCAGGACGTATTGGACGAGGTCGGCTGGAACATCACAGTAGCAGCCGGGCGGCTCGATATCACGAGGTCCCACGTTTACAACCTCATCAAGGCGCATGGCATGATGAGGAAGTGACGCGGGAGACGTGCATTGGCAAGACAAACCAAACTAAGAATGGAGCGTGGGTTATGACCGCAATCGTATTGGAAGCGAGTGAAACCAGTGCCGGAACCTTGGGCACGGAAGCAATGACGTTGCCGGAGCAAGGAGCGACCCTTCTTTGGTGGTTTGGAAAAGAATATGGACGCAACTACATACCGCATCTCGTCAAAGCGATTGCGTGGGACGGAACTACGCTGCAATTTCGAGGTATCAAACTGGCGGATCGAACGGTCGAAATTGGACCAACGTCAGACACCGACACCTTCGAAGTCGTGGTTTCGAATGAGAACTATGCATTGGCAGTAGAACCATCGACGCTGAATAATCTCACCGCAACGGGTGCGAAAAAGTATGCGATTCTTTTGCTAACTGCCAGATTCCTGGAAGAGAACGATTCGAATGAGCGGCTCTCCGACGCGCGGACAACCGGAGGTTCCAAATACCCTCAACGCGCCGAAGCACTGCGTGCCCTGATGGAATTGCGCGAGCTGAAAGAAAAACACGCCGAAGTAATGCGCGAAGTCAAGGAATTGCGCGAGCTGAAAGAAAAACACGAGCGCGCATTAAATGAAGTCAAGTTGATCGCCTTCTTGGATAGAAACACACAGGCGGACAAACTCCGTGGCTGGCTCGAGCAATACGCTCCGTAATGCGTCGAGTGTGCAAGGATACACTTGACGCATACACCTGAATCACCATTCAACAAATCGCGATAGTAGCGATGATTCGCTTCATACCTTCCTCTGCTGCTCGATTGCGCAGTGCAGCGCATTACGGAGTTTACCATGGCCATCCATTTGTTCATCGTTGCCCAAGAAGACAACTTCTTGGATCCTTTCAAAACGGCGTATGAACGCGCCAGCGCCGCGCAACAAGTCGACGGGTTTGTCGCTGCTGCCCGTGGTACGCGAAGCCGTCCTTCAAACGCGGCAACGAGTGCACACACTCGATATTTTTGGTCACGGCAGCGCGGGGTTCCAATACATGGGCAAGGAGGTACTGTTTGGCGTCTCCAATGGCGCATTGACGACAGGGGCCACCATTGCCCAGGGGCTTCGTCGATTCCTCACGCCAGACGCTCGCATTCGGCTCTTGGGATGCGTCACAGCGGTTGGCGAAAGCGGGCGCGCATTGCTGCTCTCATTGCGGGAGGAAGTGGGCGCATCTGTCACGGTGTTCGGCACCATCGCTTCTCTTAATGCCCGACCACGGCCACCCCAGGGGGGAATTGACGACGGCGAATTCGACGAACGTGGGTTCAAAGCCGTCAAGGATGACGACTGGCTATTCTCTTCCTCTGAGGCTCGTCGTCGCTCGGCACCGACGCATGACGAGCACGCAGATTTGAACCGTGCTTGGTTCAGAGGCATAACAGAGGGCTAATCCCGCGCGCACCGTACTCCCATTCCGAAATCCAGATTTCGCTCGTCGCGCTTGTTACCCCAGTGAGCGAATTGGGCAGGAATGTCCCAGTTCGCACCCAACGAATATCGTAGCCCTTTCGATTTCGGCAATTCGACGACATCTCGCGTCCATTCACTGACGTTGCCCGCCATATCGACGATCCCATAAGGACTCGTGTCGTGTTTGTACGTGCCCACAGGAAAAACGTTGCGAACGCCGTCCCCCTTGTTTTCCTCCCAAAAATTAGCCGGATGTTCGACAACTTGACTTCCCCAAGGAAATTGCCTTTTGGGCTCCGGATTCGGCCCGCTTGGCAATTGAATGCCGCCGCGCATCGCTTTGAGCCATTGGTACATCGACGGCAATTGCTTGCCCATGAATCGACAATAGTTTGCCGCCATCGCCGCGTTGAGATTCACGATCGGCAAAAATTCGCCTCCGGGACGATCCAAATTAAGGTACGTCGTATTGGACGTTCGATCGCCCGTCACCTGCTCCATCGTTGCATAGATCCCATACGCGCCACGGGTCACCTCGGTACGATCGACGAAATATTTGGGCAACGTCATCATTTCATGGGCCCAGTTCGCACTGACTTCTTCGCTGGGTATAGCCCCGTAAAACTCGCCCGCCGGAATTTCGATCATATCTTCGTTCGTCGCTTGGCACGTCGGCACGACGATACGTATTACCGAAAGCCCATCCGAATTTCGCTCTTTGTACCCCGGCAAAGCCTGCAATCGTATCCAGCTCGACCCGCAATCTCCACCGCGTCCCGTAACCTCCAGAAAAACCCTCCCTGATCGAGTTTCCACAATTTGCCGCAACTCGGTTCCTTCGACACGACGGTCGTGGCGCACGACAAATCCCGAAGGATGGGGGTCACCCGGCTCATTCCAATTCTCGCGAGAAACACTGTAGAGTCGCCAATCCAGTGTCGTGGGAATCGGAACCCACTTCGCTTGTTGCGTTTTTGCATTCCAATCGAATGTTTTGATCTGCAACTCGAAGCGCCCGAAATCCGCCATGACCAAATCTATTTTCTTCTTGGCCTCGACAGCTTCGCGTTCCTGTTTTGCAAACTCGAGCGCGGCCATGGACGTCGCAACCGCAACGACGCCCAGCGCAGCGACCGTTCCTCCCAAGACAAACCGCCGCCGACGTTGTGCCTTCGCCCTCCGCACAACCCCCGCAGCCAAAAATTCATTCGACAATGGCGGCAAATCCAAATCCCACTTGTTGACCGCATGCGTTGCTTGAACCAACGCATCCCCAGCCCACGTTTCATCTTCCAAACGACCGCGCCGATCCCAAAGCTCGGCCGCTTCCTCGATTTCCCGCGCTGTTTGTCCCTGCTCACGCGTTTGTTCAATCCAATCGCGCAATGTCTGCCATTCCCATAACAGCGCCTCGTGCGCGACTTCATATGCGCCACCTTCTTCGCCCAATTGGCGCGCGACAATCAGCCGGCCTTTGAGCAGCGCATCAATGGCTGTTCGCACCGCCGGTTCGTGCCCCCCAAGTTCATCCCAAGTGCGCCGCGCGCGCGTCCGCTTCATGTGCGTGAGGCTCAACAAAACGCGTCGCGCCGCCGCCTTTTCTTCAGATCCGAGCGTATTCAAAACCGAATCGGCATGCCGCGCCAACGCCCCAGAAATCGACC
>JBGAOI010000757.1:0-3992 GCA_044221885.1 Polyangium sp. (in: bacteria)
ATCCTCCGCGCTCGATCCGGTCTCGCAATTGATTCAATCCCAAATAGGTCACCTTGCCCCTGCCGAGCAGGAGCGCGTGCGCGAGGCCATCCGGCGAGCATTGGCCACAAAAATGCCTGCCGGCGTGGATTTGCTTCAGCAATTGAAACAAGGCGTCACCACGGCTCGAAATGCCATTCCGCCCGCACCTCCACCAGCCCCGGGGGTGGTGAATCTGCGTGAATACCGTATCGATGCGACGTTCCGAAAACTTCGGACGCTCGTCGAGCAATTAAAAAGCGATCCGACGCGGCAGCGGATGCATCTCGAAGGAATCCAATCCATCGAGAATCTCTTGCAAGATCCGCGTTTTGCTTCAGTTGCGCAGGAAAAACCGTCGATCGAGCCTGGGCCCGGCCTGGATCTTTCAGGTCAGGACTTCAGCGGTCGGGATCTTCGGGGACGCGATTTCAGCGGGACAAACCTCACGGGAGCCATCTTTGCGCGGGCCGATTTGCGCGAAGCGAACCTGCGTGGCGCCTGCTTGAAACAAGCCGTTCTCAAGGAAGCAAACCTCTCCTGCGCCGACCTTACGCTCGCGAACTTGACGCAAGCCAATGCTTCCAACGCCGATCTCACCAACGCCAAACTCGGTCACACGACCTTGCACCAAACCGTGTTTACCGCGGCAAACCTCGCGTGCGCAGATTTCGGCGAATCGACCGGGGCGATGGCCGTCTTTACCAAGGCGAACTTATCACAAGCAAAAGCCGCGCAAACATCGTTCGAACGTTGCTTTTTTCACGAAGCCAAGCTCCAGCACGCGGATTTCTCACGCGCCAAACTCGACAGTTGCCACTTTGGTGCCTGCGATCTGACGGATGCTCGGTTCGACGACGCGACGGTGACCAAAACGAGTTTCGCTGGAGCCATCGTGGTACGTACGAAGTTCATCGGGACCCAAGGAAAAGGTCCCACGTGGATGAATGCGACGATCGCCGACGCGGACTTTCGATATGCCGTATTCGATCGGCCTTTTTTCTCCGGAGCCAAAACAACAAACTCGACGTTTTATGGCGCCAATATGCGTGAAGCCCAATTCCATCGGGCTACGCTCGAACGCGTTGACCTGGGTCGGGCCAATCTGGCCGGGGCCAATCTCGCTTCCGCAGAATTGACGAATACGAGTTTCACGGAATCCAATCTTTTTGGGACAAACTTCGCCAAAGCCCAAGGCCGGGGGTGCTCGTTCCAAGGCGCCAACCTGAAACGATCTTCGCTGGAGCAAACGTCATGACGCCGGAAGAGTTCGAAAGGCTCGTTCGGGAGGGCGCTTCGTTCGACAAGAAAAAGATCGTCGCGTTCGATCTGACGAACCGGGATCTGGCACAAGGAAAGTTTGCCGGCGCGACATTTCAAAAAGTCCGTTTTGGTGGAGCGAATCTGGCCCACGGTGATTTTCGCGGGGCCGGCTTCACGGAATGCCCATTGTCCAAGACAAACCTTGAAGGTGCCAATCTCTCGGGCGCTAGCGTGCTCTTGGGTGATCTGCGCGAGGCAAACCTGCGTGGGGCCGATCTGTCCCAGGCCCGGTTGCTCAAGGCCAATCTCGCGGGCGCCAACCTCGAAGGAGCCAACCTGCATGGCGCCATTCTGCTGGGCGCGAATCTCGACGGGGCTTCGCTCGCGGGCGCGAATTTGCATGAAACGATACTCGATCGAGCGAGTTTGTCCAAGGCGAATTTGTCCGGTACGCAGCTCGTGAAATCGTCCTTGGGCCACGCGAATCTAGAGGGGGCACGGTTTTCCGATGCGCGGATCGAGGAAACTGCGTTCGTCGGGGCGAAGTTCGGTGGCGCCGATCTGAGCCGTGCAAGCGTACACAAATCGGTGTTCATGAAGGCTGATTTACGCGGCGCGTGGTTTCCCAAAAACATGACGTCGAGCATCTTTGACGAAGCGCTTCTCGAAAGTCCCAACCTATCCGGGAAAAACCTGAACGGTTCGTCGCTCGACGAGGCTCAGTTGAGTGGCGTCGATTTTGAAGGTGCGGACCTGCAACATACTTCGCTTCGGGGGACGAATCTTCGCGGAGCCAACTTTCGCGGCGCGAAACTCGATTATGCCATTCTGAGCGATGGGGATGCCTCGGGCGCGGATTTCCATGGTGCCAGCTTGCGAGGCACCATTGCTTCGGGAACTGTGTTCCGCGGCGTGGACTTTTCGGATCGGGATCTGGAAATGGTGGTCATGCCTCGAGCTGACCTTCAAGGAGCGAATCTGTCGGCGGCCCGTTTCGAAAGGTCAAACCTCGACGAAGTCAACTTGGCGGGGGCGAAACTTCGATCCACAAGCTTCCAACAGACGCTTTTGCGCAAAGCCAAATTCGAAGGCGCGATGTTGGAAAAGACGAGGTTCCATCGAGTCGATTTCAGCGGTGTGGATTTCAAGCCCATGACCCTTTTGGGCTTGACGCTCACGCAATGCTTGTTTCTCGACGCCGATTTCCAGGACCTCGTGGCCCGAGGCTGCAATTTCACAGGATCGAATTTCACGAGGGCCGATATGCGGCGAGCGCGATTCGAGCAATGCATTGCGAGTGCCGTGAACTTTTTGCGGGCGAACCTGGAACTGGCCAACTTATCGGGAATTTCGGCCAAGGGGGCGTATTTCGGTGAGGCCATTCTCCGACGCACGAATCTCTCGAAGGCCATGTTGCGGAGGGCCATTTTCACCGACGCGGTCCTCGAGCAGACCCATTTGGCGTATGCAAATCTCGAGTACGCGCGGTTCGAGCGGGCAACCGCCAATGGTGCGCTTTTCGTTCATGCGGCGCTGGCTTATGCTGACTTTTCGCACGCGGATCTCACGAATGCCGACTTTACGAATGCGAATTTGTCGGTGGTCAACTTGCATCACATCAAGGAACAGGGAACGCGTTTTTCCGGAGCAACGATGAGCGGAGTTCGTCGAACCGACGTCGATCGTTTGGAGTCTGAAGCGTGGACGGCGCCAAAGCGTTCGCGACCGTGAGGGAAATCATGCAGAATGCAGCACGAATCATAGGGAATTTGCCGACTCCATATCTGGCGGATAGCTACCTTGTGCAAGCAAGCGAGGTTATCGTTGAATTGCCGGATGGAGGCTTGGTGCCGGTGCAGCTTGCATTTGCGTTTCCGTACGAGCCTTCGGTGGGGGATACATTGCTCGTCATTGGAAAGGATGGGCAGCATTATGCGATTGGCGTTTTGCGGGGCAGTGGAAAAGCATCGTTGTCGTTTCACGGGGACGTGGAATTGCGTGCAATCGGGGGCTCGTTGACGCTTGCGGCTGAAAAGGGAATCGAGGTGCAGGGGCCGGAAGTTTCGATACGGTCGAACAGTCTGCGCGTGGTAGCCGACAAGGTTGTGGAGAAGTTCACGTGGCTTCATCAGCGCGTCGCGTCGCTCGTGAGTGTGCATGCGAAGGAAATGCATACGGTCGTGGAAGAATCGGCGACGACGAATGCCAAGCGCGCCACGATTACGACGGAAGAAACGGTTACCGTCAACGGCAAACAAATTCATTTGGGATGAGGGCGTGTCATGTTGCCGGCATCGAATCGAATCTCGGGAACGTGCTTTGCTTTTCCTGATACGTGCAAAACCCCCCAGCCTACAGGGCCGCCGGTGGAGATCCATTATCCGAATACGGCGCAGAACTCGTCCGCTTCCACGTTTGCGCTGCGGGTCCTGATTTGTGGTGGCAATGCTTTCAACCTCGCATCGACGATTGCCATGACTTCGGGTGACGAGGCGGGGGTTGCACATCAGACGTTCACGGGGCCAGCGTCGTTTTTGACGGGTTCACCGAAAGTCATGATCGAAGGCACGCCGGCGGTTCACTTGCAATCGGTCACGTATCAAAATACGTACAATGCAAACGGGACGCAGATCGTGCCCAGTGCGACGAATGTGTTTTACGGCTACTTGGCCGACAAACCCTTGCATCGATTGGCCGCGGACGATGCGCTC
>JBGAOI010000758.1:0-3989 GCA_044221885.1 Polyangium sp. (in: bacteria)
AGTTTGCCCGCTGCCGTTCGCGTAAGCAAGTGTTGCTGCGCCGAAAGAGACAAACTCTGAATACGAGCGACCCGCCGATCCAGAACCTCGGGCGCGCGCATTGCCGCCAAACGCGTTTCCGCAATTCGCGACAAGAATTCGCTGGGCCGTTTGATCGCCCCGGTAAGCGTATCTTTCATCACCATGAGCGACTGAATTTGACTCGTGCCTTCGTAAATGGGCATCACGACGGCATCACGCAAAAGTTTTTCGACGCCGTATTCTTTCGTATACCCAACCCCGCCGTGAATTTGAATCGCCCGGCGGCTGATTTCGACCGCTTTTTCCGCAGCCAAGTATTTGAGCAGCGGTGTCAGGCGCCGGGAACGAGCTCGCAATCGTTGCAATTCGCGATCCTTGTCTCCGGCGTTGTTTCCAAAACGTCCCAAAGCGACCTTTTTCTGCGCCATTTCTTCGCACCAGGCAGCATCCACCGCCAAGGCCCGAAGCGCTTGAAGGTCCGTTTGCATTTCATCGAGCATGTCGGCGATCATCTCGTGCTGCGCGATGGGTTTGCCCATTGAACGCCGCTCCTGCGCATACGCCAATGCCGTACGATACGCATTTTCCGCGAGCCCAATGCTTTCAAAACCAACGCCAATGCGCGCGTTGTTCATCAGCATCAACATGTACTTGAAACCTTCGCCGCGTTTTCCAATCAATTCGGCCGGTACTCGGTCAAACGACAAGGCCGCCGTCACCGATCCATGATGCCCGAGTTTTTCCTCGAGGCGATCAATGGTCACGAATCGTTCGCGTCGACCGTCGGGATGATCTTCATACGCTTTGACCAAGAACATCGACAATCCACCCAATCCGGAAAAAGGATCCTCGGGATCGGTCGCGTCTTCGGTTCGAGCAATGACGAAATGGTACTTTCCGTGACCCGACGTTATGAAGATTTTTTGACCGGTCAGGTAAAACTTGCCGTCGGGACCAAGTTCGGCTCGCGTCCGGAGTGCCGCCATATCACTACCCGCGTTGGGTTCCGTGATATCCATGCAGCCCCAAGCGTCGCCACGCGCAATTTCCTCGATATATTTGGAAAAACGAGTTTGCGCGATGCGCGTACCTTCGAATACGGTCGTCCCTTCGTGGATCGAAAAAACGAGCATTGCCATGGCCATTCCGCCATGAAAAGAATGGTGCGTCATGACCGAAACATCGGCCCGCGCAATCATTTCTCCCGACAAAAAATACGGAAGCAGCGGGACATTGAGACCACCAAGTTCACGCGGCAAACACATGCGATGAAGCTCGGCCGCGTTGAGGGCGTCGAATACAGCTTTGATTGCAGGTTGCGGTGGAGCTTCACCACCTTGCAGAAACGCGCCTTCACGATCGATCTGTGCAACGCGTGGAGCAATTTGCGTCGCGGCAAGTTCCCCAACCGACTCGAGCACCTCGCGGTAAAAAGCGACTCCCTCGTCGGTCGTCTTGAACCCGTCTTCGTTCCGAAATCCCAGTTCGCTGATTTCCACGATCGGCGCCCAATCGATCGCCTCGTCGAAATGAAAACGCATATCCTGGTTATCCGTGAAGAAATTCGCCATTTCGTCGAACCTCGCTCCCCCCGAATCGAGCCATCCAGGCGCCGTACCAGAAGATCCGCACCTGGTCAAGGATCATTTGGCGTAGGAACCAAGAAGAAAGGCCCAAACTTCCCCGATGTTACGCGAATGCATGTCAAAAATGAGTGAACTATGACGCAACCATGGTAATGTCGCGCGCATGCCGATCGACATCCGCCTTGTAGGACCCGAACACTTTGAAGATTTCATCCGCCCGATCATGACCGCTTTTGGCTCTTCGCCGTCCACCGAACGGCTCGAGTACATGAAACGCGTGATCGAATTGGATACGCGTATTGGCGCGATGGATGGGGACAAGCATGTGGGTTCCGCCGGGGCTTTCGCATTCGATATGAGCACGACGGGAGGGAAGTCCGTCAAGACCGCGGGGTTGACGATGGTCGCGGTCATGCCGACGCATCGCAGGCGCGGGATTTTGCGATCGCTCATTCAACGACATTTCGACGAAGCCCGTTCCAAAGGACAACCCATTGCTTCCTTGTGGGCGTCGGAAGGCCAGATCTATGGTCGCTATGGGTATGGCGTGGCGTCGTTTGCCGGCGAAGTGTCCATTGAGCGAAATCGTTCTACCTTTGTTGGTCCCATCCCGCCCATGGACGCACGGTTTGTCACGGATGATGAGGCTCTTGCGGTGATGCCCACGTTGTATGACAGGGCGCGTCAGTTGTCACCGGGCATGCCGTCGCGATCGGAATCATGGTGGAAAAACCGACGTCTGCTGGATATCGAAGGAGTCCGTGCGGGGTTTGGCCCTCTGCAACGTGTCGTGTTTTACTTCGATGGGCAACCCGAAGGATACGCTCTGTATCGTGTGAAATTGGGCTTTGAAACACCCGATATTCCGGTATCGACGGTCAAAGTATTGGAAGCCGTGGGAGCAACGTCGCGAAGCACCCGCGTGGCTTGGCGGTATTTGTGCGACATCGATTTGGCAGGCCGGATTGAAGCGGCGAATTTGCCGATCGACCATCCGCTCTTTTTGCTGCTCGAAGAACCGAGGCGTGCGCATTGCGCGATTTACGATGCGTTGTGGGTGCGCATCATCGATATCGAAGAAGCCTTGGCGGCTCGCACGTACGGTACGCGCGAATCGCTGGTGATGGACATCGAAGACGCCATGTGTCCTTGGAACAATGGGCGATTTCGATTGGATGGAGAAACGGGTCGCGTGACGCGAACGCATGAGGCCGCGGAGATTCACATGCCGATTTCGGCCTTGGGTTCGGCATATCTTGGGGGTTTGACGTTTTCGCGCATGGCGGACGTTGGCACCATCGACGCCAAAAGCCACGATGCGCTCGAAAAAGCGGATCGAATCTTTCATTCGACGCGAGCGCCCTGGTGTCCGGAGATTTTCTAACGCAGCACCAGACGACCGTGTTTCCAGGACAGGATCCGAATTCCTCCACGTCAATGATGAGGGCGTCTTTCGTGGGCACTTCGTTGCTTGGGTCCAGGAATGCCATGGCGTTTGAGCCGGGAAACGAACGTGCGCAGAGGCATGTCGAGAAGTGCTGCGGCGCGAGTTTGATTGCCGGCGGTTTGATTGAGGGCCCAACGTATTCGTTCGTATTCGGTAGCTCGTCGCGATTTTTGCGCATTGCATTCTCCAGGTACCCATTGTCGACCTTGCAGCATTCGCCTTGGAAGGTGTTCGGGGCGAACTTCGTCGCCGGGGCATTGCAACGCGGCGGACAAAATCGCTTGACGCAATTCGCGGACATTGCCCGGGTAGAGATACGACAGCAAGCAATCCATCGTTTCAGCAGATAAACGCGGCGCGGAGAAGTCATGTTCGGAGCATTGTGTCGCGAGCAGATATTCCGCGAGAACGGGAATATCGGCCCGTCGTTCACGCAAAGGCGGAACATGGATTTCGACGGTATTCAAGCGATGAAAGAGGTCGAGTCGAAATGATCCATGTTGGATATCTTGTTCGAGGTTTCTGTTTGTTGCGGCAATGATTCGTACGTCGACGGTACGAACGACGGAATCGCCCAGGCGTTTGACTTGGCCGTCTTCGAGGATGCGCAGCAATTTGGCTTGCAGGATCAAGGGCAAATCACCTATTTCGTCCAGAAAAAGTGTCCCCCCATGCGCCATCTCGAAATAGCCTGGTTCACTGTTGATTGCGCCCGTAAATGCGCCCTTTTTGTGTCCGAAAAATTCGCGCTCGAAAAGCGTTTCGGTGATTGCGGCACAATTGGCAACGACAAACGAGCCGGGCCGACGCGCCGAAGCTCGAGAGCCTCACGCTCGAGGGGCCCAGCGGCGCGTTCGCGCGCGGGGCGCGCCTCGGGGAATCGACCGCGGCGGCGAACGCGTTCACCCGCGACCTGCAGAACCGGGCGGGCAACC
>JBGAOI010000759.1:0-3987 GCA_044221885.1 Polyangium sp. (in: bacteria)
GTAGACGAAGACGAACCCGCATCGAATGAGGGGAAACGAGCGGATGATCTCGATGTCGCTCGTCGATGGATGTCGCGACATCCCACGTTTTATGCGGCGCTCGCCAAGCTTGCGCTCGGCGGTCATGACCGCGCGGAAGCGTTGCTGCGGGACCGGGTTGC
Source organism: Polyangium sp. (in: bacteria) (assembly GCA_044221885.1). Classification (GTDB taxonomy): domain Bacteria; phylum Myxococcota_A; class Polyangia; order Polyangiales; family Polyangiaceae; genus Polyangium. Next base: position 162 of record JBGAOI010000759.1, read on the forward strand.
CCAGCTTGGAGGTGCCGTGCGCGAGGCTCTCGAGCAGACGCTTGGGTTTGCCGAAGCAGAACGACTCGCAGAACAGTTCAGTTTACCGCGAACGCGCTTGCCCGAAGAATTGGAAAAACTCCTGGCCGAAGCGACTGTCAATCCAGAACCTCGAGGTCCCGTTTGGACCATTGCGGAACTCGACGATGCGGCCCGTCGTGACGAGATGCCGCTTTGGGATAGCCCAACGTATACGACCGTGGCGATGCGGGTGACGGGTTACGCTTCCGAACAAGGCGATGCGTTGGTGATTGAACAGGTCGTCCATCGGCCGAATGGGCGATCACCCGTCACGTGGGAGATGTTTGCATTTGGCCCTGGGGCCACGAAACCTCGGGCGAAAGACGATCTCGTCGATTCCACGCGTGATGGACTCGAAAATATCGAGATCGGCGATGGCGACTTCATTGATGGGATCACCAACCACATCGTCGTGCTTGGCGAACGCGACGAAAATGGCCGAGCCATCGTGGGTACGTCGGCGCCCAAAATCGTGCCGTTGCCTTTGCCAACCGATGAAATCAGCATTCATGTCAAGCGACCGAGCGTGCATGTACGAGGCGAAGAATTGCACGTCCTTGCGCGCCTTCCTCGATCGTTTTTCTCTACAAACCCATCGATCTCGAGCCATTCGCGCCTCATCACGCCGGCAGAAGCATTCGTCGTCGATCTTGCAGAGCGGCATCGAAAGCTCTTGTTTGCAACAGATCGGGATCTTCGGAACGCGGCAGGTCTTGCAACATCGGCACCGAAAATCTTTTCGTTTGACGACTTCGAGTATTTTCGGAACGACCAACTTCCTTCGTCGTCCAATGACCTCGTGATGTTGGTCGAAGCGCTTCGCGGACGCCGCCAGATCACTCGATTGCCGGGTCGAGCCAATGCGCAACCGGAATCATGGCTGTTCGTGAGCGCCGAGCGGCGAAACTATGCGGGTGGGGATGCATGGGCGGAAGACGAGGAGCCTTGGGCGTTCGACGGTTCTTCAGGGAACTGCGGCACGACACCGTATTGGAGTCATTTGTTTTCGCGAGGTTTTCCGCACGCTGTTTGGTTTATGGACGCGCGTTTGTGGTTTGGCCGAGCGTAAGTGGGCGACGATGGATCGGGGCATTGCAGCGGCGATCAAAAACGACCGCATGATGTACTCGGCCGAAGCACACCGTTTGATTGAAGGTTTCGTTTTACGTACTTGGAACATCCCCGCCCGAACAGGCCCCGAATTCGTGCTCTTGCTGGAAGCTTTGGTCGGTGGCGTCGATGTCGTCGATGCGTTTGCCTCAGCGCTGACAAAACTTTCCCCCGAAGCTTGGAACCGTGAACATCCGGCGCTCGAGCAAGCCGTATTCGAGCTGGGATTTGTGGTACGTCGTGCCAAACGATTCGTGGAACCCGCGATGGATCGTCTACGCGACTTGTTGAATCGAGGCCGGGAAACCGAACTCGGACGCCGCATTGACCTGATCACGAACGGTCGATTGGGCGCCGAACGAAGTGCTCGATGCGAGGCCGACTATGCGCACGTGACGGACGCCCCCGATTGGGTCCGAGACAAACTCGTCGATCCTGAAACGCCTCCGTCCGCACCCGATGTTTTCCTCATATCTCTCGCGGGTGATGCATTTTTGGAGAAGTATGAGAAACGATTGGCCAAGGTGGAAGCGGGGGCCGTGCTAGGCAGTCAATTGGCGCGGCTCGCCACGCCGAAAGTGATTCCGATGGTGCTGTCGCTTTATGCGGCGCATCCCGATGGTCGAGCTGCGATTGCACAGGCGTTGTTCGAACGGCCAAACGTTCGTCCTGAAATAACAGCTTGTGGCCGAGGCGCCCACGCCAAGGTGGTCAAAGCGCTGTTGGTGGCGCTCGACGAGGCGGAAGAGCGGGCGCAGATTCGAGGGGAAAGGCTCGAATCTTTGGACGATTACGCAGACGATGACGAGCTTGGTGAGGAGGACGAAGGGGACGAATGAAGGTTTGGCATGCTTATGCGTTTAAGCTTCACGCCTGCCCTTCCCGCTCGGAGGCTTCGAATTCTCGCTTCAAAATACCATAAATTGCGCTGTCCGTAAATTGCCCCGCGTAAAACCAGTTCTCGCGCAACATCGCTTCGAGCCGAAAACCGCACTTCTCCGCGACTCGCCGCGAACCGCGATTGTCCGGATCAATGTTGGCCTCTACGCGATGCAGTTCCATGTGCTCGAAACCAAAACGTAATGCTGCGCGAATGGCCTCGGTCATGTACCCCTTGTTCCAAAAGGCCGAACCAATTTCGTAACCGATCTCGGCGTAATAATGTTGCTTGTTCCATTTCCAAAAGCCCACCGTACCCATGAGTTCGGAATCGTCTCGGCGCTGAATCCCCCAGCGAATCCCCGAGTGCTCGCGAATACTGTCAAAAACGATTTGCAACCGCTTCTGCGCAGTCTCGAGCGAGGTATCGAGATCTCGACCCAAGTACCGATTGACTTCCGGATCCGAGCTGTTGCGCAGAATGATGTCCACGTCAGCGGGCAGAAGCTGCCGCAAGATGAGTCGTGGCGTTTCCAAGACGGGAAATGGATCGAACGAATGCATGGGCCGCATCTTGGCACGAAGTTTTGCCCAAGAAAATCAACATGAAAAATTTTTCCTCGAATCTCGTCACACTGTTCTGCCATCAAGCGATGGAGACATCGTGAGCCCTCTTTTTCGCACACCGCTACCTCTCGTCGGATGCCTCGCAACGTTGCTGCTCGGTGCATGCAATACAACGCCCTCCGCGCATGCGGACCAAGTCCTCCCTGGCGCAACGTCGCCGCAAACCACGGCCATGCAAATCGGTCCTGATGTGGAATCACCGGCGATTGCGCCCACGCGTAAACGAAACCTGGCCGAAGGGTACCCATGGATGGGCGGGACAAACACCCCGATGCCCGCCGCGGTCGGAACGATCGAAGAACGATTTCCGACGGAAAATGGTTTTACACGCGTTAAGCTCGATCGACACAGTTTTGGCGCTTTTCTGCGCAATTTGCCGCTGGCCGCGCCCAATACGCCCGTGCGCTCGTACCGAGGTGACGTGATTCGCGAAGGCAATCATCCGAATGTTGCTGCTGTCGTGGCCATTGATGTCGGTTCGCGCGATTTGCAGCAATGCGCCGACGCCATTCTTCGTTTACACGCTGAATGGCGTTATGCCGACGGGCATCGAGATCATGAATACAAGGCCGCCAGCGGAACGAAACTATCGTTTGGGCGCCATGCAGCAGGCATGCGGCTCCGCGTCGATGGAAACAGTTTGTCCTTCGTTCACGCCGCACGTCGTCAAGAGCCAACACATGCGCTACTGCGTGAATGGCTCGATGATGTGTTTGGCTGGGCCAATACGGGGGCATTGGCCCGAGACGGAAAACGAGTGGCGATTGCGGATTTACGGCCCGGCGATTTCTTCGTATTGACGGGCGTCCCCTACGGCCATGCTGTGCTCGTGCTGGATATGGCGGTCGATACGCAAGGTCGCAAAGCGCTGCTTTTGGGTCAAAGTTTCGTCCCAGCGCAAAACGTGCACGTATTGCGGCCCAATCCATCGAGCGCGTGGTTTGTCGTCAATGACGACGACGATTCCGTCACGACGCCATTTTGGGAACCGTTTCCTTTTGCGTCTTTGCGCCGTTTGCCGGACTGAACGAAGGAATACTGCACCATCAAAATCGGCACTGAAATCCAATCCGTGTCGGCTGTTCGGGCCCATAGCGGCCCGTTGAATTATCGTTGTGAGCGCCCGAAAGCTAGGGCGACGGAGCGAGGA
>JBGAOI010000075.1:0-18696 GCA_044221885.1 Polyangium sp. (in: bacteria)
GAATGATGGCATGGTGGTCGGTGACTTTGGTATCGTCGACAAACCGTTTTCCCAAAGGGGTTGTTCCTGTGCCCGGAGCAAGGAGCGCCAAATAGGGTCCTTCAATGGCCGAAACGATGGGATCGAGCGTTTTGGCTACATCCGTCGACAAATGGCGACTGTCGGTACGGGGATAACTGATGAGTTTGTGCCTTTCGTACAAACTCTGCGCAAGATCGAGCGTACGTTGGGCACTAAATCCCCACAATCGGTTCGCATGACGTTGCAATTCCGTCAGATCATACAAAAGCGGCGGCGGCGTACGGCGTATGTCCGATTTGATCTTTTCAATGATGGCCCGCCCCATTTCGACCCGCTTTTTGATTCGCTCGGCATCCGCACCGTCAGGAGGCAGCCGCGCCGGACGATCGGCGGTATCTGGTTTTTCTGGGTTACCCAACAATACGCCGTCGTATTGGCTTTCCTCGTTTTTCTTGGACGTACCTTCCGGGGAAAATGTCGCCCGAATCTCGAGATAATCCTCGGGAACGAAAGCCCGAATGGCGATTTCCCGGTCGGCAACCATGGCCAGCGTAGGCGTTTGCACCCGCCCCACCGAAAAATCTTCGCGAAATACGAGCGAATACGCACGCGAAAGGTTCATCCCGACGAGCCAATCCGCACGACTCCGGCCGCGAGCGGCATCGGCCAGCGGATCGTAAAGTTTGCCATCGCGTAAGTGGCGAAAACCATGACGAATAGCATCCGGGGTCAGCGATGAAATCCACAATCGACGCACCGGCTTGGAGCACGCGGCCGCGTCGTAGATGTACCGAAAAATCAGCTCGCCTTCACGCCCAGCATCCGTTGCACACACGACGCTTTCGACATCTGGCCGACGCAGAATTTTCTTGACGACGTCGAATTGCTTCTTCGTTTCATCGAGAACAACCAAAGGCCAGGACGAAGGCAACATCGGCAAGATGCGCAGATCCCAACGTTTCCAAGCTGGATCGATCTGATGCGGTTGAGCCAACGCCACAAGGTGACCGATGGCCCACGTGACAACATATCCGCCCCCCTCGATGGCCCCATCGGTCGACTGCGACGCACCGAGGACCCGCGCAAGATCGCGCGCAACAGAGGGTTTTTCAGCGACGACGGCGATGGTCATGAGCGGATACCTGAACGTTGGGCGAGCGCATCATGACAAACGGACACACAGTTCGCAATTGTATAAATTGAACGAGTAATGTATTGTACAGCCAACCGGTTCTCGTGCGGCACCGGGACCACACACGCGGTCCGATAGACACGCTCCATTGCCAACAAGGTCCCAATTTTCCTAGGTTTTTTCTGCGGCCCAAGGGTTGGATACATGTTCGCCCCGAGGAGACTCGATCATGCCTGCTGTCCGTCGTCGTTCCCTGTTGCTACTGCCCGCACTCTTGCTTGCCTCATCGTTCGGCATTGTATGCAGCAGCGCACCTCCATCCACGAACGTCGCTCCGCAACAACCTGCGCCAGCGATTTCAATCGCCCGCGCAACGGATGCACTCGACAAACCCGTCGTTTTTCCTCCTGCAACGACCCGGACAGGTCGTTTGCCCATGCACGACTACGACGCCAACAGTGACGCGTCGAAATTGAAGGTCACGTCGCCCAGCCTGAGTGGCGAACGTGAATTTTCATTCCACGGAACGTCATTTCGTATTTCCCTGAATCAGCCCGTGACGCAAGGAGCCGCAGCGACCGTCAAAAAGCCGGTTGTTGCCCGCGAAGGCACATTAAAAATCACGCCCACCGTCGAAGGCGAAGCGCGCTGGATTGACGAGCGGACGATTGAATTCGCCGCGAAACGTCCCTTCGATACGCAAATTGCATATGACGTCGAATTGGCCGCCCTCGAAACGCCCGGAGGGATCAAGCTCGATGCCGGCTGGAAAGCACGATTCAAGGCGACACCTGGCGTCACCATTGCTGGGAAAAATTTGGGTTACATCCCGATCCCGGGAAAACTTCAGAGCATCGCCATGCATCCCAATTTTGCGACCGAAGTATCAGCCACGGAAACCTTTGCGGTTTTATACGACCAACCCATCGATCTCGCCACGGCACGATCGCTCGTTTCGCTCATTGATACCAAGAAGGAGCGTCCGATCGCGATTACCGTTTCGCATCCGTCTTCGCCCACATTCCAAGGCATCAAGGTGGATCCGCGTTATGTCGTATTGGTTCGTCCGGTATCACCCATTCCCGGAGGCACCGATATCAAATTCGAAGCCAAGGATTCCAAATCCGATGTCCGCCCCGCTCCAAAACGCGCGGTCGAAGCCACAGTCGCCATGCCGCTCGAGCTCGAAGACATATCGTGCGAATGGACGTGGGATGACGGCGGGCGTGACCAGCCATGCTCATTTTCACAAGGCACACTCTCGCTGGCTGGTCGACAAGTCCAGGTGCGCTTCAATCACCGCATTGCTACGCCCGACAAGAAGCTCGACCAGCTCGTGCGGGTGAGTCCTGCAGTACGAAATTTCAGCGTCTACAATGAAACGTGGGACAGCGTTCTGATTCTTCGGGGCGATTTCGAACCGTCGACAACCTATACCGTGACCATCGACGGTGTTGCTGACGGCTACGGAAGTCGTCTTGCCAAACCTATTTCATTTCGCGTCGACAAAGCGCCCTTGGCCGCGAGTGCGACCATGGCCGACGGCAATTTGTGGCTCGATCCGGACACAACGCGCAAATTCAACATTACAACTCGCAACGTCTCCGAAGCAACCCTGCTCGCGTGGCCTGTCGCGACAAACGATCGCGCTGCCGAAGAAGCAGCCATCAAGCGTATGCGCGCACATGAGCTGCCGCCCGAGTCGCCGGTCGTTCGCATGATTGTACCGGTGAAAGCCGAACGCAACAAGCTGGTTACGACACCGGTGGACCTTTCGGCGCGTTTCGTTCCTGGCCAAACCTATTTGACGACCATTGAAGCGACTGGTTTGGCATTTGGATCAAAGTTGCAGAAAATGCCGCAAGGCAGCGACGCAGCAAAACCAATCGTCGCACTCCTCCGCGCAGGCGACCAACGCTCGTTGGCCGTGCACACACGGGCCACACCGAATGGCACCCTCGTGCATGTCGCGCGATTGGCCAGCGGTTTGCCCGTCGTCGGAGCGTCCATTCGTTTGTCGGGGGACGAAAACTCCCAGGCCATAACCACCGATCCTTTCGGTTTGGCCTTCTTGCCCATTGATTTGCGCGACACCGACCACACCTTGCTGGATATTCGGACCAACGACGCCGAGCTTCGATTGCCCCTTGGAAGCACAGCCGTCACCGACCGCCAAATGTTCCCGGAACTCGCCGGAAATGAAGTGGCAACATCGAGTCTCGGGCGCGCGTTTGTCTTGACCGATCGAGGTATCTATCGCCCGGGTTCCGCGGTTTTTGTCAAAGCCACCGTGCGAAAACCGAATGGAGCATTGCTCCAGCCCGTAGCGAATACGACCCTTCGATTGCGCGTCCTTGGTCCAACCGACGATGAAGTCTTCAATCAAACGTTGACGACCAACGATATGGGGAGCTTCTCGACAACGGTGAATCTGGCCCCTGACGCCAAGGTAGGTCGGCACCGCATACTCCTGGAAGCTCCCAGCGAAGACGCCGTGACCATGGCGCAATCGATGATTCAGGTGGCCGAGTTCGAGCCGCCTCGGTTCGTTGTGGATGTGAATGCTCGAGCGGACGAGAAAAACACCCTGCGAGCCGATGTGCATGCACGCTACCTTTTCGGGGCTCCGATGGACAAAGCCCATGCTTCGTGGACTGTTCGGCGCGATTCTGCGGCCTTTGCCGATGGCCCTTTGACTGCGGCAGGTTTGTCTTTCCGGCGTGCACACCATTGGTATGATCACGACGAAAAACCGTGGTCACGCGCGGGCGAAGGAGCCCTGGCGGCCGACGGGTCGCTCGCCATTGTGCAAGCACTGGAACTTGCTCCCAATGGCGGACCTCAACGATTTACAGTGGAAGCCGATGTAACAGACGCATCGCATCGACACATCGCCGGAAAAGCAAATGTCGTGTTACACCCAGCCAAACGATACGCCGGTGTAAAGGTCGAAGGATCATGGTTTGGCGTGGGTGATCAAGTCCCGGTCGAACTCGGCGTCACGGATACGGAAGGACATGCCGTCGACGGTTTGGCCATGACTGCCAAACTGGAACGCATTGAATGGGTTTCCGTCCGACGACGCACGGCCGGAGGTTCCGTCGAATGGGATTGGACTGCCAAACACATTGAGGAGGGTCGATGCAGCGTGACCAGCGGAAAGCAGCCAGTCAAATGCACGCTGGATATACGCAGGTACGGTAGCTACGAAATCGTCGCTGAAGTAGATGGGCGCATTGGCGGCACGGCATCCCTTTGGGCCTATGGCAACGAAGGTGAAGCAGTACCAGCAGGCCCAGAAAAACCACATGTGCTCGATCTGTCCTCGGACAAACCTCGATATGCACCCGGGGATACGGCAAAAATTCTCGTGCGCAATCCCTACCCCGAAGCAACACTCATCACGACGGTCGAACAAGGCGAGGTGCTTTCGAAGGAAGCGCGAAGAATCAAAGCCGGCGCGACAATCATCACGGTTCCTCTCACCGCCGAACACGCTCCTTGGGTCCATGCAACCATGACGCTATTGCCCATTGGTGCCAAAGGACGAACGGTTGCCGAGTACAAAATGGGCGCTGTGCGTTTGCCCGTCGGCATGTCAGGCGCAAGACTCGATACAGTTGTTCGTAGTGCCAAACCTGAATATGCTCCCGGCGATGAGGCGGAGATTGGCATCGACGTGACGGACGGTGGAAAACCCGAATCCGATTGCGAAGTCGCTCTGGCCGTCGTCGACGAAGGTGTTTTGCGATTGACGGATTTTCATCCCATTGATCCAGCAGCCGCATTGCGCCCTGGACGAGGTTTGTCGTTCCGAGTACGTGATTCTCGCTCCGAACTCGGGGAACTCTTTGGTCGAAGCCACGTGGCTGGCGACGGTGGCGGCATGGCCTTGTCGACCATTACCGAAGCACGAAAGAAGTTTGTCGAGACAGCCCTTTTCCGCCCAGACGTACGTACGGATCAAAGTGGTCACGCGACGGTCAAATTCAAGCTCCCCGACAATCTGACGGAATTCCGCATCATGGCCGTAGCCCTGGATCGCGAAGGTAAAGGCGCTCGTGCCGAATCGAGTTTTACCGTGAAGAAACCCGTGATGTTGGTGCCTGTCGTTCCCCGCTTTGCTCGCGTTGGTGACAAATTCGAGGCGGCTGCGATGTTGCACAACGAAACGAAGTCCGCGCTCTCGGCAACGATCCGCCTGGGTTCGCGTTCGCAATCGGTGAGTGTCTTGCCCCATGAAAAAACGCGCATTGGTTTTGCCATGGATCCGTCTTCAGCGGGCACATTGCCCCTCGTGTTTACCGCCGAAGACGAAGCGGGAAAGGTATTGGACAAGGTTGAAGCGAAACTCGATGTGACAGAACCGGGCATCGAAGAGCATCCGCAACTCAGTGGCGCATTCGCCCGAAATCGTGAAATTTTGCTGGATGTACCGCAAAGTGTCATTGATCGAGGCGGCGCGATCTCAGTCAAAGTCGGCCAACATCTCTGGCCGGAATTGGGCTCACGCCTCGAATATCTGCTCGGATACCCGCATGGCTGCGTTGAGCAAACGACTTCGAGCACGTTACCGCTGATTGCAGCTCGCACGATCTTGCCCCGCATTGGTTTGTCGTCAATGTCCAAGGCTGAGCTCGACAAACGTATTCACGCTGGAATTCTGCGTCTTGCCACGATGCGTACAAGCGACGGTGGTTTGGCGTATTGGCCCGGTGGCGACGATTCCAACGTCTACGGAACGGCCTATGCCATCCGCGCAGTCATTCTTGCGCAAAAAGCGGGAATCGAACCGCCTTCAGGTATGCTCGAAGGAATGAAGAAATACCTCGAGAAGCAAATGCTCGACGGTCACACAGCGCCGGAAGTATCCGCCGCCATTGCAGAGAGTTTGGCGGATGCCGGAAGCCTCGACAAGAGCACGCTCGACGCACTTTACGATCGCAGCGGAGGTCAAAGCGTATTTGGTTTGGCAAGCCTTGCCATTGCGTTATCGTCTTCCGCGGGACAAGAGGATCGGGTCAAAGAGTTGCTCGATGCCGTCGAAGCTGGATTCGATGCCGAGGGAAATCTTGTTAATGCAAACCGATTGCACGATTTCTCGTACTTCGGTTCACAAGACCGTTCACGCGCCCAAGCCGCCATTGCATTGGCCCGTTTGCGACGCAATTCGACGAAACTCCCGGCACTCTTGAGCAAAGCTGCGCGCTCGATGGATAGCTACACGACCCAAGCCACGGCGTATTCGCTCCTGGCCTTGAGCACCCATTTGGAAATGACGCCGCCTTCGGGAGCGACCGTTCAAGCCAAACTCGACGGCGAATTGCTTTCCGTCGCCAAGGATCTAGGCTCGGGCAGCAAAGAATTCTCGATTCCGCTCGCTCGCGTCAAAGGGAAAAAAGTCAAACTCATTCTAGAAACCGATGGCAATGAGGCCGTTGGTTATCAGATTGCAGCCAATTGGCAACGAACGATGACGTCGACGGACGCCCCCAGCGCAACACGCGGCGAACATGGTCCGTCCATCTATCGCGTCATTAGCGATCCTCGCGGTGGTGCGGTCGATCTGAGCAAGATCAAAGCGGGCACATTGCTTCGAGTCGCCTTGCTTGCACGATTGCCGGAGCTCGATGACGAGCGGCGCGGTTATGTCGCATTGACGGATCGATTGCCGGCAGGATTCGAGCCCGTGCAGCCCGATTTGGCCACGGTCGCCAGCGCTCCCGATATCGAAAGTCACCATCCGTTTGCCGATACCTTGCGGTGGAATTCGTCCGAGGTGAACCATATCGATATGCACGACGATCGGGTAAGCATTTACTTCGACCGTCCGTGGGGAGACACCGTTGCCGCAACGTTCCTCGTCCGGGCCACGACACCTGGTAAATACGCACTGCCCGCTGCGGTCGGGGAAATGATGTATGAAGCCGATGGGCTTGGATACAGCGATGCTGGCGAGGTAAATATCCAATGAACTCCGCACGCAAAAAGCAGTGGCGAATGGCTGCCGCAATCGTCGGAACATTGACTCTCGCTTCGGGCGCGTTGATGTTCGTCGATCAAACCCGAGCCCGGGCCGGCGAACCATTCGAACAATTGAACGAGTCCTGGCATGAAGGTTTACGTGTCGAAGATCGTCATGGCAAACTTTTGCGCGAAATGGGCTCGGAAAGCAACCTTCGTGGTCGGCCCATTCCCCTTGCTGAAATGGGCGAACGGATCATTGCCGCGACGTTGGTCAGCGAAGACAAACAATTTTTCGAGCACGACGGCGTCGACGGTATGGCCATTGCCCGAGCCATTGGGCAAAACGTACAAGGCGGGCGATTGGTGAGCGGCGCGAGCACCATCACGCAACAGCTCGTAAAACTGCTCGACGCCGAGGGCAAACCCGCCAAACGCACCTTGTGGAAAAAAATCGTCGAAGCAGCGCGTGCGCAAAACCTCGAACGAGTCGCGGACAAACAAACGATTCTCGAAGCCTACCTGAATCGGCTCGATTATGGGCATGGTTTGTCGGGTCCGGAAGCGGCTGCCCGCGGGTATTTTGGCGTGGCCGCCAAAGATTTGAGCTTCGCGCAAGCGGCCTATTTGGCGATTTTACCTCGGGCGCCTTCGTTTTTGGATCCTTACGAGCATCAGGATCGCGTGCTCTTGCGCCAGCGAGCATTACTCGAAGCGTTGCATGAAGCGGGCGTCTTGACGGATGCGGATTTCGCGCGAGCATCATCGGAAACGGTGCACGTGCAGCATATCCATCGTCCATTTTACGCGCCACACTTCGTCAACGCAGTCGTCGCCGAAATGGTCGAACCTGGCGAAAAAGGTCATGGCGTTGCCCGCTCGACGCTCGATTTGCCGCTACAGCAAGACGTTGAAGGACTCGTAAAGACGCACCTGGCGTCGCTGACCGAGTTTGGCGCAACGAACGCTGCGGTCGTCGTCGTTGACAATGCGACGGGAGATATCGTGTCCTGGATTGGTAGCGGCTCATTTTGGGACGAAACCATTTCTGGTCAAGTCGATATGGTCCGTGCAAAACGTCAACCAGGATCGACGCTAAAACCATTTGTGTATGCCATGGCATTCGCCGAAGGTCATTCCGCCGCCGAACCTTTGGCTGACGTGCCGACGTATTTCTCGCAAACGGGCGGCACGTATGCACCGGGCAATTTCGACGGTACGTTCGAAGGACCCATTAGCGCGCGCGAATCATTGGCTGGAAGTTTGAACGTTCCTGCCGTGCGACTTGCCTCGGAAATTGGGGAAAATCGCCTGCTCGATGCATTTCATCAATTGGGGTTTGCCAGCCTCAATCAAAGCGCGAGCCACTATGGATTGGCTATGGCCCTCGGCGCCGGCGAAGTGACCCTGCGCGAGCTCGCGACCGCCTATGTAACGCTCGCGCGTGGAGGCGAATCCATTCCGTTGCGCCTGCGACTCGATAGCCCGGTGAGTCCTACGCCCGCAGTGCGCGTCATGGATCGCTCGGTCGCAGCATTGATTACGGAAACCCTTTCGGATCCACTTGCACGCGTGCGCGGGCTGCACGGGCGCGGGCCCTTCGATATTGGATTCCCGGTGGCCGTGAAAACGGGCACGAGTTCCGGATATCGCGACACGTGGTGCGTTGGTTATACGCACGAACGCACCGTAGCGGTATGGCTTGGAAATGCCGGCGGTGCTCCTACGCAAAAATTGACTGGGGCGACGGGTGCAGGTCCACTCTTCGCCGATGTCATGCGGAGAAGCATGGAAGACGTTTCTACACGCGCTCCGTTATGGGATTCCAGCGAATTGGAAGTCGCCGAGGTTTGTCCACTTTCAGGCAAGCGCCCCGGCCCGGCCTGTGTTGACCACGCGTCTCGACACTTCATTCGCGGCAAAGCCCCAACAGATTCGTGTGATCTACACGTACGCGCATTCTCGCGCCCGATCGACGACGGCGCAAAAATTCCGTTCGTTTGTGATCCCGCAGGAAACAAGAGCATTGTGGTCCTGCCCGAAGTATACGACGGATTTCTCGCGTCATTGCCTCCCGGCGCACCTGGACACGATACGCACGGCTTGCCGTGGTTTTCTCAATCGACTGTTCCCGGCTGCGGAACGATTGCGGCGGAAACACTACGCATTGACGGAATCTCCGACGGCAGTGTCTTCGTTTTCGATGGCGCGGAAAACGCTAATCAAACAATGGCGATTTCCGCCTCACTTGTGGGAGGACACCCAGATCGCGCGTCGGTTCGCGAAGTCGAATTCCTGGTGGATGGTGAAATCATTGGGCGATCACGCGCTCCATTTCGCACAACCTATCGTCTCACGCCCGGGGATCATGAATTAACGGTGCGCCCAGCAGAAGCTCACACGCCGATCCAGGGCGCGCACAAGCGATTTTCGGTACGATAATCAGGTCACGCCGATTGCATTGAAAAACGCCTGCACCTTTTTGCGTACCCGCGCAATCATTACAATGCGCGCGCGTTCACCCGCTCCAAAAACGCCTCACTTTTACAAATTATCCATCCGGCACGGACATTGCTTTCCATTACGCAGTGACGTCGTCTTCTGCCCAAAATCGCTCCTCGCGCGGCTTTACGCTGACCGAAGTGCTCGTGGTCATCTTCCTCATTGCACTTCTTGCGGCGCTTGCATCGCCGTCATTTATTCGGGTGATGCGCGATTCCGGATTGAGTCGGCTCAATATGCAAATGGCCGAGGTATATCGAAAAGCGTACATTGAATCGGCCGAGCAATCGACGTTTCTCGTGCGTTGGACGGGCGGCAATGCCCCGCAAATCGAACTCGTCAAAGCCACGCTCGATTCGGCCCAACCAACGCTCGTTTCACCGCGACGTTGTAATGCCATCGATTGGACGAGCCCCGATCATACGCGCCAAACGCTTCGTTTTGCCACGACGTCCATTCCTGAATTTGCGACCGTCGGTTTTACAACCAATACGAATCAAGAAAAAAGCAAAGCCGATGTTTGTTATTCGCACCGTCGGGCGTTCGTCCGGTACGATGAGGGCGCATTTACCGAAATGCCCGGAGCCGCTCGTGTGTACGTGAAAAACGTGCAAACCAATGTCACGCGCCGAGTGCTCATTCCTTCTTTCGGGCTGCCGAGGTTGATCCAATGAAGGGTTCACGTGGATATTCGCTCATCGAAGTGATGATGGCGCTCGGCATTTTGGCGGTCGGGACAACCGGCGTCATTGCACTCCAAAAAGTGTCGCTCGTCGGCAATACCAATGCGCGTATGGCCGATGCGGCGCGACAAGTGGCTGGAACGTGGGTCGAAAGGCTCAAAGAAGACGCTCTTTTGTGGAATGATCCCATGGGCATTCCGGATATTACCGATACGCATTGGCTCAAGTCTTCTGTGCTTTACAGCCAGCAAAATCCGCCCAATGCAAATACGTGGGTCCGGCCGCCCATTGTTCCGAATTGGGGTTCGCCGCTTGCGGATATTCATGCCGCCGATGTTTTCGATCCCGCATCGACAGACGGTGTTTTTTGCACGCACGTGCAATTGGCTCGAGCCGTGGAAAAACGTTATACATTGGGTGGACTGACGCATCCCATTGCCGTTCGGGCGCTCGTGCGCGTGGTTTGGCGCCGTGATTTGTCGCCCATCACGGAATGCACCAACGTGAATCCGATCGATCTCGAAACGAACGATGAACGTTATGGATTTTATTACGTCACGACCATGATTGGGCAAGAGGAGGCCTCCAACTAATGCGTGTCGCTCGCGTTTTGAAGGCGCTTTCGTCTTGGACCTCGACAAACCAGGCCCCACGTGGTTTTACGTTGGTCGAATTGATGGTCGCGATTGCCGCAGGATCGCTCGTGGCCACAGCCGCTGTGCTTTTGTCGAAAAATGCCGTGCGGCTTTTTCAGGAAGAATCGCGCATGTCGTATGCGCAAGTGGCCGTAGCCAATGGTCTCGGCCGCATTGGACAAGATATCGAGCACGCCGGGCGCAATACCACGAAAAACCCGCGCACGGACCCTCGTTTGTGTTTTTTGGGTTTGGCAGATTGGCCTACCGGAATGCGCCGTTTGGCGGCGCTGCACATCGAACAATTGCCGGATTTGCCACAAAATGCCGGAAACGATATTCGCAACGAACGCATCACGATTGCCGGTGATATGGAGTCAGGTGACAACTGGGTCATGAATTCCACATTGCCCGGTGCCGGCGGAGCGACCATTGTTTTGCAGCCGCGAAGCCGCTCGGTGCGACGTTTGAGCGCGCTCACGCAAAACGGAGATATTTCGCAGCGATTGGGGGAAATCTTCAAAGCTGGGCGCATTCTGCATATCGAAGGACCCACGAGCGATTATTACGGGCGCATCAAAGGATTTAATGTGACGGGTGGTGTCGTCATTGATGCCATTTCCGTGGAACTCGAAGCTACGCCCAACGTACCGATGCAACCGCAAAGCCTTTTGCCTTGCGCGATCAAAGGGTTTGGCAGCGGTTATCCCGTGCACGTGATTTCGCGTATTCGATACGAAGTGAAATCCGTGGTAAACGACGCGGCATTTGCCGATTACGTGCAACCGCTGAATCCCGTCACGGGCGACGATACACGCACGGAATTGATTCGCACTGAACTTTTGCCCGACGACACCGTCATGCCCGGAACGACGGAACTCATTACCGAATTCGCCATCGGCATGCGTTTTGGTTTGTCCGCATTGGCGATTACGTCACAACCGGACAACCCCACGGTGGAGCGTTTTCCCATTCTCGATCCCAATCCGAACCAGCAAATTTTCGCAATCGCTGGCCCTGCTGACGATGCTGGTTCGCGCCCCGAAGCCATTCGTACGGTGCAAGTGCGTTTGTCCACGCGATCACGAGCACCGGACAGACCCACGACATTGCCAGGACAACCGGGCAAACCTTATCGATTTTTCATCAGCACAGCCAAGGGCGCCGACAAGTTTGCCCGGGTGAGAAACTTGGAACGTGAATTTCATCTCATCAACATGAAGGGAGGATTTCGATGAATTCGATTCTTCTCGCTCGGGCCAAAAGACGCCGCGACGAACGAGGAGCGACGGTATTCGTCGTGGTTCTCGTTTTGGTGATGCTCACGGGTATTGGCCTTTTTGCGGCGCAAGCAGCAAGCATTGCGACGAGCACCACGGGCGCGGCGCGCGTATCCACGCAAAGCCGATATTTCGCGGAAGCGTCCATGAATGCCGTCATGGCCAAACTCTCGCGGGATCTCGGATCGCACGTCAATTTTTTGGCCAAGCAAAACTCGAAATCGTGCCTCGGCCAAAACTTCGATCCTTTGTATCCGCAATGTTCGCAATTCGGGCGCGGATACATTGAAAACGAACTCGGTTTGAACATGTTTCAAGGGTACGATCCGCAAACGGGAGCGCATGGTACGCTTGGAAGAATCACCGACACCAACGTCGATATGATGGTCGAAATGAATGATTTGTTTCGCATCGATCGACCGATTGCTGGATTTGATTACGCTTCGGCAGGAACGGCAAACGTGAATTTCATGAGTGTCATGTTGCATGGCACGGGTCGAGTGCGCCAAACCCCGCAAGGTGGTACGGCGCGAACACTTTCCAATACGACATTCCGCGCGGAACTCATTGTCGGGCCCGTAGGCGGGCCTTGAGGGATATCGTCATGCGCAACTCGAATCGCATTCTTTTTGGTTCTCTTTCGGCCTTGGCCATTCTCGGATCGGCCTCGTTTGCCGACGCGCAGCTCGACGTGAATCCGCCGCTGCCCAATGTCATGTTGCTCATCGATACCTCTGGATCGATGGAACTCATGGCCAATGGGCAATTGCCGGCGCAATCGGGCGCAACGTGTGTTCCGGGAACAACCACGCCGCTCAATCGTTGGGCGACATTGCTCACGGTATTGACCGGAACGATCCAGAATTTTTCGTGTTATGCGCAGGATCGTTCGGCCACGCCATTCTTGAATGAATACACGTTGCCGGGCGGTGTGCAACCGCTGGATTACAAGTATTACCTCCCATTCCACCGCGTACTTTCCAATGGATGCACGTACGGTCCTGGTTCTGCGGGGACAAACTGGTGGGATTTCCCCGCCAACGCCATTAAGTCGCATCCTTGGGACAACGCGGCGGGCACGTGCACGACCGGATTCGAGCAAGCGAAAGATGGTTTGCTCGATGTATACAGCGATCGGGTGCGGTTTGGATTGATGACCTTCGATTCGGTTCCCAATCCGGGCACCGGAATCAATGGTACTCTTCCGGCGTATTCGCAAGGCGTCACGGGCAATTGGAGTTATTACCTGGATTGGGCCAATGGTGGTTCGCCGGCGAATGGCAACCCGCCCAATTGCGCGGCAAGCAGCTTCGAGCTTGGCGCACGAAACCCGGCCGCTCCGCCGTGGGAGGGGCGTTTGATTGGGTTTGGCGGGGCCAATGCTCCGGTTGCGGACAACGAACAAGTCAATGGGCGCATTCAATCCGCATTGCTCGCCATGCGACCTTATGGGGCAACGCCGCTCGCGGGGCAAATGGCCGACGCGAAAACATTTTTGTTGCAAGACGTTTCAAAGGATCCGGCCAATCCGACAGAAAACTTCGGGCCAGCGCAAGATCCGTATTACAACGGCGGTTGCCGGGCTCAATTCTTGATCGTCTTGTCCGACGGTGAACCGAACCTCGATTTGCGAGATTCTTGCGCCACGGGTAATGGCAAATGTCCCTATCCCAGGCCGCACGAGACCGCCCATCAATTGGCCACGCTCGCCAACCCCATTCGAACATTCGCCGTTGGGTTTGGCCTGGCGAATGCCGAAGGGGTAAACTGTGCCAACCTCACAACAGCGCAGCTTCTGGATGCCAATGGCATTTGCGCTACGGCCACCGGGCCGCTCAAAGCGTGTTGCACGCTCGCGCGCATTGCGTATGAAGGCGGCACCGAGCACGCGTATTTCGCGAGTGATTTGCCGACGCTGAAAACGGCGCTCGATAGTGTCTTGTCCATTGTCGCAGCAGGTTCCACGACGCGTACGTTTCCGACGTTTGCCGGAGCGGGTTCGTCGCAAGCCCAAGGCAGTGCGAATGCGGCGGGATACCAATTCAATACGTCGTTTAATGCGGCTCCAGGTGCATTGTGGACCGGCAACATCGAACGCAAGCGATATGTGTGCGAAAATCAAAATGGCATCCTCAAGCCCAAACTTCTGCCGATGGATCCCGTCAAGGGCGACGATTTCGATGCCAACTTGAACACGAACAATCCCGTGCGCAGGTTTTTCACCGTCGTTGGCAATGCGGCAAACGGGTCGGTGTATTCAAAACGATCCATTCGTCCCGCGCTCACTGTCGACGACGGCCTCGGCCTTTACAGCGGCACGATTACGCCAATGTCCGACGCAGCAGGGTTTGCCGCGACACTTGGCAATACGCCGGCGGCCATGGCCATTCCGCCTTCCCCCATTCCCGAGCAATGCAAGTTCATTGCTGGCTCGAATACTTCGGCCGGAAATTGCGCTCAAGTGGCGATGAAATGGGAAACGGGTATGTCCGGCGTGCCCATGTCGCGCGAAGGCAAAGCACTGGGCAGCATTTATCACTCAAGCCCCGTGTTGATTGGCTCGCCAAACGCATATCTTCGGGATGAATCGTATGCGACGTTCGTTTCGGATCCAGCGATTCAAAAGCGAGCGCTCATGATGTACGCCGCAACAACCGATGGTCAATTGCATGGTTTCAAAGTGGCGTCGAATGACACGAGCGATCTCTTGCCTGTGGATACATTGCGCAACAACGAACTTTGGTCGTTTATCCCGCCGCACGTTTTACCGGGCATTTTGCCGACGTACGGGCGTCAAGCGTTGTTGCTCGATGGTAGTTTGACCTCCAAGGATGTCGTTTTCGAGCGCACGCGGGCGCAAGCTGAAGACGGTTTGTATGGCGTGAATTGGCGTTCGGTGGTCGTGGGTTCGGGTGGAGCCGGTGGCGGATTTTATTATGCGCTCGACGTGACAAACCCGAATTCGCCGCAATTCTTGTGGCAGCTTTCCACCGATGCCGGCGGAAGCCCGTTGTTTTCTGAAAAAACGACGAAAGCAACGATTGCGACGATTGCCGTCGATGACGGAAATCAAGACGTCAAGGAAGTGGCCGTGGCGATTTTGCCAGGCGGAGCAAAATCATTGACCACGGGCACGTGCGGGCGCATTACAACGGGTTCGACCGTGTGGTCGCTCGATAAATTCCAACCGAAACTCGGTTCGAATTCGGTTCGTTGTTGGAATGATGGTGTGGGCAATGTGGGTCCAGCCCGATCTCTGACGATCGTGCGTCTCGACAATGGTCAGGTCCTCATGAATTTCCGCGGCGCTGTGAATGATGGCCCCGTGCTTCCGGCAAATAAATTCAAGAGTGGCGTGTTCGATTCGCCCATTACGGGAATTCCGGTGGCGTATCCGTCGCAAGTGGGTCAAGTGTCGGATCGCATTTACGTCGGTGACGCTGACGGAGCGGTTTGGCGCATTGATTTGAAAGATCCCAAGCCGACCAATTGGAATGTGGACTTGGTGTGGGATGCATATTCGATGACGGGCGATACGGTTGCAGTTCGACAACCCATTGAAACGCCGATCATTCCCACGGTCGATGCGATTGGTAATCCGGTTGTACTCGTCACGACGGGTGATCAAGAAACGTTCACGAAGAGCAACAACGTGCGTACGCGTATTTGGTCGTTCACGGAAACCCGGACAAACGGGACGCTCGTGACGAAGTCGAATTGGGTCATCCCGCTGGAAAACGGGGTCCGCGTCACAGGTCCGATTGCGCTCTTTAATGGCGCGGCGTATTTCTCGACGTTTACGCCAACGGGAACAGTCCTCAATAGCTGCGCTGACGGATATGGCTCGATTTGGGGCGTGGACTATTACAAGAAGACAAACTGCGGAGCCAATGCTCCTTCGGCTCCGAATTCGGATTATCCGTGTCCGCGATACGTGCAGGATCCCATCAACAATCCGGGCGTGCTTTCATTCTTCGAAGACCAAGCGCCTGGCGCAGCGGTATTTGGAGTTTCCGTGGCGCAAACTCCGAATTGTTACGAAGAAGTGACTTATCCCGATCCGTATCTCGGCTCGGTGACGTCCGTGGGCAATTCGACGGCTGGTGAATTCCAGTTGTATTACCAAACGGGCAAACCAAGTGGCGCGAGCGGTGATGAATCGGCCACGACATCCCACGCCAAACCCCTGCCTCCGCCGCGAACGAGCGTGCGTGTCGATTCGTGGGGCTTGGTTCTGGAATGAAAAACCTCCCGCCTCCCCGAACTCGAGCGCCCCTGCCGCACACGTGACCAACCTACCGTGACGTTGCGGCAATAGATCGCAGTGCAACCACAAATCACTTGCGTTCGGCCCAGCAACTTGCCAGGAATGGCTCGCGAAACACGAGCGTCGGGCACGCAAGTACGGGCGAGGATGCAATGGCAAAGCGAATCTACTTCTTCGGGGGCGGCCAAGCGGACGGTGAAGGAACTCAGAAGGCGTTGCTTGGCGGCAAAGGCGCCGGCTTGCATGAAATGACGCGACTCGGTGTGCCCGTTCCTCCGGGCTTCACCATCACGACCGAAGTGTGCACGGCGTTTTTCTCGCACGACCAAAAGCTACCCGATGGGTTGATGGATGAAGCTCGCGCCTCGATCGAACGAATCGGCGAGATCGTCGGAATGCGCTTCGGCGACGTCGAAAATCCGCTTCTCGTGAGTGTCCGTTCAGGCGCCCGCGCATCCATGCCCGGCATGATGGACACGATTTTGAACCTCGGCTTGAGCGAAGCCATCGTCGAAGGTCTTGGAAAACGTACGCAAAATGTCCGGTTTGCCCTCGACGCTTACCGAAGGTTCATCGTGACGTACTCGGACATCGTGCTCGACGTTCCCCGAAAGCACTTCGACGACGCACTCGAGATCACGCGTCGAAAAGCCGCTGCAAAGATGGGCCTCGAAGCGGGACGACTCACGGTTGCCGAACTGCAACGCAAACTGCCCGACTCGATGCTCGATGAAGAAATGCTTCAAGCGCTGGTGAAAGAACAACGGCGCATCGTGCAAAGCATCACGGGCAAACCTTTCCCGGACGAACCCTGGGCTCAGCTCGAAGGCGCCATTGTGGCGGTGTTCCGAAGCTGGAACAACCAACGAGCAAAGACGTACCGCAAGATGCACGACATCCCCGAATCGTGGGGAACTGCATGCAACGTGCAAGCGATGGTCTTTGGAAACCTGGGTGATGATTCGGGCACGGGCGTCGCGTTTACGCGCGATCCATCGACCGGCGAGCGTCGATTCTTCGGCGAATGGTTGACGAATGCGCAAGGTGAAGACGTGGTCGCCGGCGTCCGCACGCCGAATCCGGTGTCGCGTGGTTCAGGCAATGATGACCAGTCGCTCGAAGCGCGCATGCCCGAAGCACACGCGGAGCTCATGCGTGTCCAAGACAAACTCGAGAAACACTTCAAGGACATGCAAGACCTCGAGTTCACGGTACAAAGTGGCAAGCTGTATCTCTTGCAAACACGCAACGGAAAGCGCACGGGGAAAGCAGCCGTTCGCATCGCTGTCGAGATGGCGCGCGAAGGGCTCATTGATCAACGCGAAGCTGTGATGCGCGTCGATCCGACGTCGATCGAGCAGCTCTTGCACCCAACGCTCGATCCCAAAGCTCCGAAAAAATTGCTGGCGCGAGGTTTGCCCGCGAGTCCCGGGGCCGCAAGTGGACAAATCGTCTTTCATGCCGATGAAGCGGAACGACGCGCAGGTCAGGGTTTGCCCGTGATCCTCGTTCGTGCAGAAACGTCACCTGAAGACATTCACGGAATGAAGGCCGCCAAGGGGATTCTCACGGCGCGCGGAGGCATGACGAGTCACGCAGCTGTCGTGGCGCGCGGCATGGGCAAGTGTTGTGTCGCGGGTTGTTCAGCCATCGCCGTCAATTACGAAACGCAAACGATGAGCGTGACGATCTACGACGAGAACCATCGCCCGACGGAAACGATCGACGTGCGAGGAGGCGATGTGATCACGCTCGATGGAGCCACTGGGTCGGTGTATCTGGGCGCCATTCCGACAGCACCGGCAGCTCTGTCCGCCGAGTACGAACAGCTCATGGAGTGGGCGGATTCGGTGCGACGTTTGCGCATCTTGGCCAACGCCGATACGGGTGCGGACGCCCGCACGGCGCGATCGTACGGAGCCGAAGGAATTGGGTTGTGCCGAACGGAACACATGTTCTTCGATGACAAACGCATCGCCGCCGTTCGTGAAATGATCCTCGCTCGCGATGTCGACGCGCGAAGGCATGCGCTGTCGAAACTGCTGCCCTTTCAACGTGAAGACTTCATTGCAATCTTCGAGGAAATGGCTGGTTTCCCCGTCACGATCCGTTTGCTTGATCCACCGCTGCACGAGTTCTTGTCGCAAGAGACGAAGCAGATCGAAGACTTGGCCAAGACGATGGGCGTTCGGCCGATCGACCTGACGCGTAA
>JBGAOI010000760.1:0-3980 GCA_044221885.1 Polyangium sp. (in: bacteria)
GGCATTGCAAGAAATCTATGTAAGCAATCAGTTTCCAGCTTCGGAAATCTTGCCGCTCGGAGCGAACAGCCCACTGACTCCCGAAGATTTCATGCGCGAGCTGGAATCCCGTTATCCCACCATGCTTTTCACCATAAGCCATGGTGTAGGCGCCGCGGCGAACGTCGATGAAATGGAACGAAGGCGTATCCAAGGCGCCATGAGTTTTGGACAAGGGAAACGAATCACCGGCGAAGATGTCGCCAATCGACCCTTTTTGCCTGGCGGCGCGTGGTTTTTCTTTGCTTGCTTCAGCGCCGGAACACCGACGAAAACCGCATACCAACATTGGTTGACGAGCCTCAAACAAGCCGGCCTCAATGTGCGACAAAGCGATATCGAAGGCGTGCTCACTTCCCTCGCAAAAGAGCAATCGTTTGTCGCGGCGTTACCTCGAGCGGCTCTCGCCAATCCCGATGGTCCCCTGGCCGTGATGGGCCACGTCGATTTGGCATGGACATTCAGCTTCCAGGATGGTCTGAGCAAAGCCTTTCGACCCAGTCGCTTTCACAACATTTTCCGCGGCATTGTCGACCATGCCCGCATTGGCCCGGCCTACTTCGATCTCCAGCGTGTCTTCAACTTCGCGAATTCCGAATTGACCGACATGATCGATTCGGAGGAGCGCGCCCGAGCCATCAACGAACCCTTGGCCGAGGACAAAGAAAGGCCGCTCCGAAAAGCTGGTTTGTGGATGTTGCGCCAAGACGTGACGGCGTACGTGCTTCTTGGCGATCCGGCTGCCAGCGTCGCCGCTTCTGCATCCCCAGAAGAAGTTCGCAAGGCCATACCGGATATCGTCACGGAAAAACCCGTCGACGTATCGGCGACAAATCCTTCGACGACCCCATCGCCAAACGCATTTGCCGGCGACATGCCCGACAACGCGCCAGCAGAGCCGAATTCGTTGGCCAAAATCGATCCGGCCAAAGTCGAAGCGGCGGTGTTTCCAAAACTCGGTGATGACGCGCTCGAAGCCATTGCCAAACATTTTGGTGTTCCACGTACAGAACTCGACGGCTGGATGAATACCTACGCGGAAGGTGGACGTGCCGCGGTACGCGCCAAGAACAGTGCGTAACATCTCACGACAACCCCTCTCCGCTTCAATTCGTGATAACGTCGCCGCGTGCAATCCAAATATCGCGCGGTCGATGCCGCTCAGTTCGTCGAAAAATATGGCCCTCGATGGGGTGAAGATCTGGCGATGCGGGTGTACACGTCGCGTCTGCTCGGAAAAACCCCCGAACTCGTCCTCCACGGCGGCGGCAATACATCCGTAAAGACGGTCGTCCCGGATTTCCTTGGAGATCCAACAGAAGTTCTCTACGTCAAAGGAAGCGGCTGGGACCTCGGCAAAATTGAGCCCGAAGGTTTTCCCGCGTGTCGTCTCGGACCTCTGCGTCGATTGTGTGAAGTCCCTTCGATGACGGACGAACAGATGACGTCGCAACTGCGCGGTCAGATGTTGGATCAAGCGTCCCCGGCGCCTTCGGTAGAGACGCTGCTTCACGCATTTTTGCCAGCGAAATTCGTCGATCACACGCACGCCGATGCCGTTGTAGCGGTGGTTGACCAGCCAAACTCTTCGCAATTGGCGCGGGAGGTGTTCGGGGATCGGATCATGTTTGTCCCGTACGTGATGCCCGGCTTTGTACTCGCCCGGCAGATCGTCGAATTGTGGCGCGCTTATGTGCAGAAAATGAATCGCGAACCAAGCGCCATCATCTTGGACAAACACGGCATCTTCACGTGGGGTGAAACAGCGATGGACAGCTACGAGCGCATGATCGCGTACGTCACGCGCGCGGAACGCTGGCTCGTCGATCGTCCTGCCGATTCATTGCGGACCATTGCCAGCCCCTCGGCTGACGCTTGCGAACGATTGGCTCCCATGATTCGCGGCGCGTTGATGCGCGCATCCGGGGAACCGTGGATTGGTTCGTTTCGGATGAGCCCGCAGACCTTGTCATTTTGCGATCGCGACGACTTGCAATCGATTTCGCAGCGCGGTTGTGCCACGCCCGATCACGTTCTTCGAACCAAACCCAAGCCACTGTACTTGGATTTGCCGAACATCGAGGACAAACAAGCCACCAAAGCGGCCATTGATGCCGGTATCGCCGCATACGCAAACGATTACCGCAGTTATTTTCAACGTTGTTCAGCGGTTCGTCCGGGCCAACGCAAAGAACTCGACCCTTGGCCCCGAGTGGTTCTCATTCGTGGTCTTGGAGCATTTACGGTTGGTAAAACGCGCAAAGACGCTGAGATCGCAGCCGATATTTATGAACACACGTCCGTGGTCATCGAATTGGCGACGGCCTTTCACGGTTACGAACCAGCGTCCGAAATCGATCTCTTCGATGTGGAATATTGGTCGCTCGAGCAAGCCAAACTCGGCAAAAAAAGTACGACAAAGCCATTGGAAGGACGCGTTGCTTATGTAACGGGTGCGGCCTCGGGCATTGGTCTTGCCATTGCTCGCGTATTGCTGGGAGCTGGGGCGCATGTCGCTTTGACCGACAAGAACGAACAAGCGGTCGATCGCGTCGGCGATCAATTAACGGAAGCCCACGGCGATCGCGTATTCGCATTACCTTGTGATGTCACATCGGCCGAAGATGTTCGGGCAAGCATTCGCAAAACGTCGCTCCGGTTTGGCGGCCTCGATCTCGTCGTTTCCAATGCCGGACGGCCTTATGAAGGCGCCATTCACGAAGACAAGGGCGACACGGCTTTGCGCGCTTCGCTCGATGTGAATTTGCTGGGTCACCAAAACGTCGCGCGTTACGCGTCGGAAATCATGATTCAACAAGGTGCAGGAGGCGCACTTTTGTTTAATGCCTCGAAGAGTGCATTTAATCAAGGCCCGAACTTTGGCCCCTATGCCATTCCGAAGGCGGCGCTCATCGCGTTGATGCGTCAATACGCCGTCGACCTTGCTGGACATGGCATTCGCGCAAATGCCGTCAATGCAGACCGGATTCGTACGGCACTTTTCGATGGTGGAATGCTGGAAACACGTGCCCGCGCACGCGGGATTGGCGTGGACGAGTATTTCCGGGCCAATCTGTTGCGTCGTGAAACGACAGCGAATGACGTGGCGCAAGCGTTTCTCTACTTGGCCACCGCCGAAGCTACGACGGGTTGCGTCATTACGGTCGACGGCGGCAACGCGTCCGCATTTCCAAGGTAAAGTTTGAGGCATCGCTCAACAGATGCCTTGTAAGGTGCGTCCGGGCCTGCGTATGATGCGGGTGTGCGACCCCTACGAACCCTTTATCTCGCCGCGCTTTCAGCGCTTGCATTATCCAACACCGGCTGCATCACCAAGATGATTCTTGATGGGCAAATCGCCGGCACGCGCCAAGCTTCGGCGGCCATCGATTCTCTACACGACTATGAAGTCGCCCGTGTGACGGCGTTTAATGGCATCTCGCAATTCGAAGGCATGCATTACTTGGCGCCGGACAATACCGATGCTCTCTTCATGCTCGCCAAGAGCTGGACTGGAGCCACGTTTGGCTGGGTTGAAGATGAAGCCGAGCAAGCGGCAGACGAAGAAGGCCTCGAAGGTCCCACGTACTTGCACCTCAGAAATCGTGCCATTGCCGGTTACGACCGCGGCGCACGTTACGGTGTGCAACTGCTCGAGCATTATTATCCGGGATTCGAAGCGGCCAAGAAAAACGAAACGACCCTACGCAAATACTTGGCTCAATTCACGGACCCTGCCGAACACGCGGGCGCGCTTTTCTGGACGGGATACGCGTGGATCAGCAAAGTCAACATGGGCCAAGACGATCCGGCGTTCGTCTCCGAGCTGTACATCGGGGTTGCAATGATCG
Organism: Polyangium sp. (in: bacteria); assembly: GCA_044221885.1. Lineage (GTDB taxonomy): Bacteria > Myxococcota_A > Polyangia > Polyangiales > Polyangiaceae > Polyangium. The sequence continues at coordinate 3,891 of JBGAOI010000760.1, forward strand.
AACGGGTCGTTCAACTCGATGAAAAATACATGTTTGGTAGTGCGCACACGATTTTGGGCGCTTATCACGCTCGTTCCGCCATGGCGGAAC
>JBGAOI010000761.1:0-3980 GCA_044221885.1 Polyangium sp. (in: bacteria)
CAGAAGCCACCGGTGTTGGCTGGTTGGGACCCATTCCCGAGGTGTGATCCTGGGGCAAGAAAATGGTCGTCAAGTTCGCAAACGTTTCCATTTGCGCAAGTTTGTCAAGAAATATGTCCGCACGAACCTGATCCGGAATATCGAGATTCCAACCAGGATAATCGAGATCGGTATGCAAACGCATTCGATTCACTGCAACTTTGTGCGTAAACTTGGTAGAGATCTTACCTGCCTGATGCTCATTGTAAAGTTCGGTCCACGTACGTTTGGGCGACGGGTAGGAAACATCGAATTCGCCGAAATTGCGAAACGTCATCCCGGCATCCAGCACTGCATCCCAAAGATGGCCCGACGTCGCGGAATTCAGCGCATCATCGCCGACAAACGGGTAGCTGCGCGCCAAATTGCCAAAACTGCGCCCCAAATAACCCGTAATGACCCCTTCCATCGCCCACATGTGCCCTTCGGCGCTATTGACGCCATTGCAATAGAAGTTATCAAGCTGCACGAAGTCCTCCGCAAGGGCATGATGGTTTGGCGTGATACGGCGGCCGAAAATGCACAAATTCGGATCGTTGTCCCCGCGTGACAAATCGCCAAGAACCTGGTCGTACGTCCGATTTTCCTTGATAATGTAAACGACATGATCGATCGGTCCTCGTTCGCCCAATCGCTCGGGTACGGCTTTGCCAACAACCCCCTCGGACGTCTTCATGGCGGCAAGCGCTCTTTCGTGACGATTGTTTGTCCTGACCGCTTCCGTATGCAATGCAAGTACCTGCGCGTTTGGAAAGGGCACGACGCTGATGGTGCCACGCTGCGCCGAAACGTATTTCAAGGGGTACGGTTCATCGACTTTCTGACTACCGTCGCCCCAGACATTTGCCACCCAGATATTTTCGTTATCCACCCAGACGCTGGACGGATACCATCCCACAGGTATGAATCCTTTGGCCTTCCTCGATTCCAGATCGAATACCCCAACGGCATTTTCCCCGCCATTGGCCGTAAAAAGAGTTTTTTCGTCCGAACTCACGGCAATGGCACCTGGCATCGAACCAAACGGCAATTCCGGCTCGAGTTTCACGGGAATGGTTGTATCCAGTGTCATCGTTGCGGTATCAATCACGGACACATGATCGGCATTGCCATGACCAACCAAGAGCTTGTGCGGGTCGGGCAAAAGAACGAGCTGCATCGGCTGCAAATCCACAGAAACTCGACCAACAATGAGCTTCTTTTCAAGATCCACAGCAAGGACGCTTCCTCCGACAGCCACGGTCCGCTCGTCGACTTCAACCCACGAACCCGACGTACGCGCGACAAACACGCCCGACGGTGGATGTCGGCTCCAACAAGAGGCATAGGCGGTTTTGCCGTCCTGCGACAATACGACGTCATACGGCGCAATGTCCACGAATATCCTGGCCAATTGCATTCCCGTCTCGAGATCATGAATCATGAGGGAATTATCGCGCGATGCAGCCACGATCATCCAATTGTCATGGATCGAAAAACCACACGGATAAGGCGTACCACCCATCCATGCCGGGGGAAGATCGAATGCGTGGTCCCATTGAAACTTCCCTCCTAGGCGACGTGCTCGACTCATCCTTCCCCCGGCACCACTGATCCACACCGCATCATCCACCACTCCGATGCCCTTCAAACTTCCGCCATCGGTAACATCCAGTTGTTGCATCAAAACGCGCCGTTCCGTATCTATGACCAAAAGTCCCAAATCAGTTTTGACAAACATATTTCGTTTGTCTTGACTAAGAACCAGATCCAGCGGATGGCTCCGAGACAGAATTTGCTCGCCCTCAGCGCTCAAGACCTGTCCCGTCGCAATTGTGTCCATATGAATGTTCAAACGGATGTCGCGCCAACATTGCGGGAGCAGAAATAGGAAAAACAAGAATGCCGCTTCGAGCTTTTTACTTCTATTGGCGAAATACATGTTTCCACAGGTAAGCTAGTCGGAGTCGTTTTTGTTTGCAAGAGAAACATGCCTGAGAATGACTGCGCCAGATTGCTCGAGGCGCGGCTTCGAGCGTGCTCGAGTTCTCTACGTATTGGCAGACCTTCGCACTTCCACCCTGCGGAGCTGGCGAATTTGCGGAGCTGGCGAATTTGCGGTGCGGTGAATGCTGTGAAATCGAGCGCTCGACAAGCGCAACCAACGAAGTGGCGGATTCGTGTTAACCCTGCGTGAATTTTCTGGCGCTGGCCATGGTTCGCCATACCAATCCACATGCTGAGGCGACGATATTCGTCATCATGACGCGCCCCACCGTCACACGGCGGGCGAATTGGTTAGCGTTTTCGTTGAACGCCGACTACACTCTGACGCCAATGAACAACGCGCATTCCGATACGCCACACGGAACCCTCATTGACAGCATTTTGCTCCTCGATGCAACGATGCTTTGGTGTCGCCATGGTGGCGTCGAAGCGGCGAAGTATTTGCAAGAGCTCATGGATGTCTTCCTGCGCGTGCAGACGCAGGGGCATCTGCTGGTCGATATGCCTGCCGATTGGGTCGCATCTGCGGATGTGCCCATGAACGAAGCGATTGTTCGCGAAACTCCGAACGACCGGAACGAAGTTGCGATGTTACCACCGGACAAACGATATTTGCTGGCGATTTTCGAATACGCTACCGCAGAAATGCTCGAACTCTGCAAAACGGGTCGTGGAGAAACGATCCGGTCGCTGGGATACGCGTTGCATCCCTTGTGCGCATTGGTACGCACGGACGAACCTGTTCATCCGCGGCTATTTCAATTCAATTTTCGAATTGCGGCGCGACATTGGGCCGAACTGTCGGTCGATTTGCGCCAGTCGTTGTGTGATTTGGCTGGATACGAGTTCGATGAGGCCGAACAGCTCGTAACGCAAGAAGGTTTTGCAATTGATATGTGGCGGGACCAGTAGGACGGACAAACGCCGCCACGGGTCAATGGGTATCGCCCTCGGTGGTGTTGGCACTTTTTGCAACGTCAAGAGGTCACACCCGCTCGATACTCAGCCGCAATGAAATTGTTTCGAACCCACACGATTTCGTCGCGCTGGGTGTGTCCCCAGGGATGGAGAAACAAAAAATTCCCAAACGTCCAAATATTTGCCCTCGGGCTCGTTTTCACCTACGATGCGCCCATGGCGCCCCCGAGCAACTCCGACTCCACCGCATTGGCCCTTGCCGATACCGCAGCCGAATCCAGCGTATTCGCGGCAACCGAAGCACCGACGGAGGCTCATGGGGCCCGTGCGTTCCTCCAGTCTGGCGCGAGAATCAAACACTACGAGATCATTCGTCAATTGGGCGAAGGCGGGATGGGAGCCGTTTATCTCGCCCGCGATACACGCCTCGGTCGACGCGTCGCCATCAAATTCCTCCATGACCAAAGCGGCCCTGCATTGGATCGTTTTCTCGTCGAAGCTCGCGCCACCGCTCTGTGCCAGCATGAAAACATCGTCATTATTTACGATGTCGACGACGTCAGTGGCGATCCCTACATGGTGCTCGAATACATCGAAGGACGAACCCTTCGCGATACGCTTGGCGAGCGCTTTTCAGCGCGCGCTGAGCTCGACAAACCATCGCTACGATGGGTGGCCGAAATCATGATTCCCGTCGCTCGCGCGCTCGCCGCTGCCCATGCAATGCATATTGTCCATCGGGATCTCAAGCCAGAAAACATTTTGCTTTCGAATACGGGCCTCGTCAAAGTCGTCGATTTCGGCATTGCCAAGCAATTGGATGCTCCCTTGAAGATGACAAACACCGGGCAACCCATCGAGCGCGTTGGAAACGTAAAATTGACCAGCGATGGCGTTACGCCAGGTACCATGATGTACATGGCGCCCGAGCAATGGCTGGCCGATGAAATCGACGGACGCACGGACATTTGGGCCGCAGGCCTGATTCTTTTTGAATTGCTCACGGGCGACCACCCTCTGGCCCCCGTATCCATGAC
>JBGAOI010000762.1:0-3969 GCA_044221885.1 Polyangium sp. (in: bacteria)
TGGCTCTTGCCGGTCTTGTTCTATTGGCTTCAGCTGATGTTTGGGCGGAGCCGACGGCAGCCGAACGAAGTTTGGCGGCGGCATTGTTTGATCAAGGCCGTACGCTGATGAATGACGGCAAACTCGATGAAGCGTGCGCCAAATTAACCGAAAGTCAACGTTTGGATCCGGGAGGCGGGACGCTTCTGAATTTGGCCCTTTGTCATGAAAAACAGGGCAAAATTGCTACAGCGTGGACCGAATTTCGTGAAGCTCGCGCGCTTGCCAAACGTGACAATCGTCCCGATCGCGAATCAGCGGCGGACGGAGAAATTGCGAAACTCGAACCGCAACTTTTCAAGATTTCAATCGTTGTGGCACCCGATGTAAAAGTGCCTGGCCTCGTGGTAGAAATTGACGGATCGCCATTTCCTGAAGCAGGTTGGGGGACTCCATTTCCGGTGGATCCAGGTACACGCTCCATTCTGGTAAAAGCTCCGGGATACAAAGAATGGAAAGGTAGAGTTGAAGCAGGAAAAGCCACGGGGACCGCGGACGTCAATGTTCCGAAACTCGAGAAAGCGGCAGCACTAGAGCAAACGCCACCGCCCATCGCCACGACAACCGCTATGCGGCCGGCGCAAGATCCTCCCCCCGTAAAAGCCCCTGAACCGGACGCACCGATGAGTTCGATGCGCAAAGGTGGGTTTGTTGTGGGTGGAATTGGTTTGGCGGTGCTCGGGATTAGCGCCGTTACGGGGATTGTCGCGCTAAGTAAGGATGCGGAGGCCGACGATCTGTGCGAGGGGCCAGTGAAATGTGTCGATCCAGACGGATATGCCGTTTCGCAGAGTGCTTATACGTTGTCCCAAGTTTCAACGGCGACGTTTGTCGTGGGTTTGGCAGGTATCGGCGCAGGTGCCATCATGATTGCGATGTCTCCGAAAAATGCTCCTGTGAAAGCTGCGCTTTCGGTAGGGCCGCAATTCGTTTCTGTGACTGGCAAGTTCTAATCCCGAGGCTTTACCATCGTGAGCGTAGACGTAGGCGAAGACGAGCAAGACGAGGTGGAGAACGAAAGTCCGCCTGCTGCAGTTTCCACTGCGCCAACGCTTGCGTCGCCAGCTCACCGCTTGCGTTCGCTCACCCCGATTCCGACGACAGCTGCCGCATTACTTCGTACTGAAGCGGCCGCGTCGGTTGGTCCCTTCGAACCTTCGCCACCCTCGGGTAGCACAGGCCCTCAGCTCGCAACACCCTTGCTTTTCGTTTGCGACGAATGCTGGTGGACGTTTGCCGATGGTTCCCAGCTCGTATGCGCTTGTGAACGTCCCCGTCCGGCCGAAGGTTGGCCGGCCATGCCGTATTTATTTCGCGGGCGTTATCTTTTTGTCGAATTGCTCGGTCGTGGAGGTATGGGGGCGGTATTTCGAGCGTACGATCAAGCGTCGAAAGATCGGCCTTGGGTCGCGGTCAAGGTCATTCGCAAAGGCACGCAGGACCTTGAAAGTACGCTCACCGAGATGTTTCGCCGTGAAGTCGCCGCGGCTCAAATGCTGGCTCAGCATAAGCAGTTTTTCGTGGACGTATTGGGGTTCGACGACGTCAAACCTGCGTATCTCGCGCTCGAATATGTTCCTTGGCAAACTCTCGAAGAACTGGTCGCTTCGCTTCCGGCTATTGAACGACGATTGCCTTCCGTGCAGGTTGCTCGCATTGGTGTTGCCATTTTGCGCGGTTTGGCGAAAATGCATTTTCATCGTATCGTGCATCGAGATCTCAAGCCAGCGAATATCTTCGTTCGGTACGTCCCGGAACGTGAAGGGTACGACGTCAAAATCACGGATCTCGGGTTGTGGGCGTTTGACCAAGTACAAGGTGAATCCGATTCGTTGTCGCTCGTAGGTCGTCCGGGAACTGGCGGCACGCCGCTTTACATGAGTCCCGAGCAATCGACAGGCGAGCCGGTGAGTGCGGCGTCGGATGTGCATTCCGTGGGATCGGTTTTGTGGCAATTGGCAACCGGTGAAGTGCCATTTCCGGCGCCCAAAGACGGAGCCGTTCACGAAATCATCGAGCAACGCGCAAAAACATTGCGTAATGCAATGGAACGGCCCTCGTACATGCCGGAACGGTTGTTTCGCGCTCTTTCCAAGTCGCTAGCGTTCGACCGCGAACAACGCTGGGCATCCGCCAACGAAATGCGCAAGGCGCTGGAATCGTTTGTCGAGAAGTACCAAATCGAGCGCATGCGGGACCTCGATGGTGCGCTCGAGCGAATCGATGATTTGTTGGCCCGGGTGACGAGTTTGCGGGTCAAGTTGACGCCCATGCGTGAAGTCATGGAGCGTTTGGCCATTTTGGGTGCGGTTTTGCGGGAAGCTCGCGAGCAACGAGGCGAAGCCGAGCCCAACGTGTTGCGCACGATTGCCAAAAATACCGAAACGCAGCTCGAAGAAATCACCCGCGAATTGGGCGCATTGGCGGAATGGCTGCGCGTCCTCGGCCATAAAAAGGGCACGAGCTTATTGCCGCCGCCACCGCGGGAAAGTCGGCCGCGGCAGGGTTCGGCGGAAGAAATTGACGTGGACCGTATGGATCGGTCGGCGCGCCATTCGACGCGGCGACCGATTCGGCAGAGCGATATTCGCGTTCACATCTTGTGGGCGATTGCGCTCGTATTCATGGCCATTGTGATTGGCCTATTCATTCTCCGTTTGCGAGGCTGACGCTTCACTTTGGATTCAGGAAACAATCCCCGGACCAATTGATCGGGTCGCCCATGTCGACGACTTCGAAGTCCGTGACTTTGATGCTGGCCAAGGCGTATCCATCCATGCCGAATTCGCTCCATTTGTGGGTCGTAAAGCGGTCGCTTTGCGCCGTGAGCGCGATATTGCCGGCATCTGCGAGCAACATTCCGTATCGTTGCAATGCTTTCGCGACGACGCGGGCGCCATCGTTCGGCAATGAAGCGAGCGGGAAATCGGCACGCAATCGGAAGCGCACGCCGTAAGGCGGAGCGTCGGGGCCGCCCGACGTGGGACCTGTGCTGTGTGTTCCCGGATGCACGTAAACGTTGTCGCGAATTCGGGGGTTTGGCAGAATGAAACGAATGGCGTGATCGATGCTTCCAGCGGCCACTTCATCGGCCGAGAAAAGCATGGCCGAAATTGGGAATCCGCCTGCGTCGGCCGATGTGCATCCTTCGCCGCGGAGGTTGTCCGGGTATGTTTTCAGCAGGTTCCACGTGACGGCGCAACCACCTTCGAAATTGCCGCCCACAATGTTGGCTCTCCACATTTCGTACAGCGTATTGGTTGGTTCGTGAACCACCAAGAGATGACAATCGCCATTGGTGGTGCATTCGTACGCTTGTTCGCCTTCAATCGCCCCGCCCGTGGGAACAGGCATGGGCACCTGTTCGCAATCCGGCGAATAGAAGTCCGCCGTGGGCGTGAATGTTTGCATGGGCGTGTTTGCGTCGGCGCGCAAGAATTCAATGCTGTAGTCAATGCGGAGAGCCCCCGCGCCCCATCCGCCATTCGTATTGAGCCAGGTGATGATCTTGTCCGACGACGTGCTTTTGGTTTGTCCAGAAACGTCTTTTGTCCAGGGATTGGGAACCTTGAAAAGACCGCCTGGATTTCCTGCCAAACCATTTCCCGAGCTTCCTCCAGAACTACTCGACGAACTCGAGCCCGTCATGCCGCTCGAACTGCTCATGCCGCTCGAACTGCTCGAAGTGCTCATTCCTCCGGTCCCCGAGCTTGACGAAACTGCTTCCCCACCCATTCCGCCCGTGGCCGGGCCATTGCCTGAGCCTCCTGTACCATTGTTATCGTTCGGTCCACACGCGGATGCCGACGTGGCGAGCCAACCGACGAGAATGAGAGATGACCCAAAGGTCCAACGAAGAGAGGTTGTATGCATAGCTCGTTTTACACCCCGATCACCACCCAGGGGAAGCCTGATTTTTATGATTTCACC
>JBGAOI010000763.1:0-3960 GCA_044221885.1 Polyangium sp. (in: bacteria)
GCTCGAATCCGAGCCTAAATAAGAACCTCAGTTGTCCGATTGATACGGTTAGTTGGGACGATTGCCAGGAATTCATGAAACGTGTGAATAATTGTGGCGTGTGTCTGGATATGCGGTTGCCCACGGAAGCGGAATGGGAATATGCGTGCCGCGCAGGAACGACGGCAGCAACATGGCTTGGAGATTTGCAGAGTGGCGAAAAAGGGGACGCGCTGCTGCTGGATTCCATAGCGTGGTATAGTGGGAATGCGGAGAGTACCACCCATGCGGTTGGGCAGAAACTTGCGAATCCGTGGGGTCTTTATGACATGCTCGGGAATGTGTATGAGTGGTGCGCCGATTGGTATGGTGATTACGACATGAAGATCGTACGCGATCCGCAGGGGCCCGCAGATGGTGCCGAGCGCGTTCTCCGTGGTCGAAGTTGGGGCAGTTACGCGCGCTATGTACGCGCGGATTTTCGCCTTGGCACTCTTCCCAATAAGCGCCTTGATCATGTCGGCTTCCGCCTCGCGCACAGTGCCACGCGCGTGCCGTGAGTCGCCCGGTGGATCGCCGACCATCCAGCCTTTCAAGCGGATTCATGGCCAGCAGACCCACATCGTTGGGTATCGCCGCGACGCATCCGAACCACGAAATTCATGCTTGCTCGTGGACCGGCCTTTGACTAGCGTGCGCCGCGTCTCGAAGGAAATCCAACCCCCACGTCCGTTTCGGAGTCTCGTTCATGTTGAAAGTCCATCACCACGCGTCCATTGTTTTTTGCTTGTCACTGCTCGCGGCTTGCGGCGGCGGAGCGCAAACCACAAATCCTTCGTCGAATACAGCGAAAACAGATGCTCCGAAAAACGACGCGGTCAAGACGGACACCGTAAAAACCGAGAATGGCGCGGCGGGACAAACGGAAACACCCAAGGCGGAAGAAGCCAAACCGGCAGGACCGAAAGGGCGATTCGAGATCCCCAATTTTCCGCTCGAAACGCCGGAAGAAGGCGAAGAACCCAAGGTTTTCAAGCTTGGCACCAAGACGCTTCAGGTGGAAGTGTGCGCGCTCGATACTTCGGCGCCGGCATTACGTGCCGAGTTTTTCGGGGATGCATTGCGCGAATTCGCCGGGAGCGCAAAAGGCGAGCTGTATGTCTTGGATCCGGATAAAAAGGTGCGGAAATACGTGCCGCAAAAAGGCGATAAATGCGAATTGGCGCTCGATCCGTCTTTTGGACAAGGAGGTATTCTCACGCCTCCCGTGAATCCGGACAAACTTCATGTTCTCGATGATGGCACGCTCGTCATCGTGGAATTCAATCAATCGCACATTTACAAAAATGGCAAGGTCGAGAGCAATGGTTGCGGAGTAAGCGCGGGGCTGAGTGGCGACGGCAAGGTTGCATGGACGCTTTGGGAGGGCAAAATTGCGAAGGGGGATTATTCCGAAGCTTGTCCGGACAAAAAGGAATGGAAATACTCCGGTTGGGACAAGAGCAAAAAAGAATCGGTTTATGGGGTGATGGATTGGGGAAATCAGGTTCTTTTGCTCGGGGAAGCGGCGCCAAAACATTACATCGGCATTCATCGGCCCGACGGGACGCAGCAATTCATGCTGGGCAAATCGAAGATCAAAGCGTCCACAGTGCATGACGATGACGAATTTTGCAGTATTTCGGATGTCGACAAATGCGGAACTGGGCTATGCGTGCTCGACGGTAATTGTCGGGCACTCAGCGCGTGGGATCCGAAAAATGGCAACTTCCTTGGCGTGGTGAAAGTGGGCGACTTGCTTGGGCTTTCGTATCCCATGCCCGTGGGAATGGTCGTGACGAAAGGCGCGGCGTATTTGGCCGCGACGCATGATGAAAAGCAGCCCGAAGACGCTCCGTCGGATGCGAAAGTAATGACCGTCGGGGGCATTTTCCGCATCAAGGGGCTGGATTGAGGGTTTGCCCGTAAAAGGCAGAGCGAAACTGCCGAAAGCCGTGCAGTGGCTTGGCGTCGATGGCGTCACGATTGTGGTTGGGGTATCTTCGTGGTGGAAGAAGTGGCGGAGGCGCTGCGGAGGGGACCGAAAGAGCAACCCTTTCAGGTTTGTCGAGAAGCTTGGAACGGACTGGTCGCCGTTGGTTTTACAAATCTGTTGGCGACGATAACAGCCAATCAGGTTCTGGAACATGCGCGAAAAGTAGCGGTTCCCACCAGGTCGGAAGCGCCGGCGTCGGATGTGTCGAGCGAGTCGAAGTCGCTCAGTCGTGCCGGCGTTGGCCGTGAAGAGGTAGTCGACCGCCCAACAAAACTCCGCTTGCATCTTGCCTCGACCTGCGGCAAATCATGGGCCATGGTGTTCGCCGATCTCAAGAACGACTTCGTTTTTCGCAGGATCTTTGCGGACCATCCTGACATCCTCCGCGGATTGCTGAACGACTTGCTGGAGCGAACAGGCGACCGCGTGATCGAATCGCTGGAGTACCTACCAAGCGAGCAGTTGCCGCTGATTCCCGGCCTAAAGCTGTCGATATTGGACGTTCGTTGCAAGGAACGGGGTGGAGGGATTTTCATCGTCGAGATGCAGCTCGTGCACATGGCGGGTTTTCTCAACCGTATGGTCTACAACGGGAGTAAAGCGTATGTCTCCCAATTGAAGGCCGGTGAATCGTACACAAAACTGGTCGACGTTGTGGCCATTGCGATTTGTGACTTCGAGTTATGGCCGGATGACGAGCAAGACAAACTGAACGAAGCTCGAATGCCGATGCATTCACGTTTTGCATTGGTGGAACAAACCACGGGCAATCGGAAATTGTTGCAAATTCAATACGCATTCCTGGAATTACCCAAGGTCCCGAAAGAAAAACCCCAAAGTGGCGCGGCATTATGGGCGTGGCTTTTTGTGAACGCCCCGAAGCTCGACCAATTGCCGCATGATTTGCCTCAGGGTCCGGCACGCGCTGCGCTCGAACTCGCCAAAGAAGCGTCGTTTTCCCAAATGGAACTCGAAGCGTACCGCAAAGTCATGGATGAGATTCAGCAAGCTCGCGATTATGGCGAAACGAAACACGCGGAAGGCGTGGTCGAAGGCAAATCCTCGGCGTTGTTCACGATTCTCGGTGCTCGAGGACTCACCGTCGACGAGACCACGCGCGAACGAATCGCGCGATGCAAAGACCCCACGTTGCTCGATACGTGGCTCTCGCGCGCTATGTCCGCACAGTCCGCGGATGAGGTTTTCGCATGAGCGACGCCGTTACTTCGCCAGCGTAATCGCCCGTCCCGCGACCGGCGCTTCGGCCAAGAGCACCAGCGTTTCCACACGCTTCTTTTCGCTCTTGTCGTCCACGACTTTCAAGGCAATCGGCGTAATTCCGAAACAGCCATTAACAACGATGGCAGGTTATTCGGCGCCGCCGTTTTTCCATCGACAAGATCGATCAAAGCCAACACCGTCGGTTGCGCCGCTGTCGCTTCTTTGTTGTCGAATTTATTGTAACTCTCCGTTTCGACGACATTTTCGCGGCCATGAAAATGATGCAGCCACGTCTCCGTCTCATAACGGGGAACCACAAGCGCAATGCTTTCGTCGGGGCTGCGCGGATCGAGCAGATGCGTGTCGAGTTGTTTTTCGAGTTGCTGGTGGCGATTCTCGACCGTTCCGCGATCCGCGTCGATATGCACCACGAGCACTTGACGGACGCTGCTCGTTCGCTGCGCCTTTACCTCTCGGGCGTAATTTCCCCGCACATATTGTTCTCCGCAACTCGCGGGTAACGGTAGTGGCCGAATTCGAGCAAACCCTCGCGCCTTCAAATAGCGGCGGAGAAGAACTTGCGATTGCAAATCTTCGCAAAGTATCACGGCCGTGACGTTCCGATTCACGGCACCCTCGAAAATCCACCTCGCGCCACGATTTCGGAGGGTGGAAGCGCTTCATTCGATTCGAACGGACGAACCCGCGTTTGTCCACCTTTCTCG
>JBGAOI010000764.1:0-3944 GCA_044221885.1 Polyangium sp. (in: bacteria)
GGCATCAACGGGCGGGCCGGATTGATTCTGTGCGGACTTTATGGCGAACCGCCGTTCGTAATGCGAAACCTCGTGGGCATTGCAGCAACGCGCAAAGGTGTCGTCGGCATTGACTTGGCGGGAGGTCCCTTGCCGACGCATGGGTTTGGCATGGATGACTATGCGCCGTTTTTCCATCGGGCCGAAGAAATGGGAATTGGTCGGACGGTACATGCCGGTGAAGGGCGACCGCCGGAAGAAATTCGCCAAGCCATTGAAGTGCTGCATGCGCAGCGCATTGGTCACGGAACGACGTTGCTGCAAGATCCGCGGATTGTGGATTTGGTGTTGGAGCGCGGTGTGGTGATTGAAGCGTGTCCAACGAGCAATGTGCACACGGGAGTCATACCCTCGATCGAGGCGCATCCGTTGACAAAGTGGTTGGACTTGGGCGTACGCGTGTGCGTGAATGCGGACAATACGTATTTGTCAGGCGTGAATGCGCGCGACGAATACGAAGCTGTGCGAGGTTTGGCGGGGATGAACGAATCGAAGTGGCTGAAGCTTGTGGAAACGGGGCACGCGGGGGCGTTTGGAAGGGGGTGAGTTAGTCGGCTATTTGCAAGCGCCCATGGCGCACATCATCGATGCACATTGCGTGTTACCGTTGCAAGTTTCGCCAGGTCCCCCAAGGCACTTCATGCTTACGCACTTGTTGCTAAAGCACTGCGCATCATTCATGCAGGGCGTATTGAAGCTGCGGAAACACTTGCCAGCACCATCACAGAAGGAGCCCGAAACGGCGGCGGTGCAAGCAAGTCCGGCGCCGTAGTTGTCATCCTCCACGAATTTCGGAACGTTCGTGCACTTTCCAACAGACCCTACGACATTACAACTCTTGCATTCTTCGGTGCAGGTAGTGTCGCAACAAACCCCGTCCGTGCACTCATCTTTGCATTCGCTCTTTGTCGTGCACGGCTGGCCTTCACATTTCGGTACAATGCATGAACCGGCGGGTTTGTTGCATTGGTCCCAATCCGCTTTCTCCAAGCACGTAGCGCACATGCCGCCTTTATCGCAAACCGAGGTCTTGTTTGGACCACACGGCGTTCCAATCTTCGAATTAGCGCCCGCCTGCGTACCGTCTGGATTACAGCTGTAAGTTGTGCAGTCCACGGCAGGCGGGATATCATTCGTATCCGGCATCGTTCCGAGAACGCCGCCATTACATGCTGGTTTGTTGCAATCACCAGGCATGTCATCCGTCATGGGAACGTCATTGTCATTCGCCATCGTTCCCGGAACGCCCGCATTGCAAACGGGATCCTGGCAATCACCCTTGGCGTCAGTAGCCGTATCCATGGGATCATCAACGATTTTTAATGACCCGCCCTGACAAATCTTTTTTTGGCAATCGCCGGGCATCAGCGGATCCGCTGTCATTCCCTCCATCATGGCGGTGCTCACGCATTCGCCCATGGTGCATTCCCAAGTTGCGCAAAAGTTGTCCGTTGGGCAGTCGGTTTTCGCATTGCACTTGCACGGCGTCATTTGCGTCTTGCAAGTCAATTCGCAGCCACCGTCCACGCAAAGCCCTTCATTCTCGCCCAGAAAACACTGGACCTTGTCGGCATTGGGCACGGGCGTGTGAATGGGCACGTTATTGGCGTCGCAGGTATCTACGGTGCACGGGTTCGTGTCGTCAACACACGTGCCCTGTTGAGCGCCAACGTTGTTAAAACACCCGCCGAGAACCAAAAGACCAAGCGATCCCCCGAAAAACCCAGCCGACATCATACGAAGCCAAGCACTGCGCGCCATGATCACACCCTCCGCAAAAGCTTTGTGTTCAAAACGTTCCCGACAAGACGACACCACGAGGTGACGGCAACACGATCAACGAAGTCTTTTTCGGCGCCGGCGTTTTGCTCGGACCTGTCACGGCCAAAACGAGCGCTCCGACCGCAGCAACACCGCCCACGGCAAACCCGACAATCCCGACGGTCGAATACAGATCGCGTCGCTGCTGGATCGCTGCGAGATCCGAACATCGTGAATCCGTCGTCGTCGCCGGACACAATGTTTCATTCTTCGTCCGGTCAAGTGCAATCTCGTCGCCCAACGTCACGGCTTCCTCGTTCTTGCCCACAGCCGCCACGGTAAAACCCACGCCCGCACCGATACCCACAACGCCCAAGCCAATCCCCGTAAACAAGAGCGGCGTACGCCACGTTTGCGCTTCTTTGATCACCTTCGTCGGTGGCGACTTGAGCTTCATGTCCACGGTAGGCGTCGTGCGCGGTTCCAGATCGACAACCACCTTGCCCCGCCAACCATCGGGCGTTTCCGCCTCGAATCGCCGACCTTGACCCGCATCGACAAGCACTGCTTCCGCAAGCGGCGATGTGCCCAAGGCGCGCCCATCCACCGTGATCTTCGCGCCGGGTTTGTCCACCTTGACCGTCACGATCGCCAGCTTCGACTGCGCTTCGATCAAGAGATCCTCCGCGATCTTCTTATCTTCCGCGTTCAAACCAACGGCGTACTCCAAAAAGATATCCAGGTGCTCCGCCGCTTCGCGATGCCGTCCCGTAGCCATTTCGGCCTGCGCCAAACGCGCGACCGTCGGCGCACTGTCGGGCTTCAAATCAAACGCCGCCAAAAATTCCTGGCGCGCCGCATCCCACCGATTCGCCTTCGCCGCTGCTTGTCCCGCAGCGAAATGCTTCTCGAACTCCACCGTGTCCGGATCGTTCGCCGCCGACTTTGCAGGAGGTTTGCCGCCTTTGGTTTGAGCACACACGTCCCCCGTTGTACCAGGACAAATCCCCAGCACGAGGCCCAACACCAACGAACAACCTAGAATTTTGCGTCCCGTCATCTGCGTCACTCGGTCCTGTCCCACGCAGGGACGAACTTGTCAATCCGACTTGATCCGCTTCACACCCTACGACAAACCACGAAGGAATTGTTTTGAGGTGCAACAAATTTCAAAAACTGGTCGATTCTATCGATAAATCACGCTTGGTTGGTGCTCCAAGGAATAGTCCGAAGATGCATCTCGCGATCACCGCGATCTGTATCACGCCTACGGATTCCGTGACAAATTCTCCGGGCTGTTGCAAGACACATGCGTGATCCTTGCGTGATGTTGCGCTTCTCGACCCCTACTGAAATCCATCCACTTGCGCTTGAAAGACACTGTGGATCATGTTGTCTTTCCGGAAAGCAACGCCTCACTTATCCAAGCATCACCATGATCGGTACCATTCTCGGCGCAGCTTGTTTGGGGATCCTGACCTGGAGCTTCCTCGAGTACGTGATTCATCGTTTCGCCGCTCATAGCAGAAGCTTTTGGCGTTCGAGTCCCTTCAGCCGGGAACACACGCGGCACCATGCCGAAGGCAACTACTTCGCCCCGGCGTGGAAAAAAGTTCCGGTCGCAATCGTGTTCATGCTGATCATCGCGCCCATGGCGATCGCTTTGACAAACCAGTTCGCCGGTTTGTCTTACGCAACGGCTCTCGTCGGAACGTATGTCGCCTACGAAGTGCACCACCGACGTTTACACACGCACGCGGGGAATTCTGCGTATGGACGCTGGGCCCGTTTGCACCACTTCCACCACCATTTCGTCGATCCTCGGACAAACCATGGCGTGACGAGTCCCCTTTGGGATTTTGTTTTTGGCACGTATCGAAGACCAAGCACCATTCGAGTTCCCGAGCGCTTGTGCATGGCGTGGCTCATCGATCCGAACACTCGAAACATCGCCGAATCGTATTCCAACGTCTTCGTCGTTATTCCTTCGCGTTGAGTCAGCCGCCCGTCGTTGGGGTTTCACCCCAAACCCGACCAGGGTCTGTCCGACCCTGGACCCGGACCAGCGAGCGCTGGACCCATATTGTTTCGTCTGCTTCGCAGACGAAACAATATGGGTTACGTTGGCTATTGCCTCCTGAAAC
>JBGAOI010000765.1:0-3941 GCA_044221885.1 Polyangium sp. (in: bacteria)
GTATCGTGCGCTCGACCAGTCCTCTGGCGCGGCCGTCGCGATCAAAGTTCTACGCGAACTGAACCTCGAAAGCAGTGAACGGCTGGCACAAGAAGCGCGTGTGCTCGGCACCTTGTCCCATCCGCATATCGTCAAGTACGTCGCGGCCGGAGTGACCTCGTCGGGATCACCATTTCTCGCGATGGAGTGGCTCGATGGGGAAAGTCTAACGACACGCCTTGCACGAACGGGATTGCGTCTCGACGAGTCCGTCGAACTTGCGTCACACGTTGCAGAAGCCTTGGCCGTTGCTCATGCGCAAGGAATCGTTCACCGCGACATCAAACCGAGCAATTTGTTTTTGGAACACGGCGAAATCAGCCAAATCAAAGTGCTCGATTTCGGCGTCGCGCGAGAACACGGTGCGGGTCGCCGCCTGACACTCACGGGCTCAATCGTGGGCACACCAGGCTACATGGCGCCCGAACAAGCGCGCGCAAACAAACGCGTCGTCGATGCTCGCGCCGACGTGTTTTCCCTCGGTGCCGTGCTCTTCGAATGCCTCACCGGGCGCGCGGCATTCGAAGGCGAACATGCGATCGCCGTGCTTGCAAGTCTGCTCTTGTCCGACGCTCCACGCGTACGATCCATTCGTCCGGACGTACCCGAAACGCTCGACCATCTCGTTGCGCGAATGTTGGCCAAAGACCCTGACGAACGTCCGCATGATGGAGCCGCGGTAGCCGCAGAATTGAGCGCCATCGGGCCGCTCGAAGGAGGTTCGACACCAACACACTCCGCACGGGCCGAAGTGTTGACGGACAGCGAACGTAAACTGTTGTCGATCGTCGCTGCGTTGCCTCCTTCGCATGGAAAGTCGGCCGACGCGATCTTGTCACGGGAGCGAATTGCCACGATTCAGGACGAGATCGCGCCGCTGGGTGCACGTGTCGAAGAACTGGAAGGTGGCGCATTGCTCATCGGTCTGGTTGGTCGCGGCAATGCGGCCGATCAAGCGGCACACGCAGCAAGGTGTGCATTGCGCCTTCGTGCGCTCGCTCCGGAAACGCGCATCGTGCTCGTCACGGCTCGCGACGAAGACGCGGGACGACTGGCATTGGGCTCGATTTCAAGGCGCGCAGCCGAGCTGCTCGAGCTCAACGAAGAACCCGGAGCCGTTCGGATCGATGCCTCGACACAAGCGCTTCTCGATGTTCGTTTCGATGTGAGCGTGGGCCCGAGTGGCGTCTTCTTGCGTGGCGAACGTGAGGTCGGGTCCGGTACCCGAACGCTCCTGGGCAAACCCAGTCCGTACCTCGGTCGTGAACGAGAATTGCGGAGTGTTCGCGATTTTTTGGAAGAAGGTATCGACGAGGGCAAACCTCGTGTCGCACTTGTGATTGGCGCTCCGGGCATGGGCAAATCGCGCCTGCGTCATGAACTTGTCGAACAGTTGCGACGTGGTGCAATCGAGCCTGCGATTGCGATTGGGCGAGGCGATCCGATCGGAGCAGGTTCAGCTTTTTCGATCTTGGGTTCGGCAATTCGCGCGATAGCGGGCATCGGCGTCAACGAACCACTGACGTCACGCGAAGCGAAGCTCGATGCGCTCATCAGTGCACACCTGTCAGGGGACGACTTGTCTCGCGTGCGGGCGTTCATCGGCGAGATGATTGGTGTACATACGAATGAAGATCGTCCGGACATACACGCCGCACGACAAAACGCGACGCTGATGGCCGAGAGCATTCGTGATGCGTGGCTCGATTTCGTCGACGCGCACACGCGCAACGTGCCCATCGTGTGCGTGCTTGAAGATCTCAACTGGGGGGATCGCGCCTCCATCAAGCTCATCGACGCGGTGCTTGCGGCACCAGGAGAACGGCGTTTCGTCGTCTTGGCGTTGGCCCGTCCCGAAGTACATGAGCTCTTTCCGAAACTCTGGGCGGATCGGGAATTGCTCGAGGTTCGTCTGGGAGAACTCGGCCGAAAACCAGCAGAACGCTTGGTTCGACACTTCGTTGGCGACAGTGCAACCGAGACGGAAATTCAGGACATTGTCGATCGCGGTGCGGGCAATGCGTTTTACCTCGAGGAACTCATTCGCGCCGTTGCCGAAGGTCGACGTGGCGTGTTGCCAGACACGGTTCTCGGCATGGTGGAAGCACGACTTGTGGCGCTCGAACCCGAAGCTCGTCGTGTTCTGCGCGCGGCGAGTATCTTTGGACAAACCTTTTGGTGGGGTGGTGTGGCGGCACTCATCGGTGATGCGGCGTTGCCGACGGGACGAGTTGGATTGCTCGATCGTCTCGTGGAACGTGAACTCATCGTCCGTCGTCGCGAGAGCCGTTTTGCGCGCGAAGAGGAGTACAGTTTTCGTCATGCGCTCGTGCGTGAAGGGTCCTACGCGATGCTCACGGATCGCGATCGCGTGCGCGGCCATGCGCTGGCTGCGGAATGGTTGATCTCGGTCGGCGAGCCTGATGCAACGATCTTGGGCGATCACTTCGAGCGTGCGGGAGAGTCGGCACGGGCCGCGGAATGTTTCGTTCGCGCTGCGGAATTAGCCTTGGCGGCGGGTGATTTTACGGCCGCGCTTGGATTCACCGATCGTGCACAAGCAACGGGAGCATCGGCGGAAGGAGACCTTGCCGCGGAGCTTTTGGCGATTCGCGCAGATGCTTGGCACTGGAGTCACGATGCTGTCCATTCGTACGAAGCGGCGCGTGAGGCGATCTCGATCGCCCGGGCAGGATCGAAGTCGTATGGACGTGCGATCGGTGCAGCGATCAGTTGTGCGCTCTTGTTACGACGCCGCGACGCACTCGATGTGTTGTTGCCGGAGTTGTACCGAGCCGAACCTGACGAAGACGCGATCCCGGTGCTTTCTTTCGCGTTTTCTTCGGCGATCATTGCGCTTCTCGTGACGGGTCAACGTGATGCGGCCGAACGTTTCTTGCAGCGGATGCAAGAGGTGGTGATGCCTTCGCTGGGGCGCGACGCGTCGGTTGCAGGTCGATTCGACTACGCTCGAGGGCACTGGCATCGAGTTGCGGAACGAGATCCTGCAGCGGCGTTGGGGCTCGATCGCGAAGCAGCAGCGCACTTCAGCGTGTCGGGAGATCGTCGATTTTTGCCTCTGTTGTGGGCGTATATTGGCCTTGATCTCATTTTGCTTGGAGCACATACGGAAGCCGAGCAAGAACTTGGACGCGCGATGCGTGCGGCGACAGTTGGAAGTTTTCCGGCCGTCTTGGCCGGAACGCATCGCACGGCGTTGCTTGTCGAGCGTGGGGCGTTTGCCGAAGCGATCGCACTTGGACAAACCATTTCCGAACAAGCGGCGGCACAAGGAGACATCATCCTCGTCACGAACGTGCAATATTTTGTGCTCCAAGCATATTTGCGAAGTGGCGACTTTTCTGCGGCTCGGGCGTTGCTTGCTCGGCTTGAAACGACGATTGTGGATGTTCCTGGCAGTGCGATTTGGGTCCCGACGACACGCGCAGAGATTGAGCTTCGCGAGGGAAATTGCGAGCGTGCGGTCGAGTTGACGGCGACGGCGGTTGCGGCGAGTGCACGGTTTGGCATGAAGCACTACCTTGCTGAGGTAGCGCTTTGGGTGACGCGAGCAGAAACGTTGAACGCGGTGGGTCAGCGGGAGCAAGCGCGGGAAACGTTGTCCCGAATTCGCGACGATCTTCTCGAACGCGCTGCTCGCATTCGTGATGCGGCGTATGCACGGAGTTTCGTCGAGAACGTGTTTATTCACGCGCGTGTGATGGCGTTATGGGCCGAGTGGACGTCGGAGCAGGTAGGCGCGTAAGACGCGACACTAGGTCCAGTGGTCGACGTAGGTTTGGCGGGTACATTCACCCTGGAGCGACAGATCGTCCGGGAAAACGGCAAATTGTCTGGGCAAACGAATTGACGAGCCACTTCATGGTGTGATCGTGGTTGAG
>JBGAOI010000766.1:0-3939 GCA_044221885.1 Polyangium sp. (in: bacteria)
TGGTGGATCCAAGTGGCCTCTGCTCATTGGCGCACTTGGCGTCGTTTTCGGCGATATCGGCACCAGTCCTCTTTACGCAAACAAGGAGTGCTTCAGCCCCGAAAGCAAGCACCACGTCGATCCCACACCGGGCCACATTCTGGGCATTTTGTCCTTGGTTTTCTGGGCCTTGATGATCTCCGTCACCGTCAAGTACCTGACCTTCATCATGAAGGCGGACAACCAAGGATCTGGCGGCATCTTGGCTCTGCTTGCGTTGGTCCCTCCACGCAAAGGGGAAAAACCCGGCGTGAGCCCCGGTGGCCCGATCGTTTTGCTTGCCCTCTTCGGATCCGCGTTGCTCTACGGCGACGGAATCATCACGCCCGCGATCTCGGTGCTCTCCGCAATGGAAGGTCTCGAAGTTGCGACGACGACGCTCAAGCCCGCGATCATGCCGATCACGATCATGATCTTGCTCGGTCTCTTCCTCATGCAGAAGCGTGGAACGGCCGGGGTTGGTGCGGTTTTCGGACCCATGACGTTCGTATGGTTCGTCATGATTGCGGTTCTCGGTGGACGGTACGTCATTTCAAACCCCGCAGTCATCGCCGCGATCAACCCGATGTATGCCGTGCAGTTCTTTGTGGAAAACAAAGGCCACGGGGTACTTCTTCTCGGTTCGGTCGTCCTTTGCATCACCGGTGGAGAAGCCCTGTATGCAGACATGAGCCACTTCGGCTTGGGTCCGATTCGCGCCGATTGGTACGCCGTCGTTTTGCCTTCGCTGATCCTCAACTACTTCGGCCAAGGCGCTTTGCTTCTCAAGAATCCTGAACTCGCGACAAACCCGTTCTACTCGCTCGTGCCGTCGTGGTTCATGTACCCAGCCGTTGCGGTATCGACTGGAGCAGCGATCGTCGCGTCACAAGCCTTGATCTCGGGGGCGTTCTCACTGACGCAACAAGCCGTGCAACTCGGTTACTTCCCCCGTGTGACGATCGTACACACGTCGAAAGACACCGAAGGTCAGATCTACATTCCCGAGATCAACAACGCGTTGCTCGTGGCCTGCATCTGGCTTGTATTGTCCTTCAAAACGTCCACCGCGTTGGCAGCGACGTACGGCATCGCCGTGACGATCACGATGGCCATCACGTCGTGTGTGTACTTCGTCGTCGCAACGAAACGTTGGGGCTGGCCCGTGTGGAAGGCGCTTCCGCCCGTCACCTTGTTCCTCGCTGTGGATCTCGCGTTCTTCGCTGGAAATATCCCGAAGGTAGCGCACGGAGGGTGGTTCCCGCTGATGATTGCCGGCGTGGTTTTCACAGCCATGACGACCTGGAAGAGCGGACGGAAAATTCTCGCCGAAGCCTTCACTGCCGACGTCTTGCCGCTCGAACAGTTCCTCAGCGACGTTCGTGAACTGGCGCCGCATCGTGTGCGCGGAACAGCCGTGTTCATGGCCTCGAACCCACACGGAACACCGCCTGTGTTGCTCCATCACTTCAAGCACAACCAAGTGCTGCATCAACAAGTCGTGTTGCTGTCGGTGACCAGTGAACACGTGCCCGAGATTCCTCCCGACAAACGCGTCACCGTCGAGGAAAAAGGCGAAGGGTTTTTCCGGGTCTGCGTGCGTTACGGCTTCATGCAAACGCCCAACGTTCCCAACGCGTTGCTCGGCTGCAAAGAACTCGGACTCAACATCGAACTGCGCAACACGAGCTATTACCTCGGCCGCGAAACACTCCTCACGACGGGCAAGTACAAAATGTCTCGGTGGCGCAAGACGCTCTTCGCGTTCATTTCGCGCAACGCTCGCCCGGCCACGTCGTACTTCAATCTGCCCCCGGGACGTGTCGTCGAGCTCGGTATGCAGATCGATTTGTAAAACGGCTGCCCAAACCCCATCTTCTCCAACCCATCTTCGGTCTCTCGGGACGAACGTTTGTCCTAGATGTGAGACACAATCCCAAAAAAGCGCTTGCTCAGTGGCTGAACGTGTGTTCCTGTGCGCGCCATTGGAGACGACGATGGACGTGGCAGATCCCATCCCCCCCTCGGTTAAGGCCCTTGTGGAGCTGTTCAAGAACGAGCTCTCGACGGTCACATTTCCTGGCGTAGATGTCGCCATTCTCGAGCAATTGATCACGGACGTGCGGACGTACACGGACGCGGTGATCAAGGCGGAAGCGGCGCTTGAAGCGGCGCGAACGTCGTTGCGCGAGAGTGAAGAAGTGTTGGCGATCAAGTCGCAGAAGGCGCTGGCGTATGCGCGCGTATATGCGGAGGATCGCCCGGAAGTTGCGGCGAAAGTGGACTTCGTGGCCCGAATTGCGGGAGCTGCTCCGGTGGCTTCGGCAGCGCCTGCACGCGACGGCGGATCGGACGCACCGAAACGTCGTGGTCGTCAGAAGAAGGCTGCTTCTGCGACGGAGGCTGCGGAAGCGACGCCGGCAGCGCCTGCCGTTGAAGCGGTCGATGCAGCGGACATGACACCAGCCGTACCTGCGGTCATGGAAGTCTCGATCGAAGAAGTCGATGCCAGTGTGCTCGATGCGATGGTGAACTGACCCGTTTGCCTTTCCAATCGCATCTTCGGTATCCTTGCGGCACATGCGTAAATCTCGCCCTGTCGTGCTCGCGACGTTGGGATGCCTTTACCTCGTGCAAGGGTTGCCTTTCGGCTTTCAGGCAGAAGCGTTGCCTTCGCTCATGGCGGAGCGAGGGCTAACGCTCGAGTCGATTGGTTTTTCTTCAGCCTTGGCGGCTCCGTGGATGGGCAAAGCGTTGTTTGCGCCGCTTGTGGATCGCTTTGGTTCGTCGCGGTATGGGCGACGTAAGTCCTGGATCTTGCCTCTCACTGCTTTTCTTGGTGCAACGGCATTTGCGGCGTCGTTCGTTGCAAATGGTTCATCCTTGACGCCGCTTTGCGTGTTGATTTTCCTGATGAACTTATTTGCTGCGATGCAGGACATCGCGGTGGACGGGCTTGCTGTTGATTTGCTTCGATCGTCTGAACTGGGCGCTGGAAATGCCATTCAGGTGATTGGGTATCGATTGGGCATGATTTTGAGTGGCGGCATTTTGGTTTGGGCCAGCAAATTCATTGGTTGGAATGGATTGTTTTTCGTCATTGCCGGCATTTCGGGTCTGGGGCTTTTGGCGGCAAATTCTCTTGACGAACCTGCGTCGGTCCAAACTTCGACGGCGCTTCGTGAAAATCAATCAATGCTCGATATTTTGCGGGCTGCGGTCATCGCGACCAAAACCAATGGCGGATGGGGCTTATTGGTTGTGATTGCTACCTACAAAATGGGTGAAGCCATGGCCGACGGCATGTGGAAGCCGTATTTGGTGAAGCAGGCGGGTTATACGCCCGCCCAATTGGGACTTTGGGTCGGTACGTATGGAGCTGTGGCGGCGATTGTGGGATCGCTCGTGGGAGGATATCTTGCCCGTCGATTCTCCTATGCCTTCGCATTGTTCATTCCCGCCGCGATGCGGACCGTGGGCCTTGGAATTCAATGGTTTCTCGTGCATGAAGGTTCACCAAGCGAATCCGCTATTGTAGGAATTACGGTTTTCGAGCATTTTTTTGCCGGCATGATTACGCCAATTATGTTCGCCTTGATGATGTCCCGTGTCGATCGTTCGATTGGTGCGACACATTATACGTTTCTGGCCACCATTGAAGTGCTCGGAAAGTCTCCTACGAAATTCTTCTCCGGTGTTGTCGCGGCGCGTTTTGGTTTTTCTGGTGCTTTTGGCGCAGCAACGCTGGCTTCGTTGGTATTCTTGGCGTTTCTTCCGCTCGTTGGACGAGGACGTGCCGAGTCCGAGGTACGCGTTGAACCTGCAACTTGACCTCGACAAGCGCTGAATGTTCTTGGTACATAGTCAATCCATGCAAGAGCGTCGATTTTCGTTGGGCAGTGCGCTTCTCGTCGGAGCCGT
>JBGAOI010000767.1:0-3934 GCA_044221885.1 Polyangium sp. (in: bacteria)
GACATGCGAAGCGCCTGTCGTGTTCGATCCAGATGCTGCGCGTGCGCTTCTCGGCCTCTTGTCCGGGGCGATCATGGGAAGCAGCATTTGGCGCAAATCGAGTTACCTCATGGGTCGCGAAGGAACACGTATCGCAAGTGAATTCGTGACGATCGTCGACGATCCGCTCGTGCCTCGCGCTCCTGGTTCACGACCGTTCGATGGTGAAGGACTTGCGTCCCGGAAAAACATGGTGGTTCGTCAGGGCGTACTCGAGAGTTACCTATGCGACACATACAGCGCGCGGAAACTTTCGCGAGCATCGACGGCAAGTGCTGCACGTGGAGGTGGTGGAGGCGTTGGAGCGTCGACGTCGAACTTCATGCTGTTGCCCACGGGCACACGGGCAACGGACATCATCAAGACGACACCTCGAGGTTTGTACGTCACTGAAATGATGGGATTTGGGTACAATGCAGTAACGGGGGATTTTTCGCGCGGCGCATCGGGATTTTGGATTGAGAATGGCGAACTCGCCTATCCCGTGAGTGAAGTCACGATCAGTTTGAACCTGGATCAACTGTGGCAACGCGTGGACGCCGTTGGAAATGACTTGGATTTACGCACAGCAACGGCGTCACCCACGCTTCGCGTCTCGTCGATGACCATCGCGGGAAGCTGAATTCGCAGTTGGCAAAGCACGAGCTCGCGGCATTTTTATCCTGCGAGGCCAAAGATTTTCTCGTAGTCTCGGGCCTGGAGGTGGAAGTTCAAACAATGAAAAAACTTCCTCGAACTTTGGGCTTGGCGATTCGAGTGTTGATCGCCTGCACTCTTGGCGGCTGCACTTACGAAAATATGTGCGCCGACGAAATGCAATGCCGTGACGGCAACGACGCAGACATCGACGCATGCGTTATCGGGTACGAACAAAATGAAGATCTTGCTGATCTTTATGGTTGTTCGGATCTATGGAATCGATACGTCGATTGTCATCTCGAACAATCTCATTGCCAAAACAGTGACATCTGGACTGACGATGGCGACTGTGGCGATGAGTGGGACGATTACCGAAACTGTGTCAACTAGGAGGCACGTATGCGAAACATCATGATCTTGCTTGCGTGCCTTTCGGTGGCACCGCTCACGGCATGCAGCCGAGCCGCAGAATACTGCGATACCGCGTGTCAATGCGAGAATTGCTCCGAGAATGAGTATGACGAGTGCGTCATTCGGTACGAAGCGTCGGAAGACACGGCGGATACCTATGGTTGCACGGATCAATTTGCTCGAGCCCACGACTGCGTCATGATCAACAATGACTGCATCGCGGACAATTTCGCTCCCGAGCTCGAATGCCTTGACGATATTTCGGATGTCGGCAAGTGCATCGATGCAAACTCGGCGCTTTGATGCGCCGAAGCGGCCGCTTCGGTAATACGAAGTAGCCGCCCGGTCATCGTTCGGTCAACGGCTGCCAACAGCCCGCGCCAAACCTTCGCCCTCGACCGATTCCGCCGCAGCGCTGGGCGGCGGAATCATCGGAATTTCGGGCAATAACAAGGCGCTTAGAGCTTGGGCGTCGTTGCGACCGATATGTGTCGCGAACGTCGGCACGTCCGCGACTTCATCCGTGAGCACCACGATTCGTGCGTCCGGACAAGCGCGATTGAGCGCTTCGAGCCAACGTTCGAGGTCGACATCTGTCCCGACAAACTTGGCTTCGACCAGAAAAACGTCCGGCGGATCGGCGCCGGCGAAAACGAGTGCATCGTAAGGATGTTTCACGTCCTTGAGCGGCATCGCTTCACCGAGCACACGTGTAACATGTGAAACCGTATCTTTTGATCCCACCACGAGTCCCGTCCGTGCGGTCGCTCGTGCAAGTTCCCGCGGAACTGTATACCCCCAAGCTCGCAGGAATTCCGCAACATCGGCCGCGCGAAACCGCAAGTGGCGGCCCGGCGTCCGAAAATGCGCAATCCTGCCGCGATCCACCCAGTTATGGATGGTTTTCAGATCAACCTCGCAAAGTGTTGCAAGGTCGGACGCGGTCAACAATTTCTCTCCACGTACTCCGGCCATCATCGGAACTCCACGCGAAAGGTGTGCCACCCCTCAAACCCCAGCACCGCTCGGACAAACCGAGCTGTACCCCCACATCGCCCACCCGGTTATCATCTCCCATCAAACCTAGCTCTCACAGCCCCGCCCGCCACATCTTTCATGCAGTGTGGATCACAAGTTTGCCCCGTTCAGCGCCCAAGACGTGCTTATCAACCGTCCGAGGCAAACAGCAGCGCAAGCATGACAGCATTTTCCAAACCATTTCGTCACGTATTCGTCAGCCCTGTTGTCTGATGCCGTCCCCGTAAAACGAAGACAGCATCAGCTCACCAGCACCAACGAACAACGACGACGTGACAGACGAAATGGTTCCCGTCCACCACGAAGCACCAATTCGCTGGACAAATGATTTCATTGTTCCTGGAATGATGCGCCAAACCCACCATTATGGAATGCTTCCATCCATATTCCGCGTTCCGGGCGTTGGTTCACTTACGGCAAAAGACGAAGAAACGCCATCTGGAGCATCCGGCGTCAATCGTGACACACTAAAACCCGCTTTGGGTTTTGGCAGCGCCGGAAACCTCGAAATGAAATGCCCCTCCGCATCCGCCAAACGTAACGGTTCCCCCGAATTGCTCAATCCGGTTTTTCCCAGCGTCGGTACTCGAACGAGAATCGTTTCCTTGGCCGGACAAACATCCACCTCGTCATCTTCGACAAACGCTTCATTCACCACCAGCGCAAACTGCCCCGGTGGCAAAAGAACATCCGGCAAAACCGTGTCTCCGCCAATGTCGAGAATCCGATAGCCCAAAAGCGACGTCTCCACCTGCCCGTCATTGTAAAGCTCAACCCATTCTTGATGCGGCTCGGGACCCAATGGATTGGCCAACACTTCATTCAAGACGACATGCGCAGACAACGATTTCGTCGTCGCCATAAACGTCTCCCGCTGCGTTCGTCCCACCGTATCCACCGTCACGACATCGAACGAAAGATTCGTTTCCGGAACGAGGTCCTTGATGACAAACCTTTCTTTGCTTTTCGTCATGACCCATTTTTTTATGCCGTCGCCCGTCACAGCCCAAAACAATTCACCTTCGGGCACTCGTACGACGATTCTGTCGTCCATTACGTCCGCACATCCAGGACCAAACAGAACTTCCCCGTGCTCGCATTGCAGCGGCATGATTTCATTCGCAACTTCAGCCGTGGAAGCAAATACCGCCGGCTCGATCCGCAATGCTGGCCCAGACAATCCCGGTAATTCGAGAATGGGCGGCAAAACCCAAGGCGATCCTTCTCCACGATACGGCCATCGGCCCGGGACTTGAAAACGCAAACAAGTCTCCCCCGGACCATTTGCGGAAATCCCTCGACGCACCAAACCTCGAGGGCCAAGTGGCTCGAGCTGCGCACCCATGGCGAAATCGGGCAATGCGTCATCTCCGCAAAAAATGCCAAATGCCGCTGGAACTTCAACGGGCGGCCATATTCGCAACAAGAGCGGCACCTCGTCCTCCATCGCCACAACGAAATGCTCGGCCTTCGCCGGCTCACCACTTGCCACCGCATACGTTTGTCCCGGCTCGAGCACCTCCGTTGGCGCAATCACGAGCTCCCGCTCATTTTCAAGCCAAGCCACCGCGGGAACCATTCGCGCCTGCAACGTCTTGGTCAACTCGTTCTGTTCGAGCTGGCGCAAATGATACTTGGTCACTTCGCCACGGATGAGAAAAACGCGCTCTTTGTCGATGTCTTGCGTCGCTTGCACATGCACACGCACCACACGCGGCACCTGCAACAGCGGCGCATCTGGTTCCATTCGGACAATCCATTCCGCCGATTCCGACGTCGTCGAGGATTGCGCATGAGGTACCGGAAG
>JBGAOI010000768.1:0-3923 GCA_044221885.1 Polyangium sp. (in: bacteria)
GATCCTCCTGCCTGCCGCCTCGCCGAAAATCTTTTAGCTCCGTAGTCACTTCAACGCGACCACATCACTGTGTCGGAATGGCAACGTGTTCGAACACGTTTCGCTCCGCATCGTAACGATGGGATGAAATGTCGCGAATCTCCCCAGATCCGTCGACTTCGTACACGTTGAACCCCGCCATCCGATCCTCGCGCTCGTGCAGTAACGAAGCACTGGTCGCGCCCACCGCATCGATGTGACCCGCACGCGTTTGCAACACGCGATGCACACGTCGATGCAAGTGTCCGTGGAGCAAAAGTCCTCGCTGCACATGCTGCAACAACTCGGCTTCCGCATCCGCGTCGTACAACCCTTCGAGAAGGCGACGAAGTCGCTCGGGTGGGTTGTGCCACGGATGATGCTGAAGCAACACGGGCGTTCGTGATCGCACCTGGGGATGCTCGAGCAGCCGCGCCAGGGTTTCGAGTTGACGGGCGCCAAATTGTCCCGCGGCAACGAGCGGCGGACGAGGTACCGCCGTGGACAAACCTATGATCGCCACCGGGCCGCGAAGACGTACATACGGAAAAGGATTGTCACTCAAAACGATGTCGCTTTGGATGCACGCGGCAAACGTTTGCGCAAATCGCTTCGTGCGAAACGAACCTTGCGTGTACGTGTCGTGATTGCCCGGCACGAGACTCACGCGATCCGGCGACATCCCAAGTTCGCGATCGAGCACGGTGCGCACGAGATCGAATTCCCGCTCGAGCGCCAAGTTCGTCACGTCTCCCGTGATCACGACGTGATCCACATCGAGCTTTCGGAGCTCACGCAAAGATGCTTCGACCGCAAATCGTTTGTGCACCGACTTTCGGTGAAACCGCAGGTTCACGTAGCCCGTCATGCGCTTGTTGAAGAGACGCATCGGCACAGCGCCTTCAAGGTCGAGCAGGTGCAAATCCGACAGATGAGCAATCTTCACAAGGCGCCACTATGCGCGTGCTTTCGGCAACGTGCCAAAGGACTTGCACATCGACGTCAGGCTTCGCGTACGCAACGAAATCCACGCCAAGGTCGACGCATCGAGGGGAGATCAAAACGGCGTGAAGTCGTGCGCAATTGGTGTCTTCCGTGGATGTAGCCGCCGCCCCGCAACACACGCCAAGCGCTCTGATCGGGGCCTCGTGGATTCACTGCACTGCCTTCAGGATATTGCGGCTGGAAATAATCGTGGACCCACTCCTCCACGTTGCCGGCGAGATCCTGAATTCCATCCGGAGTTCGTCCTTCACGAAACGAATTCACCGGAGCGATCTCCAAAAATCCATCGCTGTCGTCCGTCTCGTCGCTCGATGACCACAACACCCACGTGAACCGGTCGTGCATCAATTCCCCGAGCACGCGGCCATGGTTCGCCAACGCTCCGTTGTACGTATTTCCCCAAGGAAACCGCCGACGTTTGGCGCCGCGCGCTGCACGTTCCCACTCCGCTAAAGTCTGGCTGGTCAAACCGCGTCGCACCGGATGCGTATGGCGGCTCGAGGCACTGGCCCGCAGCGACGCATCGTCGGTATTGCGCAACCGTGACTTCCGTTCGCTGGATCCAGTACGTCGAGAGAAACACTTCGTGATCCGGAAACTCTTCGCTGAAACGCGTGTCGGCACAACTCGTCGCCATGGGTTCGGCTTGGCACAACGCTCGGGCGGAGCTGATTTCCTCCGCGGACGAACCCATCGTGAAGGTACCTTCGCGAATCAGGATCTCGTCCGCACCGGGAGATCGAAGGAGCAACATTCCGGTCGAGGTTTGTCCTTCCGGCTGGGGCTCGAGGGGAACCGTGGGAGTCGACGGTCCACGGGCGTGTGCTCGCGTTACGCACATCCCCAAGACGACAAGCACCACGGCCGCCTGCTTGCGCATGCGTCGAGGCGTAGCACGCGCGTGTGTGCGTCGCGCGCGCAAATCAATGTTTCCCGGGCGCGGGTCGGAATCGCAAGGCTTTGCCCGCCCGGGCATTCGTCGCACGTTCGTTTTCCCGCTCGATCACGCCATTCACGAGGACGAACCGCATGCCGGTAGCCAAGCGATGTGGGGCGTTGAAATCGGCGTGGACGCGAATGGCTTCGGGATCGAAAATGAGCACATCGGCGGCACATCCCGCAGCCAAGCAGCCACGATCCCCCGACAAACCCAAGGCTTCCGCCGGTAACGACGTCATTTTTCGCACGGCTTCTTCCAGCGTGACGACGTGTCTTTGGCGCACGTAATCATCCAGAATTTTCGCAAATGCCCCGAACCCTCGGGGATGTCGGCCTCCGCCACCGCCGTCGGTACCGATCGTCACGAACGGATCGGCATACAAACGTTCGACGACGACTTCATCCATGACGAAATACGCGGCTTCTGCGCCATTGGGTCCTAAATCCAATAATACGCGTTCGAACGGAACACCTTGTTCTTTCGCGACGACGGCCAAAGTTTTCCCCGCATATGGGCCCGAGCCAAAAACCGTGGCTTCTGGGCCATTGCGTTTGTCTACGCGGGCGCGAACAAACGACTCCAATTCACTTCTTCGATTTCGTTTGGCTTCGGCATAAGAATTGGGCGGACGAGCAAAGTCCGGAAAAAGAATGGATAACGAGGTATAACTTGCCGCATACGGATACAAATCCGCCGTGATCGACAAACCGTGGGATCGCGCTGTTGCAATATGCGCCAGCAATTGTTCGGCACGATCGACACCTTTGCCGAGGACGATTTTCATGTGCGCAATGTGGGCTCGTGCGCCTGCGCGTCGGCATTGTTCGAATAATTCGTCGAGCGATGCATGAATACGATCGTCGTCTTCACTTCGCAAATGACTCATGACGACGGCATTTCGATCTCCCACGGGACGAGCCACCGCGACGAGTTCATCCAACGTGGCCGATCGACCCGGATCATATTCCAATCCAAGAGACAACCCAAATGCGCCTTCTTGCAACGCTACTTCCACGAGCGATTGCATTTTTTCTACTTCTTTGAGGCTCGGATTTTTCCGCAATCCCGCGCCCGATTGCATTCGCACCGTCACATGTCCCACGAGCGTCGCAATGTTTACACGGGGCCGAGATACGTCGACTTTTGCGAGCCATGCTCCAATGTGTTCCGCTGGACTTGCGCCGTCTTGTCCCAAGACCAAGGTGGTAATGCCTTGAGCCAATGCATATTCGACATCGCCAAGTGGACCGCCATGGGCATGCATATCGAAAAAACCTGGCGTGATGACCGCGCCTTGCGCATCGATTTCCCGAGCGCTTTTGACCCGAGCATCCACAACACCGACGTGCACAATGCGATCTTTGCGAATCACCACATCGGCTCGTTGCCGTTCTTTTCCCGACCCGTTGACGACAAACCCTCCACGAATGACCACATCGAATCGTTCGTCTGAAAAGAATGGCGGCGGGGGCGGAGGTGGCGGAGGCAAGGGAGCTGGAGGTGGCGGGTTTTCCAATGCCGTGGGCGGTGGGGCTGTTGACTGCTTTGCCGATATCAGCGCTGGTGGAGTGAACTTGTTTTCCGCGGCGGTCGGAATAGGGGGTGGGGCAGTGGATGATGGCGTACATGAACCCAGCAAAACCGGCAAGAGGAGCGAGCGGAGCAACGGGAGATGCTGGGACACGGGCGGAGAATGCCCGAGAGTTTCTGACAAGTAAAGAAAGCGGGGCCGTGAAGTCCCCGTTTCATTTCGCCACAGAAGGCGATAGAATGGTGATCTTTGGTGCCTTGGAGGCCATTTCGATGCTCGTAAGTGCTTGCGTTCGTCGATGCTTCATCGCGTTGTGCGGGGCCGCTTCCCTTTCGACTGTTGGGTGTGCAACAACCGTTTCGAACGATGAAACGATGGCCGAAATTGCGCGTCTGCGCGCTGCGGTGCGGCAAAGCGAAGAACGCGTGG
>JBGAOI010000769.1:0-3908 GCA_044221885.1 Polyangium sp. (in: bacteria)
CATGCCATGCGCCCACAGTTTGCCATGGCCGCACTGTTTTTCCTGGTCATCGGCTCGAGCCTTCTCCTTCTGCGCGCCAAACCTGGCACCATGGCGTCGAGTCCCGTGGCCGTAACGGAACGCGGTGTGCCTTCTCCCGATGATCCGGAGCGCCCGCCATCC
This sequence comes from Polyangium sp. (in: bacteria), assembly GCA_044221885.1. GTDB lineage: Bacteria > Myxococcota_A > Polyangia > Polyangiales > Polyangiaceae > Polyangium. Next base: position 163 of record JBGAOI010000769.1, read on the forward strand.
GCTCCAGCCGCAGCGGCTCCGGCGGCAGAAGAAGCTCAAGCCGCACCACCTCCCGATCTCGCTGCCAAAGCAGATTCGGCCGAAGACAAACGCGGCAAAGGTGCTCAGGAAAAACTCGCCGACGGAAACGCGGCTGGCAGCGCACTTTCACAAGCGCGAGCGACACGTGATCAGTCGGGATGCAACGCCGCAATTCCGCTGTACGACGACATCACGACCCGTTTTTCCGGAACGTCCGCGGCCGCCGACGCAACGTGGGAAAGCGCGCAGTGTCAAAAGAACCTTGGAAACACGTCGAAAGCGCGTGAACTGTTTTCCTCGCTGAAAGAGACCGAAGGGTATCGCCAACGCGCCGACGACGCGTTGCGAGACACCGCTGTAACAACAACTCCGCCAGCGACAGCAGCCGGAGGCGTCGTGGCAAGTCGAGCGGCAGCGGCAGCACCAGTCGCCAAACCTACCGACGCCGAAGCTGAGCGCGCCAAAGCCAAAGCGACCGCACCAGGTGGCGGCCCATCTCGCTCCGTTCCTGCTGCGCCAAAGCGCAACGCCGACGTCAATTCTGCCTACGGATTTTGATCCGGCCCCGCGCACACGCGCGTCGCCTACGACCTCGCGAGCTGTATTAGACTCGTCTTCATGCGTCGTTCACGCCTCTTGCTTGGTCTCATCCCTGCCCTTCCGATCGCCGCCGTCATCGGTGCCTGCACGAATGCTCCGGTGCAAATCGGCTTCGTTCTGCGCACGCCGCTCGGACTGCTCGACCAGGCCAAAAGCGTATCGCTCACCGTGTTCGACTCGACCAAAGGCAAGTGTTTGTCCAACGGCCACGTCGACAACATCCCCACCGGCGAAGGAGTTCAAAAGTTTGAGCTCAAAAAAGATGGTTGTGCTGGTGGTGCTGCGTGGTGCACCGAAGTCGAACTGGATCGCGATGGTTCCGAGAAAATCTTCGCCATCGTCGCGACGGGTTCGTCCGGGATTCTCGCCGAAGGATGTGCGGTCACGAAGATCGACCAAGACCCGTTGGAAGTGGACATCAAGGTACAACGGTACAACCCACCCGCCTGTTGCAACGACGGCATGGTGCAGACCGGCGAGCAATGTGATTTCGGTGCTGCCGGGTCGTGCCTGAAACCTGAAGGTGGGCAATGCGCAGGCATCGTCGCCGATGCTGTTTGTCGCTGCGATTGTACCGCCGAAGAGATTTTGCTCTCTGTGGACAACACAGCGCCGCCTGTCCTGACAAACGGAGACGTAGGCACGAAACTCGACCTCGTGTTGGCATTCAGTCCGGGCCAAGATGCAACGAAAAATGCTCTGCGCGCCGCATACACCAACACGGCCGAAGTTGGTGGCGGTGACGTGCACATGCGTTTCTTGCGAGACGACTTCTACACGATCGACAACCCCTCACCGCTGTCGCAACAGCTCCGGCTCCCTGCGTTGTGTGCCAACCCAGGAGGGCCGTCGTCCCCGTTGAACCAGCGCGCTCCGGCCGTTGCGTCCGTAGGCCTCGATCGATTCCTCATCGCCTACGCGAGTGATCAAAACGGAGCCAACGCGTACGACGTTTACCTCAACGTACAGAACGAGTGGGGATGTGCCGATGCGCAACCCGCGAAAGTCACGTTGCAAACAGGTGACGTCGAACTGCGGCCCGACATCGCCGCCGGTCCGAGTGATGCAGCCTTGATCGTTTGGCATCGTGGAACAGCAACGATTGGGCGCATCTGGCGCAAGGCCAATGGGCTCGACCCGGACGAACTCTCGATTGCTACGAGTGCAAAGTTTCCTCGCGTTGCCGGAAACAAGGATGGCTGGGTTGTCGTGTACGAAGGCACGGGTGCCGGCGATGGGGATGGCGTCTTCATGGTCACGGTTTCACCAACTGGAACCATGGGAAGCCCCGTTCTGGTCAACCAAGAGACGACGGGTGTCCAAGACCAACCCGATGTCGCGATGCTCGAAGACGGTCGTTCTTTGGTTGTTTGGCATTCGGCAAACGGCGACGAAATTCATTTTCAGCACTACGACGCAAACCGCGCGCCTGTCGCTGGAAGCGACGAACAAGGGTTGCTCAATACCGTCACAGACGGCGTCCAGCAGCGTCCCGTGGTCGCGGCGGGACTCGGGTTCTTCGCGGCCGCATGGGAAGATGCTCCAGGGAAGATCTCGGCGCGGTTTGTCGCAGGCACATCGGGATTCGGATACAACAGTGTAACCGGGCAAAACGATGCGTTTGTCGCGTCAACACCCGACATGACGACAGAGCGCGTCGGCCCGGCCGTCGCGATTGGTGGTGCAGGGTTTGTCGCATTCGGCTGGGAAGACAAAAATGCCAACCATCACGGCGTGTATGTACGGCGCTTCCCACTGCCCTCGGGCTTGTAGAAGCCGCAAGGTTCAGTTCGTGTAGGAATCGCTCGTCACGCTTTCGCGCAGATACGCGATCGTGCGAATTGTCGCGACCAACCTTTCGCGATCCTCCAGCGTCAGGTTCACGAAACGAATGCCCATCCCCGGATTGGGGTTGTCACGCAACGGGCGAACCATGTTGACCCACTGAACCATTCCTCGGAGGACGAACGGTTCCGATGCATCTGGCGGGACAAACCGCAGGATGAGGTGTGTGCCCTGGCCCAATGGTTCGGTTGTCCGGACGAAAATGCCCAGCTCCGAAATGTTCGTGATCGCTGCGTACAAGAACGTCTCTTCTGTCTCGCAATCAACGGACCACGTCACGTCGAACCTCGTAGACGAGCGTCGCTCGAAGCAACTGTTGAGATCCCCCGAATCGACATCGATAGCGCCTTGCGCTGCGTCTCGCTTCGATTCGTCGCCGCTTCGATTCGTCATGGCTTCCCTCGCCTAGCCGCTTTCGTTGCTCGCGCCAAGAGATCGAACGCCAAACATAAACAAGTGATTCCTACGAAGCAGGACAATCCGGAAACTCGCCGCCGATCACGCATCAACGCACATGAAGCTGCCCAGCAATGACGCGATTGTCCTGCTGATTGCCGCGAGTCACGCGAAAGCGCGCGTCTCCCGAGAAAAAGCCCATGTACACGGTGTAGTCGCCCGGGGTGAAGTGCGGCTCGAGTTCGAAAACATAGTCGTCCACGAGCACATCGTTGGGCTGCCAAAGATTGATGGCGTACTTGCCATCGAGCACGTTGTGATCGCCGTTGTACCGCCTCTGAAAACCGTCGATGTGGAGGAACGCTTTCCAACTGCCCATGACGATCTTGGCTGCGCGAAAGTAGAAACGCATGTGGTACTTCCGCCCCGGAACGACGGACTCCACAACGTTTCCAGCATCGTCGCGCACCTCCCACCCGAACATCTCGAGCTGATCCTCGAACATGACGTCGACCTTGTGTGCTGGCGTCGGAACTTCATCCAACAGCATGGATCGCAGAGGATTCTCGTTGGTCGCTCCGGCCAAGTCGTTTGAGACCAAAAGAATTTGACTGGAACGCGCATCGAGCACAGGAAGGTTTTTCCCCTTCTCCTTCCGATACATCGAGTTGAGTTTCGGCAAATCATCAGCCCGAACGATGAGCCAACGGCGTGCATCGGATTCGACAAGCCAATCGAACGCCTGAGTTGCATCGGTGAAGGGAAGAACGTCACCACCGTGGCGGTAATACGCGATCGATCTCGCGCGAACGCCGAGCAGCCCCAAGGGTTCACCAGGGCGTTGCAAACGTCCGTAAGCATCGAGCACTTCTTTGGGCGAGATC
>JBGAOI010000076.1:0-10755 GCA_044221885.1 Polyangium sp. (in: bacteria)
CCATGCTGCAACGTATTCTCCTCACGGCATTGTCCTATCACGATACGGAAAAACCCAACCCGGAAAAACTCTACCACGGGCTTGTTCTGGGCATGCTCGTGCATTTGGAAGGGCGTTATGAAGTGCGTTCCAATCGAGAATCGGGTCTTGGTCGAGCAGACGTGATGATGCGGTCCAAAACGCCAGGAAAAGTGGGCGTTCTGATGGAGTTCAAGGCGCTCGAACCGGGCGACGACCTCGACAAAGAACTGCTCGAAGGTGCCCAACAAATTCGGGAAAAGCACTACGCAACCGAATTGATCGCGACCGGCGCTTCGGTCGTTTACGAATATACCATGGCCTTCGACGGCAAAGTCGCTTGGGTCAAACGAGTCGAGGACGTGCTGAAATCGTAGTTTGTTTCTGCACGTTATGGTATGCTCGGCTCATGTCTGACGATCGGGCCATTCGACACACTCCTTCGCATGCAGAACGTTGCCGCACCCTTGCGTTGGCAGCGCGTTCCGCCACGCTCTCGACCATCGCCCGCGACCCCGCAGGATTCCCATTTGGATCCCTCGTGGCTATCGCCCTCGACAAACGCGGACGCCCCATTTTGCTTCTTTCCCAACTCGCCGAACACACGCAGAATCTCAGCCAAAATGCCAATGCCTCGATTTTGTTGACCGAAGTGCCACAATCCGGCGTATCACCTCTGGCCGGAGGTCGAGTCACTTTGCTAGGTCCGTGTCGACTTGTTCCCGAAGCCGAACGCGATGAAGCGGCCGCCCTATTCCTGGCCGCACATCCCGATGCGGCCCAATACGCAGGCTTCAAGGATTTTGCGTATTATCGCATGGAGCCCCAAGCCCTGCGTTATGTCGGGGGTTTTGGACGAATGTCGTGGGTCAACGCGGACGAATACCTCGCCGCCGAGCCTCAGCCGTTGCCGTCATGAAATCTCCGCAAAGCGCTACAGAATGGCTAGCTGCGCGTTACGTCGTTGGATTCTCGGCCGCGCAAAAGCAAATTGTCGAGCCACGCGTTTTTCGAGCTTTGGGGTTCGACGCTGCGCGACGGCTCGGAGGAAAGTTTGTCGATGACCATCGCCCTGGTATTTGCAAGAATCATGAAATCGGCGTGCTGACGGTGCGAGCTTCCGCAACTCGCATTTTGTTGCATCACGACCTGCCGCTGGTTGCATTCGCCAATCATCACGTCGACGGTGAAGGATATGGCGGTTATGACTTCATTGACGTGCCAGCCCTTGCTGATATATTTGAACAAACGCTTGTCGTGGTGGACCAACGGACGCTCGACAAACCGATTGATATGCGGGCACTCGAACATGCCGTGGGCAAAGACCGCGACATTGCGCATTGGAATCCGCGACGCGTGGGGGATGTATTTTTCAATTTCTGGGATTAGATGATTTGGGTTTGGACAAACGTCAAAAGCTCCCGCCGGCGCTGATGCCCATACCTTTTTCACCGATAGGCGTGGGAAGGACCATCCATTGCGTGTTTCGCTGCGCGGAGCTTCCGTACACGGGCTCCCATGAAAAGAGCCCAACATCAATCAAGCCCGCAACGATGGCCCCACCGAAGGAGCCCGCAAGCATCGTGGCTGTGGACGGCATTTTTGTTTGTGTCGCTTCTGATTTGGGCGTCGCAAGGACACCTATCGTAACGCCGGTAGCCATGATGCCGACTTGCATGAGCATCGCTCCCTGGCCTTTTTTCTGGTCGCCACCGTGGTATTTGTGGATAAAACCGCCCGCAGCAAAGTGCCCTCCATAACCCAAAGCAAGGAAGGGAATGGCCGTATTCAACTCTTTGTTCATTGCAAAATAGGCACCCCAAAAAAGTGCAAAATCAATGGGCGCATATGCGGCAATGAGCTGCCAACCATACCAACGTTCTGGCGTTGGTGGCGAAGGTGGCGGTGGCGCAGGTGGCGGATCCTGAGCAACTTGCAAGCTGTGCGGGTCGGCAGCCACGCGGAGCTTCTTTTCATGGGCCGAACAGCCGACGAGCAAGGGAATTCCGCACAGAAGGGCCATGACTTTGTTCAAAGTAGACGAATAACGTCGTTGTGATCCGCGATCTTACACGTTGCAATACGAAAAAAGTATCGCTGTTGAGACGAACGTGTTGCCAGAAACGAAACACTTACAACCATTTCTCGAACAATACCGCCTCTCCGTGCTCCTGTGCGGGAATCCCCGCAAAGACCGCTCGACCACCCACCTCAAAAGAAGCATACGGCATCGACGCAACACGCTCGTACCCCAACTCCACTGCAATCTGCACAGTTACTCGATTTGTGCATAGCGACATTGCACGCCGAAACCCCTTCTCTTTCGCCAACGCCAATGCGCGTCGTTCGAGCGCAATTGCCACGCCAAACCCATCAACGTCGTCGCGTGCGCCGGTCATGGAAGACTCCCAAAGTTCACCCAATGGCACGTTTCCAAGTTTGTCACGATAATCCTTGGTGACCTCCAGCATCAACAAGAATGCCGCAAAATCAGGGGGAAGTCCGGGCGCGCTTGCTTGCTGTCTCACGGCATGATCGTGGCCCAAGCAGAAGCCAAGCATCCGTTTGTCCGAGCTATCTACCGCAACAAACGACAGTCCGCTCGAGAGGCAATGCTCGGCAATCTGTTTCACCAACGCCGCGAATACGTCGCGCGGCGGCGCCAATACGACCATCATCGGTTCGCGGGTCAAAAATGATGTCACTGTGACATCCCGACCCGCGCGGCGTTCATCGATCCACATGGCCAAAGACTCGAGCGTTGCGGTCCCGATGAATTCATCAAATGCGCCAACCTCGGGAACACGGGCGCGCAATTCGGTAAAAAACGCCACGAGCGACAATGAATCGCCACCAAGATCCAGAAAACGATCGATCGTTGATACCGGCCAAACTCCAAGGCGATTGGCCCATAATGCAGCGAGAAGGCATTCCGTTGGCGTACGAGGCAATCGTTGCGTAGGAACATCGGTCGTTCGTCCCGTCCGCATCTGCGCAAGCTGCAGCCGATCCAATTTACCCGTCGAGGTCAAAGGCAATGCATCGACGGCAATGATGCGCGAAGGAACCATATAGGGTGGAAGTTGCGACGCAGCAAATTGCCCGAGTGCATGGGTATCCACGTGTTTGGGCGTGACAAACACCACGAGTCTGCGATGGGTGAGGTCGTCACCGTCTTGATGGACAACGGCGCCAACTTGCTCGATTGGCCCTGGATAACGTTGCAAAACGTTTTCCACTTCTTCGAGTTCAATGCGAAATCCTCGAATTTTCACTTGATTGTCCGTGCGACCAAGGCAATACAACGTTCCATCCGCATCGGTGCGCACCCGGTCCCCAGTTCGGAACAATCGTTCGCCAGGTTTGAAAGGGTTCGGAACAAAATGCGTTTGCTCATCGTCCGGACGACAATGGTAACCTCGGGCAAGAACCGGGCCCCCAATGTACAATTCTCCGACCTCGCCCACGGGCAATGGCTGCCCATTCTCAGCGAGAATGTGCACGTCGACGTTGTCAATGGGTTTGCCGATCGCTACGGGATCGATTCGCATGGTGTCGACCGCACGAAATACTGCACAAGTCGCGTCGCCGGCGACTTCGGTACTGCCATAGAGATTAAGAAGCGTGGCGTGAGGCATGGCGTGGAAAAACCTTTCCAACAAGCGAGCGGGCAATCGTTCGCCACTTGAAATCCACGTTGTTACCGCGGGGAGAGCTTCGCCCAAGTTGGGACAAACCTGCAAGAAGGCATTGAGTAGCGACGGCACGACCGTAACCCGCGTGATGCGCGCTTCATGAAGCAGCGAAATGCTCCGATGCGGATTCGCGCCATCTTCCTGCGAGACAATAAAAACCTTGATGCCTTGAAGCAGCGGGCCGAACATTTCCCATAAAGAATCAAGGAAACTGAGCTGCGTCCTATGCGCATTTATCTCGCCATCCACGAATGGAAACTCTTTCCACATCCAAGCAAAACGATTCATCGTGGCGCCATGAATTCCGCACACGCCTTTGGGCACGCCGGTGCTGCCCGACGTATACAAGATGTACATGATATCGTTGGGAGCCGCGGGTGAGCATGTAAACGAGCGATCCAGAATGTCCAACGTGTCGTCGCGCAAGTCGAGCACGGGGACGCCAAGTTCTGGCTCGGATTGTTCCGTAATCAACAGCGCCATGTTCGAGTCGCTGACAATGAATTGTTTTCGCGCAACTGGATGCAGCGGATCCACCGGAACATAGGCGCCGCCCGTCTTCAAAATCGCCAGAATCGCGCACACGGCGTCTGGTGATCGACACAAATGGACGCCCACGAGTACGTCACGACCAACGCCTCGCGCTCGAAGCGCATGAGCCAACTGATTGGCGCGTTCGTCGACCTGCCGAAACGTATAACTACGCCCTTGCATTTCCAACGCCACGCGATGGGGCGTCTTCCGAGCTTGTTCCTCGAACCGCTGAGGAATGGATTGTATGATTGACTCATTCATTGATTTCTCCAACAAATTTGCCTACCCGCGTACCGTTTGCTCGAATGCTGCCCGAAGCACGTTCCGAATCATTTCTCCATCGCGCCTACGCACGCCTTCGAGCAATTCTCGAATCGAAAAATCACTGCGCTCGCCGTGGCGACATAGTTTTCCCTCATGGTAAACGCCCAGCTCAGCGACGGACACTCGTTTGGCATCCAGCTCGAAATAGACCCGCTGATCACGCGTCACGATCATCGGGCCAGCCAATTCCAAAATGGGTTTTTCCGCAAGAACCGCAAGAACTTCATCGAGCTTCATCGCCCCAGCACTTCCCGCCAACCGCTCCAATTGGAGCCATTGCCAATACCAAATCAAGTACCGATTGAGCCTCCGAATTTGTATCCGGTGCAGCTCAGACCCGTCGTCATCGAATGCCCACATGGTTTCGGTTGCCAAACGGACCAAGCCCGAGAAAAACCGCGCCGGCACTTCCACCTCGGACATCGATGTACCTTCGGTCAACGCATATTCGTAAAGCATGGCCCATACATCGGCGTGATAATCGATTTCCTCGAGCACCCGCGGAAATCGACCAATCCCTTGGCTCGACGTACGCGTCAGTGTTTGCGGCCCTCGATGGACGGCTTCGTGCAATACGAGCTGCCGCAATGCTCTGCGCCGTTCGTCTTCGTTGCATATACGTTTCGCCAACCGAGCAAGCCAATGATCTGAAATTTGCCAAGCATTCTCAGGATTCAATCGGAAACTATCTTCGATATCACCCGAAGCAATATCTACCGTCGTTTTGGGCAACGGTGTTTGATGCATCGGCGGCAAACGGTTCCAACCGCCAGAAAAAGCAATGTGCCCTTTGCGTTGCGACAAAACATCAGCCACCCAATGCTGCACTCCATTCTTTCGCGCTCGTTCAGCGTAACTCGCCATTCGTTGAACGTCCGCGGACAACCCTTCGCGATCCTTTCGCGCCTGAAGCACTTCTTCGTTGGATAACAATGGCAAAGGTGGGCTCGGCACGCCATTTACCAAGATTGCCGGGACATGATAAGACCCATCTCCCGCGTGCCGTTCGTATTGATAGGTTTGAACGGGCGGATGCATCGTCGTACTGATTTGAGCACCCAAAAGTAGCGCCATACCCGGTTGTACCGAGGCAAACAGGTGCACGCGCTGTACACCGGGAAAATGGTCACCAAGCCTATCGAGCGCTTTGCGAAACGCTTGCGCAACATCGAGCATCTCCGCCAAACTCGTAAATGCGTCCTCGGAGGGATGTTCGAGCGCAATATCAATTTCCACGAGCGGTTCAGGGACTGCACGCAACGTAACTTGCCGATCGACTTCATGGGACGTCGATACACGAATCACCGCTTCCCCCATGGAACGATCACGATAAGCAGGAAACTTCGTCTCGGCCAAACGCGCTGGATGTTCGACGTGCTTGACCCACTTCCAAACGCGCTCCGCGTGATGATGCGGAATCACTTCGATTTGGTGCCATGTTTCCAGCAAAAACCCAAGCTGCACGGTCAGCGGAATGGATGCCGAACCGAAATACACGATGCGATAATCAGGATGTCGTTGACGCAGCGGATCGAGTCGTTCGCGAACCATTTGCACGAGCGCCCGTTGCACGGTTCCAAAATCGCGCGTGAGAATGGCTTGTCGGGTCAAATCGGCGAGTTCCATTTCGACGTACGATGTGGGCAAACCCAAGTATTCAGGAGGCAACGCGCCAGCCATGTCCTCGGGGCTGAGACGAAGTTGTTCCGGTTGAGAAAGCAGAATGAGTCCTCGGGGAATATTTGTGTCCATCGTCGGAAACCCTCGTGGTGATGTTGATTTTACAAGAGAAAGATGACGCTCGAAGCAAAATCCAACGCGGAGCTGTCGTTTTTTAATGACACGCCCGTTGGCTCAGCGCACGGTACACAAAGCATCAACTGGGCCAACGCTCCGGGCATCGAGGACGGTTTGGTTTCCTGCATTTTTACGCATGATGTTCACAATTGCCGCCAGAGCGATCAACACAAACGGCGCCGGAGCTGATCGCGATCAGCTCGCTTATCCGAGCACGGCGTTTCGCACGTAGGCAATCATTTTGGGCTATTGAATGCCGAGAAATCGAGCCTCGACCAGCGCAATCAACGAAGTCGCGAAGTCGTGCTGGGCTAGAGAAGTGAAATCGGTACCCATCAGTCAAACGGACAATTCACATAGATGGGCGCCGAATACCCTTCGTCCACGCGCGCACGAAGAATGGAACAGTAGCGTTTGTCCACGCGAACTCGCCAGTTTTTTCTTGCGGTTCCGCCATACACGAGATTTCCGTCAACAATGAATTGCAGGTCATCCCCTCGAGCCTGCATTTCAATCTCGTCGACGTTCTGCAATGACGAACCAACGGGCATCCAAACGCCACCTGGTTCACGCGCTTCGAAGGTGCATCCTGCCGGATCACGCACGCAAACACGTCCCGCCAGAATCGCTTCACGAATGGCCTTGGGCGACCGCTCTTCCGCCAAAACAAACGTGGAAGCTCGCAAATGATCGCTATGGCTATCGCTGCCGCCGACCGGAATGAATCGTCGGCGTTCGATCAAAGTTTGTTGATCCAATCGAGCCATGGTTTGCAGTAATGTGGTATGAGGATCGGGCTGAAGAAATCGATCACGGAGGTCAAAAACCGTGAGATTAAACGCCTCGAAGCCGTGTGCCAAACGGTGCGCGGCTACGATTTCACTGGGAAATGGTTGGTGTCCCGTGAATGGACGCCAGGACATATCGACATTGGCCATACCAACGGACGAATCGAGCGGTGTTACGAGAGGATGATTGACGAAAAGCAATCCCCCCTGAGCCACGTAGGTTTCAAAAAAGGCCCCTGGATCTTTCACATTTTGGGTTACCGAGAGATGAGCAAATACGTCGTCCAAGCTGGCAAAAGCTCCGCCGACATGCCCGTACTCGAAATCCGTGTATTCAAAACCCACGAAAAAAAGGATATCCTTGGGAGCATGCTGTGCCAATTCTCGCTCGAGACGAGCCAAAGCCTCGACGGCCCATGCACGCGATTGGGTATCGAGAAAAAAGCGCGCTCGAAAATGCGGCGTGAGAACGACAAAATCTAGATTTTCACTTCGAGCAAGCGTGATGGTCTCGGCAAGATTGCGACTCACATGGGAACGAGCGTCGGGCGGGGACACGTGGCAATGCAAATCTCCCGCAAGCACTTGATACTTGGACAAACTCGACCCGGGACCAAGTTCGACCGAGCGCGGACGGTGAGCTGTTGACAGCAACGCATCGACGACAACATGCGACGCTGGCCGTGCACACCCGGCAATGATCAACGCCCCGAGCATGACGAGAGTGGCCACGACGATGAACGTCTTGGTGCGAAACGTTATGGAATTCGAAGACATGCGTGACATTCAGGGTTGGAAACAAGGAGGTTACAAGGGATTGGGTACGGGATCAACTGGTGTACGGCGGATTGACGTCTTGTCGTTCGAGGCCAGCACTTTGTGACCGAAATTCACCCATCGACAAATTCTCTTGCACTTTCGACGCACCTCGTGTTCCATCGCAAGTGCCACGTCGGTTCGTATCGTCACACCTGCAAGAGGATTGCTCATGGTACCCAACAAATTATTGTTTTTGAGTGACATCCATATTGGTACAAACGAAACCACGAATTGGTACCAACGCGATTTGCACGAGGGCATGCTCGCAGCCATTTTTGATTATGCTCTTGCCAATGCTCGCAACATTGCCGAATTCATCATTCTCGGCGATCTCATCGATCAATGGACCTACGTGCCGGACGTGGCTCCTCCCTCCGTCGAACGAATTGCTGCGTCAAACCCGAATATTCTCGGCAACGATGGGGCCGTTGCGAAACTTGCCCGCACGATGCCCGAACGCGTCACGTTCATGCCGGGAAATCATGATATGGCGTTGACAGCCGACGCATTGTCGAATGTCGTGGGAGAACCCATTCGCAGTGCGTCGTCACCACTCTATACGCCAGCCGCAGGCAAAGGCCAAGTCGCTTGCACCCACGGCCACATCTATTCGCTTTTTAATGCTCCAGATCCCGTTGCCGATCCCCAGCATAACCTGCCGCTGGGCCATTACATCACCCGCCTGTGCGCACTCGATGCGCAAAACAAACTCGGCCCGACGCAAACTGTCGCGGATCTTCCGCAAAGTGGCGATCCAACAGGCACGGCGCTTTTGGGTAATGCCCTCAAGGGAATCGTGGAATCGTTCCTCAGTTCCGATTCGTCCCTTTCGCGCGCTATCATGGATACGCTGCTCGCCGCAACGTTCGAAAACGCGGAGACGATGTTCAAAATGCTCGACGGTGGCGCGATTTCCGCAAGTGCCGTCATGAAACTGTACGACAAACTTTATGATACGTATGGTGCCGGGCCAAACTATCCATTGAATCTCTATGGTCGGGACCCAGCCCTCATGGCCCTCATCGATACCGATGCGCGCAGCACCATTGCGCATTTTGCTGAAGTTCTCTCGTGTAAATACCCCGTCATCGTGATGGGACACACGCACGCGCCGCTGGAAGACCAAGAAAAACCTCTGTTCGGCAAAGAATACGTGTACGTCAATTCGGGATTCAATTGCCCGTCCAAACCCGACATCGCTGCCCAAAACATCAATGGCCGGGCCACGTTTGTCGAAGTCACCGTGGACGAACAGAATCACCGCTTCGTGACGGAAGTGCGTTATGTCGAACAGACGTCAACGGGATTCGTCGTTGCGCCGAATGCGCTCGGCGCCATCAAGACCGTTCGAATGCGTTGAAAGAGCCGACAATACGTAGCGGGCCCTTTGCGCGGCAAATGACCGTCGAAAGACGAGCATCGCCCATGATGGAGCAAAAAAATCCGTTGTGCGGTCGTCGAACGACTCACCGAACACAATTCGATCGCACCACTTGTCTGTACGACCCGAGTTCGTCGCGCCAATACTCGCCGTCGAACGGCCAAATCACGTGTTCCTCGTCCGGTTTGATCACCCCGAATACACCTACGCCGGGTTGCATGACTTCTCCCATGTGAATGGTTTCGTCGAGCCGGACTCGTTCTGCCGACGTAACATCAATGAGCAATTTGGACCCATTGCGGAGATGCTCATTGAGTTCGTCCAGGTTTCTTCGGTATCGTTCGCGGGCAAGCGATCCCGCATTCCGAACGGCAATGTCCCGGGCGAATTGAATGGCATCGGTGATATCGGTTCCCAAAGGCGACTTGCGAAATGCATCCGGTGTCTTTTTGAAGCGCGCTTCTTCTTCGTCGAGGAGACGCACGTATTCGAGGTTTCGCAGGAGTTGCCTGTCGGAGAACGCATTGTCGATGACCGGCTTTACGATGGGCGATAAATTCGCCTTCCCCGCACGAACATCACGCAAAAATTCAAAATACTTCCGATCCGTATCGTCCCCATTGAAGCGATTTAGCGTTGATTCGAGTTCCTTCTTGACCGGTTCGTACTTTTTGCGCATTCGCGCGACAAGCGTTATTGTGTCCTCATATCGACAAACCGTGTACGCGACGACGGCTTTGAGGACATCGGCTTCCGGATAGAACGCATTCGGGAAATACGGCGATTCAATCGTGTGCATGTTGCCGAGGGCGCGTGGATAGTCGCCCGCCATGAAATAGGCCCACGATTCCTCGAACATCGCATCGAGCCAATATTCGCTGGCTACGTCCACGCGATTCCAATATTTGACCGCCGCCGACAAGCTGGGCCCGCCAAGAATCGGTACGCTATTTTCGTCGAGACGAACTGCGGCGGAATAATACGTGCGCGCCATGGATAAATTCGCTAGGTCTCGCATTCGCGTCTCGTCTTCAACACCCGCTGCGCCATCATCGAGAGATTGAACGACGCCTTGAAAGGACTTGATGGCTGGCACGGATTTACGCAATTGTACATGCGAAATGCCCGTGAAAAATTGGGCTTGCACGTAATGCTTGCTGGTTTTGTCGACTTTGCCGAAAAGCGATATGGCTTGGTCGAAGTCCCGATTGCGATATTTGTACCGGCCGAGCAGGTAATTGAGCTGCCAGTACATTTCGCGTTGTTGCGGATTGTTGAAGCGGGCAATTTGTTCGGCCGAATATTTGCCCACACGTTCGATCACGTCTGCGGGTTCCGGCAATTGCGTGGCCAATTTCGCAAGCCACAGCAAGGTTTCGTTGAACTTGAGGTGTTTCGG
>JBGAOI010000076.1:10765-18497 GCA_044221885.1 Polyangium sp. (in: bacteria)
TGGTTTGCTGGCGATTTCAGAAAAAATCGCGTAACTGGCCTGATACATTTGCACTCGATACAAGGTAATGGCCAGGTGATATTGGGCAATTTGTTTATTGCCTTCATCATCGCCTGTTTCGCCATCAACAATGCGTTTGAGCTGCACGGCAGCTTCGGCCCACCGTTCCGCATCGAAAAGTCGTTTGGCCTGGGCAGCCTCTTCGGTCATGACCCCGGCAACGACGGAAGAATCATCTTCGAGCTGGATATCTCGGGGAAGACTCGGGCCCGTGCGCGTATCTTGGGCCTCAACCGTAGGAGATATGAACAATGCCGAAGTCGCAAGACAAAGAGATACAAGCCCGTTGCGCATTCGTTGGCCCTCCAGGATCAATGCTCGAGGATTGTGCACTCGAGTCGCCCTTCGACACCGAGCACGGTTTCGACCTTGGGTGCTTCGGCAAAATGATCGTGACGCCTTCCTAGCAGCGACAAAACGCTCGACAGACGACGCATAACGATGGTAGCTTTCGCCCATGAGTCATGCCTGCGGCCGAAGTCGTTGGAAATGAGCCTGTGGTGAGCCTCGATGCGATTCGACGTGGATAGGTAAAACGATGTCGCTACGTTATGCACGGGCTTTTGTTTTTATCGGAGTGACGGGATTGTTATTTGGGGCCATGCTCGGCCTTTCCGGTTTACCCCTCGTGTGGTTTGGCGCGACGATGCTCGCGATTGGCGCCAACTATGCATTTCCGCAACGTTTTGTTGTGTTTCGCAAGAAAAACGGGCAACTCGCGTTTGCTTGTAAGGTGCTGCTTCTGCCTTATCTCGTGATGCTCTACGGCGTATGGCATTTGATTCGGAAAACATCGTCCGAACCGGCGTTTGCGGAGCTGGCTCCAGGACTTTTGATTGGTCGAAGGTTGCTTCCGCATGAGGTTCCGCCTGTCGCAACGATTGTGGATCTGACAGCGGAGCTCGACGAACATGTGCCGAACGGAGCGACGTTGCTCGCATTGCCCATTCTCGATGGAGCGCCGGTCGACCCGGTAAAACTCGTGGAGATGGCGAAAAAGATCCACGCGAGTGAAGGCCCCATTTATCTGCATTGTGCTCAGGGCCATGGCCGCACGTCGATGGTCGCTGCGGCTGTGTTGCTCGAACGGGGGCTCGCGAAAAACGTTGCCGAAGCGCTCGAGATGATTCGCCGAGTTCGTCCGGGCGCAAAACCCAATCGCGATCAACGCCGAGCGCTTGAAGCTGCGTATCCGGGATAAACCGCGCGGTTTGTGCGGGGTTTTACGATGCTTGCAACGGCAAACGTGCGCGTCATGCGGGACAATTCATTGTCGGCGGCGGTATGCGTCCTGCGCATGGATGAATTGCCGCCACTCCGGCCCTGTCGCCGCAGTTTCCGCAACAAGGTTCGTCCGAATGATACGCTTGTGACGTGGAACGAAGGGGAGTTCGTCGGACTGACACGAGAATTTTCTTGACACAGGCGGCTGCTTGCGGCAAACTCGCGCCCGTATGGTGACGCCGCTTCGAGTTCCCACAGGCATCGTCGACTTTCGGACGCTACGCGAAGGCAAGTTCGAGTACATCGACAAGTCGCACCTCATCTCGGAGTTTCTCCGCCGCGATGGTCATCAAGTCGTGCTCGTCCCGCGTCCACGCCGGTTTGGCAAGACGATCAACTTGACGATGTTGAAGTCTTTTTTTGAGAAGCGTGAAGAGAATCTCTGGCATCTTTTTGAGGGGCTACATATTGCGAATGCGGGGGACGAGGTTCGAAAGCATTTTCAGAAATATCCCGTGATTCATTTGAGTTTCAAGGGGACGAAGGCGGATACGTGGGAAGGGTGTTTCCAGGAAATTAGGCGCATTGTACAAGAAGCGTACGCTGAACATCGAACGACCATCGACGGTAAGCTCGAATCTTGGCAAGTTGCAGATTTTCGCGCGGTTCTGGAAGGGACGGCGGACCAAGCATTGATGCATCGGTCGTTGTTCAATTTGACCAAGTTTATCTACGAAACGCAAGGCGTGCGCCCGATGGTGCTCATCGACGAATACGACGCACCGATTCACGCGGGGTATGCGCTGGGGTATTACGACCAGGTCGTTTCGTTTTTCCGGAGTTTTTTCGAGTCGGGCCTCAAAGACAACGTGCACCTCGAACGTGCGTTCTTGACCGGCATTTTGCGCGTTTCCAAAGAAAGCATTTTTTCGGGCCTGAACAATCCGGGCGTGTATTCGCTTCTGGAACCCGAATTCAATACGTGTTTTGGTTTTACCGAAAGAGAGGTCCAAGGACTGCTCGACAAGGCAGGTTTGTCGGACATGATTGGCTCGGTACGGTCGTTTTACGATGGATATGACTTCGGCGGTGTAGAAATCTACAATCCATGGTCCATCTTGGAGTTTCTGGCCAGCGATTCGCGTAAACTGCGGCCCTATTGGCTGAACACGAGTCAAAACGATCTGACCAAACGACTTCTGCGAAAACACGCCTTCAGTGTCGAACAAGACATCGAAACGCTGATGATGGGCGGCAAGATCGAAAAGCGACTCAATGATGCGATTGTATTTGCCGAATTGGAGAACGATTCGGATACGTTGTGGAGCATTTTGGCGCTGACGGGCTATTTGAAAGCTTCCGTGCCGGCGAAATATGCGAGCGACATCTACGTGATGCCTTATGAATTGTCGATTCCAAACGAAGAAGTTGCGCATATCTACAGGGATACGTTTCGAGTTTGGCTCAAACACGGAATCGAGGCCCAAGGTGGTGACGTTAAGAAGTTAACCGGCTCCTTGCTCCAAGGCGACATTGTCACCGTTCAAGAGCAGCTCCAAAAGCTCGTGCTCGCGATTCCTTCGTACCATAATGTCAAAGGTGTCGATTGCGAGAAGTTTTTCCACGGTCTGGTCATTGGCCTTCTCGCAACGCTCGAACCGGATTATGAAGTACGCGCGGATCGTGAATCGGGCGACGGGCGCCCAGACGTCATGATCAAACCGCGGCGAATCGGAACCAGCGGCGTGGTCATGGAACTGAAAACGGCCAAGAAGTCGTTAAAGAAAACGTTGAAACAGGCGCTGGCCGAAGGGCACGCGCAATTTGCGAAAAATGATTACACGGCGGATTTACGCGCAGCAGGCTTGACGAGCATTCATTCGATGGTCGTCGCGTTCGACGGGAAAAAAGTGGTCGTCGAAGCGGCGAAAAAGCCCAAAAAGAAGCCCGCGACGAAAAAAGCTGCTGTGAAGAAAACGGCGGTGAAAAAGTCCGGTGTGAAAAAGCCAAAGAAGAAGCGGTAAAGACCCCGCCCACGGCCAATATGACCGCAAGATCACACCTAAACCTCCAACACCGAGACGCCTGAGGCGCAAATCATTCCCCGGCAAACCTCGAAAGCGCGTCGAGCCCCTTCACCTTGCCCGCATGCGACGGCACCACCCAGTCCACCGCCGCGCCGCTCGCCCGAATCTCCGAAATCATCTTTCTGATCGATCCGCGAATCGCCTCCGCGTCATCCGAGAACACCGAGGGCGTCTCGGAGAGCTCCCCGCTCTTCAGAACTCCCGCGCTGTCCCCCAAGAAGAGCACGCCCTCGAAGAGATACGCCGCGCTCCCCGACGTATGACCGGGAATCGCAAAGACCCGGATTTTCTTTTTCCCGAGCGTCATCTCCCCCGGCTCGATCACCCGCGTCACCTTCAACCCCGTCTGCTTCGCCCCCATCATTCGACCCACGAGGCTCTTCGGCGCCTCGCGCCCCTCGACCAGTGGCACATCCGGCGCCAATGCCAATAACTCCGCTTTCGGAAAGAGCCAACAAGCCGCGAAATGATCGCCGTGTCCATGGGTGATCAAAACGGCCGATACGTCCTCCGGCCCAAGCTTGCGCCGCGACAGCTCTGCCAAGAGCGCTTTCCCGTCTTTATCACCACCGCAATCGATGAGTGCCACGTGCCCATCGCCGAGATCCAAAAAACTCACGACGACAAACCCGTCTTTCACCACCGCCGCATCTCCGTTCGCGAGTTCGGCGCGTTCTTCTATTGGAGCGTTCCGCGCGAGCGAAATACCTCCATAAACGAGCGGGACGCCTATCAAAACGGCGAGTACGAGCAGGCTGATCTTCAAGTTTCGTTTGGCCCGAGGCGACATGCCGCGCACGCTCGCCCCGCACGAGACGGGTGTCAATACTCCTCTGCCTGAGCCGAGCGCATTGCATTTTCATGCGCACCTCGGTGTGGAGCTGGTGCGGCGAACGGCGCGGCGAACGGCGGGGGAAGAGCAGGGGAACACGACGACGTGAAAATGGGCCCGGTAAAACTCGTCGAAGGGCCGTAAGACGCGCTCCCGCACGTTGCAAACGAATCTGCATTCCTCCCCGCAGCAGTGCAAGCTTTTCGTTCCGCCCGCAAGAAGTGCGCAAAACGTCATCAACAACCGACACGAAATACGCCTATGGAACAAGCGGCACGCACATTGCTCCTGCGCGTCGCGATGAACACCCGAACGTTCCAGAGGCGAGCGGCAAACATGACGCGTGGCCTGGCTGCCGCAGCGATAGCGATTGGAACCAATTGCGGAACGGACAGCAGTTTTGAAAAGCTTCCTCACGCGGTCGAAACATCGGCGCCAACACCAGGTCAAACGTCCCTCGCCATGCCGAAACAGCTCCGCGCCGGGGATATCGCGCCGGTGCAGGACTGGGCATCCGAGGCAAACTCGCTGAGTTTGCCACTCGATACGAAATTCGTGGCGAGTGACGGGATGGCGAACGATCGCTTCGGATCTTCGGTGTCGCTGTCGGGGAACACAGCGCTCGTTGGAGCGCCGGCGGATGACGATCTCGGAGAGGATTCGGGTTCAGCCTACGTCTTCGTGCGCAGCGGAAACACGTGGGTGCAACAGGCGAAGCTCATTGCGAGTGACGGCGCGCCGATGGATTTCTTCGGCGGTGCGGTATCGCTGTCTGGAAATACGGCGCTCGTGGGCGCTATGGGGCACGACGACAAGGGAATGGAGTCGGGCTCGGTCTATGTTTTCGTGCGCAGCGGAAACACGTGGACCGAGCAAGCGGAGCTACTGGCGAACGACGAAGTAGCGTTAGACCTATTTGGCGTTTCGGTCGCGCTGTCCGGAGACAGGGCACTCGTCGCAGCCGGCGCGGGCGATGGCAATGACTTTGATACCGGGGCTGCATACGTGTTCGTACGCAACGGTACCACCTGGACGCAGGAGGCAAAGCTGTGGGCGAACGACGGGGAGTTTGGCGACGGGTTTGGCGGAGCAGTATCGCTCTCGGAGAATACGGCGCTCGTTGGCTCGTTCGGCTCAGCATACGTTTTCGTGCGCGACGGCAGCACATGGACCCAGCAGGCATTGCTTGGGGCCAGTGATCCAACGGACCAATATTTCGGCAGTTCGGTGTTTCTCGACGGCGATACGGCGCTCGTCGGATCCCCATTTCACAATGCTCAGGGCGAGTCCTCGGGCTCAGCTTACGTCTTCGTGCGGAGCGGCAGCGCATGGACCGAGCAAGCCAAGCTTCTGGCTAGCGATGGAACGGCGCAGGACCGGTTCGGCAGCTCCGTATCTCTGGAGGGCAATACGGCGCTTGTGGGGGCCACGTTTGCCGACAACACTCCAGCGGGCGCGGCCTACGTCTTCACGCGCAGTGGACACACCTGGACCGAATACGCGAAGGTTTTTCCGAACAACCCCGGGCCACCTGACGTCGGACCATCTGTGTCGCAGTCGGGGTACACAGCGCTCGTGGGCGTGCCTTCGGACCAACCATCGGGTGCGATTTACCCCTTCTTGCTACTCAAAACGAACGGCGAGGCGTGCGGCGCGTCGACCGAATGCGCCAATCAGCTTTGCGTAGCTGGCTTTTGCGGAAACCCCACGGGATCTACGTGCGCGGGCGCAGCGGACTGCAAGAGCGGCTTCTGTACGGATGGTTTTTGCTGCAATTCGGCGTGCGGCGATAACGATGCGAATGATTGCCAAGTGTGTTCGCAAGCAGCAGGCGCCGTGAAAGACGGAACGTGCACGCCGCTTCCCAGCGGTACGGTTTGTCGAAGTGCCATGGGCGTGTGTGATGTTGCCGAAACGTGTACGGGCGTGGAAGGAACATGCCCCACCGATATCAAAGTCGCTGCCGGTACGGAATGCCGTGCAGCGGAAGACGTCTGCAGAGCGGCCGAAAGCTGCGACGGCAAAAACAATGATTGCCCAGTTGATGTGGATCTACTACCCAATGGCAGTTTATGCCCCGGTGGCCTATGTGCGGGAACAACATGCATCCTGGATCCGGTAAAACCCCCGAATGAGGAAACTGGCTGCACATGTCGTGCAGCAGGTTCGTCCTCGCCCCCTACTTCGTTTGCTTCGCTCAGCCTGCTTGGACTCGCGCTGCTTGTGACCCGACGTCGACAATCAACAAAGATCCCGGACGTCATGATTTGGGGTTGATGTTCGGCAGAAACCTAGTAATGAGTGAATAGCCATGAAATACCAAGCCTCCTCGCTTCGTGTTATCAGTCTCGTCGCCACCTTGGGTTGCGTCCCGCTGCTCTTGGCCGACAGTGCCGAACCATATTGCGGATCGTTCGGGTTCAGTCGTAATTTCGACGTCACCACCACGTGCGGCGGCAATCAATCCGGTCGCGTTCAGATCAACGCAGGAGGAACCCCACCCATGAGCCGAAGGACGATACCTGGCACGTTCACCCGCTCGAATGTCCAACTGCCCGTGAAAAATGTGGCCGTGGGTGGTAGCTGCGAAGATGAAGACGAACCGTACACGGTCACGACAGTGTCTTTCACATTCGATTTGTCTGCAACAAGTGGCGGTAACGGTGGTAGCGGTGGTGCCGCGGGCAATGGTGGTGCCGGCGGTGGACCAGCCCTCAACGATGCCACGTGTGAAGTCAATTTGAAAACGGGGTTGGGCAAAGACGTGACATGCACAGCGCCCTCGGGCGAAACGTGCACGACGCACGTGGTGGCAGGTCCGTGACGGATGAATTGCGGCCGCGATCCTTTGCATGGGCACTTTTGAGTTTCCTTGGTGGGGCCGCCGTCATGACGGGCGAAATCGCCGCTGGCCGATTGCTCGCTCCTTATCTCGGTACAAGCACCACGACGTGGGCATTACTCATTGGCACGGTGCTCGGCAGTCTTTCCCTCGGCAGTTTGCTGGGCGGTTGGTTTAGTTCCCGCGGTTTGCCCGAGCGCTGGGTGGTACGTCTCCTCATTGCATCGTCGTTGCTTTTTATCGTATTGCCTCGAGGCATTCCGTGGCTGCTCGCATCAAGTCTTCAACGATTTCGCTCGGGTGGCATTGGAGGGCTCGCGACGACGGCGCTCTTCACAGCGCTGATCCTTTCGCTACCGATGATTTCGCTCGGAGCTTTGCCGCCTCTCGTATTGCATGCGGCAGGCACATCGTCGGTCCATCTTGGCCGCATTGCGGGGCGCATTTCTGCTGCCGGTACGGTGGGTAGTTTGGTCGGAACATTTGCGGCGGGATTGCTGCTTTTACCATGGCTCGGAACACGCGCGACATTCGACGTCGCCGCTGTGCTTCTTTGCTCAGCCGCTACACTGTTTGGCATTTTTGTGGGATTGCGACGCGAAGCCTATGTGGCCCTCGTGGCGGCCCTGCTTGCACTCGCCATGGCCTTCATCCCATTTCCCAGCCCCGCTACGCGTCTTGGTCGAT
>JBGAOI010000770.1:0-3906 GCA_044221885.1 Polyangium sp. (in: bacteria)
CCCACCCCACCCCCAAAACCCCGGGCTATGGCTTTGCTGGGGGGGGGGTTTTTTTTTTTGATTGCGGCCCTCATGCCCGACGCGGCAGTGCGCGTTTTGAAGGAAATGAACGACCGGATAGGCTCGGACATAGAGACGACGTATTGGATGACGGAGGATCCCAACCTCTTGTATCTCACCGCTCTCGTCGGTGCGGGCCGATTCAAAGAAGGGCTTTCGTATGCGAACAATACCCAGCAGAAGGATGAGCAATTTGGTGGGTTCTCACCTGGCATTCCATTGGCGTTCATGACGCTTGCTTGGATTGCGGCCGTTCAGGAGAATGATCGGCTCGCTTCGGAATGGGCGCAGAGGATCAACCACGAGTACAACCCTTCTAACAAGTCGAGCTCTGGCGAAGCGCGCTTCTTACGAGCGACGCGATCCGTGTTGTTGCACCAGGAATTGGTTCGTCACGACGAGATTCTTCAAGTGCTGGAATGGGCCGCGCACCCACGTGAGGACGAGACCGCCAAACGGCTGGAGGAATTGTTGTCGTGCGCCACTTCCCCACGCACGTCTTGCGTGACGGCGACGAATTTGCGCCAACCTCGCCCTTGATCGTCGGTTCTCCCGGCAATCATGCGGGCACGGCACTTGCCAAGGAGCCGATGACCGTAAACCCCATCCCGAGTCGAGCCCATGAGCAAGCTTCCGATTCCCCTCGCCCAACTCCATTACGCTGATCCGGCCATCAATGACGAAGCCCAAACATTACCCATCGACCGATTCGTCGATTGTATTCATTATCCAAATTATCCAACGCTGGGTTGTCCCGCGCTTCTCACGCCCGAGCAATCGCTCGAAGTTTTGCTCAGTTTGCCCGAAGGTGCCGACCCCCTGGCCTGCGTGGTGACGCTTGTCGATCGCCACGGAGAATCGGGCGAATATGCTCTGAAAGCCGTCGGTTCTCCCGTATCGTTGGGCAAAGGACCGGCCGGGAAAAACGGTCGCCGCGAATTGTGGCAGCTCAGCTTCGATATTGCAGGAAAAACCTTTCGTCTTTACGATTTGCGCCTCCAATGGGAAGGCAAGGAGGAGACGCAGCCCAATGCGGTTCGGTTGTACGAACGCATTACGGGCGATGAGAAGGTCGTCTTTTGCGGCGATGCTCAATATCACGTGGATAACGAGGTTTGCCTCGATAGGTTCATCGAGCGCATAAATCGCCTGGACGACATTGCGTGGGTGGCGCTCATCGGCGACGTTTGTGACAATGGCGTTCGCGGCGAAATGAACGTCCTCAAGCTGGCTTTGTCCGCCAAACCGAGCCCCGTGCATTCGTATTATAAGGCCGAATATGCCCGTGCGGCCGAGAAACTCTTGCCGCGACTCAACAAACCCATCGTGCTCGTGCCGGGAAATCACGACGGCATGGTCGCGTACGAGGATTACGAGCGCGGCGAGCCGACGAATGCGTACCTCGGGCCGGATCCGAAAAACACCGTGGCGTATGACGGATTGCACCATTTCCGTCGCAGCTTCGGTCCGCTGTTCCACGCATTCACCTGGCATCGTACGCGATACCTCTGCGCCAATACGTTCGAGCTCGATCGGCACGAACGGCTTGGATACCACGCGGTCGTTGCGAATTGGGGCGGCTGGATGCGTGACGAGCAGCTTGGGTGGATCGAATCCGAGCTGAAAGCGGCCACGGCGGCGGATATGCACAAAGTCATGCTGGCCCATCACGATCCGCGCGGCGGCTGCTTGGGCAAATCGCTCGGGTATTACAGCGAGATGCGGCCGTACGAATTCGACAAGGTGTACGATGTCGTGGTGGCCTATCTGCGCTATTTGGCGAATCACGCGCGCACGTGGCAAGAAGAATGGATGGTGCGGACAAACCAATCTCTTGCCGAACACCCGGTCAAGCGTCTGCTCGAAACATTGCTCGAACACCGAACCTGGGCCGTCATCATGGGTCACGATAACGAGAATTGGGTCGAGACGTACCTGCAAGGCGATACGGTCTTCAAGTCGGATCCCAAGGTGCGGACGTACCCGGCAAGTGATGAGGATCCCGTCAATCCCAAGCTGGTCCGCGCCGCGGCCGATTTGCTGGCGGATCGCGACCTCGAGGCTCTCGCGCAGCAGCTCGCCGAATGCAACGAAGCGGAGGCTTCCGTCGTGATTGGTAAAGCGCTCGAGCGGCTCGATGCCGAACGTCATTTCGAGCCTGCGGCATCGTACGCTCCGGCCGCGGTCGAGAATTGGCGCATTCGGGCGCGGGCCCCCATTCATTTTGCGCACGTCGACGATGTCGGGGCCTACAAATACCAAAAAGAGGCGCACTTTTCCCATTATGGGTACGTCATCGCGCAGCTCAGCGAAGGGCGTCCCGTGAACCTTCAGCGTTTCGACTTGACCCAATCCGCCACGGAAGGGCCTGTCGTCGATTTGCTTGCCGATACGGAGTAATCGATGCGTTCATCACGGCGTATTTCATTCGCAGGTTGGAATGCTGCTGCGGGTAAACCCGCGGAACTCGACGTCGATGTCAAAGCCCTCGTCGACCGGTTGACGGGGGTTGATGTCGACAACTTGGTCGGCAAGCGCGATAAGGCCGAAGAGCCTGTCCCTGAGCAAAGCGCCCCAAAGAAAACAAAAAGAGCGCTAGCTCCTCGACGACCAGGTCCAAGCAATGACCCCGAGAAACCCGAGATTGGTCGATGGGCCATCGTTGTCCTGGAAGACGACGCGGACCAGGCCGAAGAAGCGCTTCGCCCACTCATCGAGCATCGAATTGGGCAAGGGGTTGCATTCCATGCGCCGAATACGCAACCCAAGCGGGGCATCATCCGGATGCCTTCGGTCGTGAGCGCGAATCCCGAGCGGTGGCGCCGCGCGCTCGAGGAATCGACGGGGGGCAAATTGCCGTATTACCTCCTTCTCGTGGGAGGCCCGCGTCGATTTCCCTTCGACGTTCAGATGGCGCTGGAGCAGGAGTTTGCAACGGGTCGCATCGATGTGGGCGCCGGCGTTGATGGAGCCATCGATTGGGACGCGTGTCGTGTTTGGGCAGACAAACTCGTGCGGTACGAGACCGGCAAGATGGAAGTCGAGCGTCGCGCGCTGCTTTATTCCTTCGCCACGGACGACGCGACTCGCCGTAGCCACGCCGAACTCTCCGAGCCGCTCGCCGCGTACCTCGACGACTTGGGGCGGATATTACCGTCGAGGCCCTTGGAGCCCAAACGTTTGTTCGGACACGACGCGACGACGGAGCGATTATGCCAAGAGGTCGAGAAATCGAGACCGGCGGTCATCGTCACGGCGTCGCACGGACTCGAATGGTTCGACTCGCCAAACCCACGCGATGATTGGGGGGCTCTCACGGACGAAGGTTTTTCCGGGACGACGGGTACGGCGCTCGATGCGGCGCGCGTGCGTGAATGCGCGTCGTTCGCACCGGGAGCGGTGATGGTGAGTTTCGCGTGTTTCAGCGCCGGGGTTCCGGCCGAAAGTGTGCACCGGTTGTTGTCCGAAAAAGCGCCCAATGCGATCGCCGGTGCACCCTATACGTCGGCATTACCGCGCGCGTTGCTGGCGCACCCGAACGGGCCCGTGGCGTTCGTCGGTCATATCGATCGTGCGACGAGCGAATCGTTTCAAGCGCGAGGTCCGCAGGATGGCCCGGCTGCATTCATGGATTTCATCCAGTGGTCGCTTGGAGGTCAAGGAACGTTGGGCCAGGCGATGAGCGGTTTTCGGGAGCAATGCGGAGCAGCGGCGGTGAAGCTGGCCCAGACGCTTGCGCGGGCGCGGAAGCGGCCGGAACTTGCGGCCTCGAAAAAGGCCCTCGATGCGTGGATCCGATACCACGATGCGGCGGGTTATGTGCTGCTCGGGGATCCCGTGATGAAG
>JBGAOI010000771.1:0-3904 GCA_044221885.1 Polyangium sp. (in: bacteria)
TAAGTGCCCAAGTCGGCAAGAATGACGCAGGACGACGTCAACGCCCCAAACGCGTCAACGATGAAATTGGCACTTTGTTTCGACGAAGCTCTCGCTATCATCCCTCCATGACGTACTTCAAAACATGCATTCTCGTGGGTTTGTCCGCAATTGCAGCCGCTTGTTCCGGGGGCAATCCGAACGCCTCGGGCAGCGGCGGGCAAGGTGGTTCTGAAAATACCGGCGGCATGGGCAACGGCGGTACCGGCAACGGCGGCACGGGCAATGGCGGCAATGGGACTGGCACGTCGAGCTCTAGTTCCGGCGGCGGCGTGGTGTGCAAGTCGCTCGAGGATGCCGTTCGCATCACCAATGTGACGGTTGCCGTTGGCTCGTCCACATCCAACGCGATTACTTCTGCGCGTGGAGATGGCTCGGTGGTCGCATGGGCCGGCACGGATGGTTCCGTCCATGTGGTGCAACTGGATGCCAATGACAAACAGGTCGGAATGGAGGTATCCGTCGAAGGCACGGGCGTTTTCGGCGTGGCGGCGACGGCGAATGACATCGCGTTGCTCGTTTCGCGTAACCCCGATTTCATGACGTTTCATCGCATCGACAATACGGGAAAAACCTTGGCGAAGGTGGATCTCGTGGGCGGCGGAAATCACAAGGTTCAAGGTGTCGAATGGTTTGGCGAATTTGCGCGTACGGGGCGCCTCGTTCTGCAAGCCGATGGCAAATACGCGGCGTATCACGCATTGCATCGACTTTGGCCGGACAACATCGGGCATCAAGGCGACACGTTGCGGATTCTCAATGCTGACGGATCACCTGCGGGTGGTGGTTGGGGTTGGGGTTGCAGTCACAGCATGGACGAGCGGCTTGCGGTGGGTCCCGCGGGGCTCGTGCCGATTTGCATTTCCGATTGTTACCCCGGCAAAGGGATTTATTTCCAGCACAATGCGGCGAAAATCACCGACGATCCGCAAGCGAATTGCGCGGGTGGTTATTCCACGCAGCTCGGAGGACTCGTTGCGGTGGCCGATGGGTTTTTCTTGGTATACCAAGATGCAAAAGGTGAGGGCCACTTGGGGCATTTCGACGCGAATGGCATGCCGGTGGCGGATCGGGCGCTGACCGAACCTGGTTCGAGCCAACTTGCGCGTTATGAAGACGGATTGCTTCTGGGCAGTGGATCCACTACGTTGCAAAAACTCGACGCGCAAGGTGTGGCCACGAGCGAAAGCGTGACGACGACGGCGCCATTGCCCGCACAAGATTTCGAATCGCGACCCAATGGCGAAGTCGCTTGGGCCTCGATTCAAGGGACGACATTGACGGTCGTTCGCGTGCATGCCTGCCCGTAGCCGGAGTTGATTTGGGGGCCACTGAGGCTCTCACCGAATCCAGCGCAACCTTTCTGCATGGAAGAGATTGCCTCAGCACTTAATGGCGAAAGGTCGCTTTTTTCGATTACGTACGACGATGTCGGAAAATGCGGAAACTTCGCGGGCGGGATAAATCGGAGAAATTGCCTATTCCCTGCTGGATTGCGACAGCGCAACACGCCTTGGTTTCAATCCATCCACGATGACCGCCGCCGTCATCGCGACAACTCGATCCAAAGGCACGCCTAGCCGTATTTGCTCATTCCGTAACATCGGTGCCACCCGCACGAGCGAATACATGACCACCATTTGTTCATGCCGATCCGTCGGATCCCAGACTTCGGGCGCGATGGCCGCATCCACCAATTCTTGCATGAATTGTTCCTGTTGCGCTCGAGACGCCGTCGAAACTTGAACGAATCGCGCAATCAAATCCGCATCGAATTCATGCATTTCGGTCGCAATTCGTCCCAACAGCGGTGACTCGAGCACCATTTCCAGCGCCGCCTGCACCCAACGCCGCAATCGCTCCCGCCCCGAAATTCCAGAAGCAAATACCCCTTCGAGCAAAGTCATCGTTCGGTATTTCTCATAAGCAATCGTCGCAATGAGCAAATCCGCCTTGGTCTCGAAATACAAATAGATCGTTCCCTTCGCGATTCCTGTAGCCTTCGCTACATCCCCCATCGCCGCCTTTCGATACCCATGCGTCACAAATTGACGCGTCGCTTCCTCAATGATGCGAAGTCGCTTACGTCCCTTCGGATCCGCCGGATCCACGTTTCCCACAAAATCCACCAGTTTTGACCTTAAATCTTCCACGCTCTCAAAAACCATACTGACCAGTTTGACAAATCTGGTCAGAGAGTCAATACTGTCCTGTGCGTCGGATGAAAAAATCTTTGGCGCGGTTTTGGTGGGGAGGGACACGAGGAGTAACGATATGATCACGTTCAAGCAAATTCGGGTCTTGTGGCAAGCGCGTCGTCGAGGTGTCCCATTTGGAGATCTTGCGGTGATGAAGTTCGATATGTTGTCGAAGCCGCCGGCGGGATTAAACGAGCGTTTGCGGGAAATGGGCAATGGTTATTTCGACGTGAGCCTCGAGAAATTGCGTCGGATGCCCACGGGATCGCTCGGGCGCGAATACGTGCGCATGCTGGATGACAAGGGGCTTGCGCCTTTGGAGGTTACGCCTGAGACGCGGGAGCAGTTCAAGGACAATCCGTATCCATTGCGGTATACGACGACGCATGATTTGTTCCATGTGCTCACGGGATTTCCGACGACACCTGCCGGCGAATTGGGACTTCTTGCGTTCATGATTGCGCAAGGGTTCGATGTGGGCAGTCGAGCGCAACTTTTGGGAATGATGGCTTTGTATGCGTGGATCGTTCCGCTGCACGTGCCGGGAATGTTGCACAACCTCCGCGTGGGGACGGAAATGGGCAAAAAAGCAAATAATTTGCTCCTCGAACCTTTGGAATCTTGTTTGTCCGAGCAAATCGACGTTTTGCGCGCACGTATGCATTTGCCCGATCCGGCAAACGTTGGAATGGCCCAGGGGCATTCGAGCTTGCTTTTCGATTGGGTCCAAAAAGTATCGGCTCCTCCGCAACGTATGCCGGCTTGACGGATCTCGAGTTTGAACGGCAGGTTTCATCACGCAGGAGAGCCAGGTCTTTTTCCGCGATGTGGCGCGATGGTGAACCTCGCTGACGCGTCAGGGCATCGTCTTCGAACGCTCGAAGGATGCCATTGACGCGTCAATACCTCCCGACAGACGCGTTGATGCACGAAAGAGCCCGGCACGCTTGATGCAATGATGCTCGAACACGTTCCGTGTCGTGGATGAGGACTCATCCACAAGATGGAATTCGATGCGAACGTCGTTTCGTCTCGGACCTTGGGGGCACTGCCGAAACCTTGGCGCTGCCTGTGATGGGCCCGAAAACCACGGACGCCATCGATTTCGACGCCTGCTTGTCACACGCCATTCGAATCACTGAGGAGGTATCTATGTTCGACTTTGAAACAGGGGTGAAGTTCTTCGCGTCCATGACGCTCACGATGGTGCTTGCCGGATGCGGGGCGACGGCGACCGCGGCTCGACCCAAAGCCATTGACGCGAGCGGAAAAACCACGACATCGAGCGAAGAGGATCCTGTGCGTAAGACCCATTTCGAGGTTACTCCTTATGACCGCGATGCTGGCACGGACAGTGAGCGCTTGCGCAATGTGGCCGCTATGGCTTATCCAATGCCGATGCGCCAGCTTCGCGAGGTTATCGTCGAGAGCCCACCAATGCATGGATTTGCAGCGGGATGTATTTTCGATATGCGCGCGTCTCATCACCATGACGCCGTACCGGAGCAAACCGACCGAGAACTCAGCGTACTTTCGCGTGAGGCCACGGGAGGAGAAGGGCTTTTACGGCGTCGGGCGCAGGAACGGTCCAATCCAAGTCAAATGGCGTCGTCGTTATGACCCGGCTCGGGCGGGGTTGATTCTGTCGACAAAGAGACGGTTCTGAA
>JBGAOI010000772.1:0-3904 GCA_044221885.1 Polyangium sp. (in: bacteria)
GTGACCGGCGGGGACCTGAGCATCGCTTCGGGCGGCGGCGCCGGCGCCACGCTGGCGGCTGACGCTTCGGCCAAGGGCATCAAGGGGACGGCGAGCGTGGCCATCAGCGGCGGCACGTTCGAGGCAGACGGCGGATCTTCCGCCCGACCAAGGCGTGCTTGCGCAACGTCGATTGGCGATAACATGCCGTCTTCATAAACAAATGCGAACAACTTGCCGTCGTGCACCTTGACGCCTTGCACGCGCATCGCATCGCCGTTCACTTCATCCGTAACGCGTTTCCACGTGGCACCACCGTCGTTTGTCACGGCAACACCAACGCCTTCGAAGATGGCGGCCCCCTCTTTGTCGTCGCGAAATGCCACGGCTCGGATCGGCACCGAGGGCAACGTTGGTACGAGCTTGAATTTTCCTGTCTCGACGTCGACGAATCGCGGCGAATCCGAGTTATACGTCCAGATCACGACATGGCCCGGATACGCCGCGATGACGCGGAAATCCGATTCCGATTGAGCCAGTGGTTTGGGCGCGCCGAGCGGATCATCCAAACGATAGAGACCACTGGCTCCTCGCGCGATGATGCGTTTTCCCCCGTTCGTCAACGGCACGACGATGACTTGCAGCAAAGGTTCGGGCGAAGGTGACGTTTCCGCTTTTGTCGTCCCATCCGCAGCCATCAAGAGGCGACGACCTCCAACGAGCACCAGGGTTGCAGCATCGATTTGCGGTCCTACCGCCGTTGCACCGGAGACTTGCATCCACTTGGCTGGAGGCAACGGTGGTGGAGGTGGCGGTGGAGGTACAACGGCAACCGGCGTTGTAGGTACGAGCTTGGGTGGTGGAGGTGGCGCTGAGCAACTCAGCGACATCGACACAAGTGCCAACCCAAATGCCCCGACGCCCGTGCGACGGAAAAACCTCTTCATAAGACGCGCAGCTTAACGAGCACCGCCCGGAAACCCAAGCGATTTACGCATGGAATTGCTCGGTATTAGAGCAACGCCAACACGGCAGCCCCAAGAAGGATGCGGTAGATGCCAAACGGTGCGAGCCCAAACCGCTTCAAATAGCGCAGAAATGTCGCAATCACCGCCAACGCGACGACGAACGACACGACGGTTCCAATCAGAAGAGACGTGGGGCCTGTCGGAGATTCCAAGAGCGCGCGGCCATTTTTCAGCAGATCGTACGCGGTTGCGGCGCCAAGCGTGGGAATCGCGAGCAAGAACGAAAAGTCTGCGGCGGTCGCGGTACCAAGCCCAGCCATTTGACCTCCAACGATCGTCGTCATGGATCGCGAAGCGCCTGGCCACAAGGAAAAACACTGCGCCAAACCAATCGCCAAGGCGCGAGGCAATGTCACATCTTTCAAGTCACCTTCGCGAGGTTTTTCTCGTTTGGCGCGGTACGCTTCGATGACGAGCATCACGATGCCGCCCACGATGAGCGCAGCGCCGACAGGCTTTGGACCAAACAGATGCGATTTGATTGTTTTGTGCAGCAAAAGTCCAACGACCGCCGCCGGAAGAAACGCAACCGCGACGGCTAGAAAAAGCCGCACATGTTCAGGCTCGCGCCGAAAACATCCTCGAACGAGTTCCCCAAGTCGCTTCCGGTAATACACGACGACGGCGAGAATCGCGCCGAATTGAATGACGATATCGAGTGTTTTGGAAGCTTCGTCGGAATGACCGAGCCATGTACCGAGCAGGATCAAATGACCTGTTGACGATATCGGTAGAAACTCGGTCAAGTCAATCCTTCAATGAGGCCGAGGAGAAAGGCGTCCACGGATTATTTCTTGAGCTGCACGTGAAGTTCGTCGAGCTGCTCGTTTGTCACGGCCGTAGGCGCATCCGTCATCATGTCCGTTCCTTTTTGCGTCTTGGGGAACGTGATGACATCGCGGAGGCTTGTGGCATTGCACAAAAGCATGGCCAAACGGTCGAGGCCGAAGGCGATACCTCCATGCGGCGGCGGGCCGTATTTGAAGGCATCGAGCAAAAAGCCGAACTTGGCGCGGAAGTCTTCATCCGACAAACCCAGCGCCGCAAAGACTTTGGCTTGCACGTCACGTTGGTGAATACGAATCGATCCGCCGGCGATTTCATTGCCGTTCAGAACGAGGTCGTACGCGCGGGCTTGTACGCGACCGTTGTCTTCGCCGAGGAATCCCACGTGGTCAGGCTTGGGAGACGTAAACGGATGATGTGCGGCCACCCAATTGCCATTTTCCGCTTGCTCGAACATCGGGAAATCCGTGACCCACAAGAACCGCCATTGGTCTTTGACCACCAGGTTCAATTTGTTGCCGAGGTGCAGGCGCAATCCACCGAGCACGGCATTAACGAGTTTGAACGAGCCGAATTGGAAGAAGAGCAAGTCGCCATTACCAGCGCCAAGTGCGGCATTGATGGCATTGCGAGCTTCCACGGAGATGGTCTTGTTGAGCGGCGATTGCGTCCATTCGCCATTTTCCGCTACGCGCGCGCGGGCAAGACCGCGGGCACCAAACCCTTTGACGAATTCTTCCAGTTTATCGGCTTCCGTACGCGACAAACCGGCCGCTTCTTTGGCGGGAATACGGAGCGCCTTGATGATGCCTTTTTGGTCGAGTGCCGTTTTGAACATCGGCACGCCGCCGCCATCCAAAGGTCGAAGCGTTTCCGTGAGATCGGCAAGTTCCAAGCCAAACCGGACATCGGGTTTGTCAACGCCATACTTGAGCATCGCGTCGTGGTAACTCATGCGCTGAAACTGCGCGGGAAGTTCCACATCGAGTACGTCTTTCCAGACGCGTCGGACGAGTCCTTCCATGGTTGTAAAGATGTCTTCTTCACTGATGAAGGACATTTCCACGTCAATTTGGGTGAATTCCGGTTGGCGATCGAGGCGCAAGTCTTCGTCGCGGAAACAGCGGACGATTTGGAAATACCGCTCGAATCCGGCGACCATGAAAAGCTGCTTGAAGATTTGCGGCGATTCGGCAAGCGCATAGAAACAATGTTCATTGAGGCGCGAAGGCACGAGGAAGTTTCGCGCGCCACCGGGTGTGTATTTCACCATGAACGGTGTTTCGAGCTCGGTAAAACCTTGGCCGTGGAAATAATCGCGAGCGGCGCGATAAAGTTTCGAGCGAACGAGGAAGTTCTTTTGCAGTTCGGGCCGGCGTAAATCCAAATACCGGTACTTGAGTCGAAGTTCTTCCTTCGTATCGATGCCGTCTTCAATGAGGAAGGGCGGCGTCTCCGAGCGCGAGAAAATGTGCAATTCCGTGGCGTTAACTTCGATTTCGCCTGTTGCGAGACGGGGGTTGGGTTGTCCACCCGAAGAAACGCGTGTAACGACGCGGCCCTTGATGCCGATACAGTATTCCGAGCGGAGTTCTCCGGCGAGTTCGTGGGCGTCTTTGGCGAGTTCCGGTCCGAAAACGATTTGGGTCAGACCTTCACGGTCACGCAAATCAATAAAAACGCGACCACCGTGATCGCGACGATTGGCCACCCAGCCCATGAGCACGACGTCTGCGCCCACGTCGCTTACGCGAAGGGCGTTACAAGAATGGCTGCGTTTGTTGGTCATCAAAAAGTCCGGCATGGGCGCGCAGCATAGTCAATTGAAGCGTCGCATCAACGGGAAGATGCACGGGACTGGAAGATTTTTGTGTGAGCTGGGTTGCGAAGGGAGACGTCAACTTGGCGGGTAACGATCCCGTAACCATTGCATGCTTTCCTCGTACGAGAATGCTCGATGGGGTTCCATACGTCGCAAAGCGGCGCATTCATCGCCTTTGTCTTGGGCGGCAATGAAGCTTTGTTTTTATTTGTTGGAATCACGCATTGACAAAGGATGGTGAATTTCTATCGCCTTCGACCCCGGGCCAAGTTTGGTTCGACATCACGAC
>JBGAOI010000773.1:0-3901 GCA_044221885.1 Polyangium sp. (in: bacteria)
ATCGCTGGGCTACAACGATTCCTTGCGCTCGGTGGCGTCATGTTTGTCGACGACGCGGATCCTGACGTCGGTGCGTTTGGAAAAGCTGCGAAACGCGAACTTGCTCGCGTGGTGCCCGATGGCGCGCCAGTACCGATCAGCAAAGAGAACGTCGTGTTTCGTTCGTTTTACTTGTTGCAAAGGCCCATGGGACGCGTCGAAGGCCCGGCCAAACTCGACGTGATCATGCACGGTGGTCAGCCACAGATCCTCTTTTCGGCACATGACTTGCTTGGCGCTCTCGCGCGATCGCCGAGTGGTACGCATCCGTTTTCCGTGGTACCCGGGGGCGAACCCGCACGAGAAATGGCCACTCGATTCGCGGTGAACATCGCGATGTACGTGCTCTGCTCGAACTACAAGGACGATCAAGTTCACGCGCCGTTTCTGATGCGTCGTCGGCGAAGGGAGACGCCGTGACGTCTTCGTTTGCGCCGTCGGGAGATCTTTCGACTTCGTATCAAATTGCAGCCGGCGCCCTCGTGCTGCTCAGTTTGATCCTCCTTGCGCTCGAACTCCGTCGCTCCAATTCATCACGTTTGTCCGTTTTCATCTCTGGCGTGTTTGCAGCGCTCGCGCTTCTGTGCGCCGTTCTTCGACCCGTTGCGATCCAAGGCAAAGGTACGTTTGTCGGGCCGCGTGTCGTCGTTCTCGTCGATGCGTCACGTTCGATCGATCTGCCGATATCGTCAGGAAAAACCCGGCGCGACGAAGCCATCCGGGCCCTCGAAGACCTCGAAAAACGCGGCTCCGAAGTCCGTTTTTCTTCGCTCGCGTTTGACAAAGGCGCACCGTACCCGCTTGGCAGTTCCGAAAAAGGAAAACCCGACGGTGCTGCATCACTCGAACCACGTCTTGGTTCGGCATTACGAACGGCACGGCCCATGCCGCATTCGGATCTTGTGGGCGCGATCGAAGCTGTGTCCCGTGCGGCGGATGAGCGACCCGCGGCGATTGTGATTTTGTCCGACGGCCGTTTGGATCGTCCGACCGATGTTCAGCCCGGAGAAACCATTCGGGCTTCGCTCGGTGTGCTCGATGTTCCACTGCACACCGTGGCGTTGGCGACGGAAGCCCCAACGGATGCGAGCATTCGGCGAGTTCGAGCTGCTGGCGCCGCGGTTGCGCATCAGCCGTTGTCGTTGCAAGTGGACATTGGCTGCACGGGCAAACTCGATTGCAGTTCGATTCCGGTTCGGCTCCGTGAATTGCGAGAAGTTGGTGAACCAACGGAATTGGCATCAGGTCGAGCGACGGCGACAAACGGCCTGGCGACGCTGGAGTTCGAGGTGACGCTCGATCGGGCCGGTGTGCGGATTGTCGAAGTGAACATCCAAGCGCCTTCAGGCGATTCGGTCCCCGACAACGACACGCGGTATGTGGCGATTGACGTCGCGCGGGATCGCGTACGTGTGCTGCATGTTGCGGGTCGTCCCACGTACGACGTGCGAGCGTTGCGCATGTGGCTCAAGTCCGACGCGTCGGTGGATGTCGTGGCGTTTTTCATTTTGCGCGATACCGTTTCGGACGACGTCGTGGCCCCTCAAGACGAACTCGCGTTGATTCCGTTTCCGGTTGACGAACTGTTTAATCAACACCTGCCGAGTTTCGATGCGGTGGTGCTTCAGGATTTCAATTCGGTTCCGTATGGTTTGTCCAAGCATTTGAAGTCGCTGTCGCGTTATGTTGAAAACGGTGGCGGGCTCATCATGGTGGGCGGACCTGGAGCGTTTGTCCCGGGCAATTATGCCGGTACGCCATTGGCTTCGGTTCTTCCGGTGCAATTGGATGGATCGCCGAAAGCCGAGGGTGTCGATGTGACTTCGTTCGAACCACGATTGACGGAAGCGGGGCGCATGGCGCCGGTGCTTGCGCCATTGCATGATTTGATTGGTGAGCAATGGCCGGAAATGCCAGGCGCGAATATCGTGGGGGATGCGCGAAGTGGCACGACGGTATTGATGGAACATCCGACGCGCCAAACGCCGAATGGTGCACCGATGCCGATTTTGGCGTTGGGTGAATATGGCAATGGGCGAACCATTTCCTTGGCCGTGGATGGCTCGCACCGATTGTTGTTCAGCAATTTCGCGGAAAATTCGGCGGGTCGCGCGCACGGCGCCTTTTGGGATGGGCTTTTGGGGTGGCTCATGCGGGACCCTCGATTCGAGCCTGCAGTTGTCGAATTGCCCGACGGGTGCTTGGTCGGGGAAGAAACGACGTTATCGTTGCGACCGCTCGTGGGGCAAAAAGGTGTCGTTAAAGTCTTGATTCGCAAATTGGGCAGTCCCGATGTGATTCGAACGCTCGAAGCGCGTCTGGATGGGACGGGACAACCGGTGGAATTAAAGGCGGGGAAACTCGAAGCCGGGGGTTATTCGGCGACGGTGGAGATTACGCCGCACGATGAAGCCACAGGTGACGCGGACGAAGCAAAACGAGGGCCCACGACGCGACGCGATTTTGCGTGCGAGCGGGGCGGGGACGAGTGGGCGGATACGCGACCGGATACCGAGCGATTGCAACAAATTGCGGCGGCGACGGGCGGACGAGCGGTGACAGTGGACAATGTCTCGAGTTTGCCATTGCCCGAGGCGACACAGATTGCGATTGAACGAAGGGTATCGCCGATATTGCCGCCGTGGGGCTGGACGCTCGTGGCGGCGGTATTGGGCGGCGCGCATTGGGTGATTCGCCGCCGCGGTGGGTTGGCGTAGAAAAACAGCAATGGTTATCGATTCGTGATGATTCGCTCGACGAGTGTTTCTGTTAGGCAGTGCAGACCCAAGTAATCGCCGTCTTCTGTATTTTCGAGTAACCATGCCACGACCGAATCGGCCGCGGTGCTAATTTGTCTTTGCAACTCTTGCCTTGAGCGTATGCCGGAAAGCAGAGCGAGGGTTGCACTCAGCAACAGTGTCTTGAGGCGTCCGAGCAATTCGCGAGGCAGATCCTCCACGGTAAACTCAACGATGACCGCACCTCGATACCCAACGATGAACGTTGAATGAGCACGACCGCTGACGGCGAGGTTGCTACCAACGTGACACGCTAACAGGTGAAGCCATTCTGTGCACACGCATGACAGGTT
Source organism: Polyangium sp. (in: bacteria) (assembly GCA_044221885.1). GTDB lineage: Bacteria > Myxococcota_A > Polyangia > Polyangiales > Polyangiaceae > Polyangium. Next base: position 3,131 of record JBGAOI010000773.1, read on the forward strand.
TGTCTCGTCAAGTGCTTTTTCGTCATCTGTGCCGTACGCGGCGGCGGCATCCCCATGTCCTGTCAACACCAGGCCAATGTAGGAGTTTGCGGCGAGTTGTGATTCGAGGTTATTGCGAACGGCTGCGGCTCCTTCGAGGACGTGAGAATTCGAAATTGCGGTCGCAGTTTCTCGAGCAACCCAGCGACTATTCCACAAGGCTGCGTCGCTATCGACGAAAGGCGCAAAAATCAAGACTGGCAACGTCACGTTGGCGCTCCGCGTTTGCCCTTGACCTTGAGGATTCGCATCGCAGCGCTATGCAGGTCTTGCAGAAACTCAACGGCAAGTTCGTCGTCTTCTTGCAAATGGCGCAACATCTCGGCAATGGGAATGGGAGTTCCATCCGGTTGGCGGAAAATCACTTCATCTGCCGGCAAATACTCGAGCATTCGGACAAGTGCGTGTTTGGCGGGACCGGGCTCGTACAAGTGCTCGCGATCCACTCGTGAAAGTTCTGCGCGTTCAATCCTTGTTCCTGACGTACCCAAAGAAACGTCAAAGTAGCCGGTCGAGTCGAGGTCGAAAAGATTAGAATGCGTTGCAATGAACAGTTGATCGATATGCCGTTCATCGACGAGTCGTTTCAGCAATTGGCGCAATTCCCGCCCGCTCGTGGGCGCATGCAGGTGAGCTTCTGGTTCTTCAATACCCACCGCGCGAGCCCCAAACAGCATCGTTTGTGCCAAAATCGAATAGATTTGCGCAACACCGAGACCGGCCAAATCGATC
>JBGAOI010000774.1:0-3894 GCA_044221885.1 Polyangium sp. (in: bacteria)
GGAACCGGCTGGCCGGTGTCACAGCCGCCCAGCGCGACCGCGAGGCCGAAGCACAGCGCGGAGGCGAGGGGGCCATGGTGGGCGATCGAGCGTTTCAGCTCTCCGAGTAGGTCGAGATTTGCTCGCGGATGACCTTCTCGTTGATGCCCGACTGGATATGTTCCTTGAGGCAATCGGCCAGAGTAATGAGCATGTCGTCGACCGAACCCTGGTTCTCCATGAGCTTCTGCAGAAGCGCTCGGGCTTCGCGACCATCGTCCTCGCGCAGAAAATTCCGCACGGTCTCGAGCGTAATTTCGCCCTGAAAGTCGAGGTAGATGTTGTCGAGCAGGTACTTGATCAGTTCCTTCACGCCCGTTCTCCTTCACGCATAGAGCCTCCAGCAGGGAGGGGGCTCCTAATGGCCTCTCGCTATACCCGGCGCAAGAAGGACTGTGCAAGGAATATGTGGGTTTGCTTGGCCCATCAGGACCGAGGTGTGGGCGAATCGCTTTCATTGGCAGGCCCCGACAGACGCGTCGTTCGACTGGTGGCACACGAGGCAGGGGCGCGGGTTGCGCGCGAAGGCTGTGCGACATTTGTCACGAAAACCAAGCGGATGCGGATTGACGCCATGTCCTCCTGAAAGTCCCTTGGTTGCGTGGCATGTCGCGCAATCCCGTTCGGTGTGACACGAGACGCACGCGTTCAAGTTACGCATCGCTTCCCACGCGTGATGGTTCGGACCTCGAGGGCCCGTCGTGAATTCGTTCGACGGCGGATGAAATCGTCGGCCTGCCAATCGATTGCCTTCGGCAGTGTCGCGTGAGACGCCCGTTCTTCGATGACAATCACCGCAGAACGTTTGGATCTGGTGGCAACTCACGCAACGCGGGTTGTCCTGCCGAGCACTCTGCGCATGCATCGACATCCAGTCATTGGGATGGACTTTGCGCGGACGAACCCGTCCGTCATGACAATCCGTGCACTCGTTCTCGGTGTGACAACTCCCGCAGAACGCGCTGTCGTTTGCCGCGACAGACTTGTGTCGCTCGATGAAGTCCGCATTGTGTGCCGCGTTGTGCATCCATTGCGGCGGAACGATTTTGCCCGTCGTGAACTCCGTGATCATGCGGCCGTCGTTACGTGCGGTGTGACAAACGATGCACTCACCCTTGGCTTGGCCTTGCGCTGCGCCACTCATGTTGTGACAGGTAAAACACCCCGCCATGCGCGGTAATTGACCCCGGTTGGCGAGTTCGAGTTCACCGACCTGTCCATGGCACTGTCCACATTGGATGTTCCGCGCGAGATGCTTCTTGTGCGTGAAAACCAAGTTGGCGTTTGGAAGGACCATCTTCGCGACGGTTCCATCTGCGCCCGCCTTGTCTCCCAAGTGGCAGTAGACGCATTGACCGTTGGCATCGGTGCCAGCTTTGACCGACTTGAGATCCGAGTGATCCACGTCGTGGCAACTGTCGCACTTCGTTGCTTTCGGCATGAGCCGATCCGCGACCTTCTCGCTCGATGCAGCATCGTGACAAGACGTGCAGTCTTGCTTGAGCTCTTTCACGTGCTTCTTGTGATTGAAGCGAATCGTGATCGTTTGAGGTGGAAAGATTTCCTCGCTCGGCATTGGCGTTGCGTTCGTTCCTGGTGGCATGAACGCGAGAGGAACTTCCGCATCGTTGGGCATGGGGAAGCGACCGCTCTGATAACCACCAGGAGGCGGCGGAGGAGGCTTGGGCGTCTCTGCCGGTGCCTCGCTCGAATCCGAGGGCGCAGCATCGCCTTCTTGCGCCGCTGCGTTGGGTCCGACGAGGCCCATGAACAACGCAGACATGCACGCGAAGACAACCCACCAACCAGGAAGCTGTCGGGCTCCCTTGTTACGCAACCGAGGCTGTTCTGATCGATTCGTTCGCATCATCCACCGAGCCTCAGGTTGAGAACCGCGAGGACGCGGAAGCGCTGTCCCACGAGTCGATTCATGTCGTGTTCCCACTCGAGTCGTACGTCGGCTTGTTTGACAGGACGAACTCCTGCTCCAAGCACATATCCGAAGGACGTTGCTCCGCGATCGGGTCGCAAAGGATCGTCCCAGTTGTAGACGCTCATGCGTGCGAGCGTCATGTATCGGCCACCGTCGAAACGCTTCTCGCCGTTGATGTCGACACCGCCACGACGACCTCGAGCACCGGCTTGAACCATGCCGCGAAGTCCGACGTCACCCGTGCCGAAGCGGTACCGACCGGTCACGTTGGCAAGCGCATCAACGATCGTTGCGGTGCCTCGATTGGCTTCGTCGCGGATGAAGGTTTGAGCTGTGGCTGGGTCGATTTCTTGGTCACCACTGCACAGGCCCGATGCTTTGCATTCTTCTTCGCCAAACGTGTCGGCGTTGCCTTCGGTTTGCCAAAGACGAACCCCTCCGTACGCCGCGAAGTCGAACCGTCGTGACGGTGCAGCCGAGATGCGCGCCGTGACCGATGTCGTGGGGCTCTTGGTGAACCAGTTGAAGATCGAGTCGGCATCGAACGTGGGGACGAAGTAGTCGACGTCTGCGCCGATCGTTGTGCGTGCACCGAGGTACGCTTCAACGCCGCCGTAAAAAGACGCGATGATCTGGTTGTACAGGTCGTAGGTAAAACCGCCCTTGATCGCGCCGAGAGAACTCTTGTTCAAGTCGAGGGAGTAGCCCAAGCGATCTTGCGACACGCGCGTTCCATTCACCGTGCGAAATCCGCCGAGCACATCGGGGAATTGCTGCGTGACGGATGTGCCGCGGTTGTAGACCCGGCGATAGGAGAAGCGACCGTGGATCCAGCTCGGTCCGTTGGTCTCGAGGTTGACGCCGAATGCGGGGGCCGCTTGCGTGTACTGATACGACGGGTAGTCGGTGACACTTGGTTGATCTGCGGCCGTGCCAAACCCGACGTGATTGCCGCGCCAAATGCCGGGTCGCTCGAAACGCGAGGTTGATAAGGGCAAACCTCCACGTTGTTCGAAGCCGCCGTAGACTTCGGCTTGGACGAAAAACGGTGTCGTGATGCGTGCGAGAGCTCCGTCGAACGACCACCAACCGAGTGTGTCGACGACGTATTGCCTTCCAGCTCGAAACCCGACCAAGCCTTTGAAGAGATTTCGTCCCTCCACGTAGGCGTACATGAGGTCGACAGGAGCTTGTTGGAGTCCCGGGACAAACCTCATGCCGGGGCCAGCTTCGGTTTGGTAACTCGTTTCGCCGCCGCGATCCGCGTCACCCAAGTGACCGTTGATGCCAAAGTCGGCATCGAGACGTACGCGCAGAACAGCCGAATAATCTGCACGGCCTGGAACGTAGTCGCCTTGGAGGTTGTAGACGCTGAGCGACAAAGTCTGCATCAAGCGCCGTCGATTCAGGATCGTGTCGCCCCATGGATTGGCGACTTGGTATGCCTGGAGCGCCGTCTCACTCCGCACGTCGAAATCGAGCGCGTGTGCGTCGCTTGGTGTCGCGACGTTGACGGAGATAGCTCCGACAAACCCTGCCAACATCACGCGCAGAAGGCGTGCGAATCTATGTGCCGTCACCTCTGCGGTGCTCGCTTTCCGTCGAGTCGTACTGGCAGTGGTACGCGTTTCATACCCGGCTGCAGCTAAGCCATCGACACTCCCCAATCATCTTGGGGCAAGCCAGATCCTCTGCGAGCGTAGGGGGCGGTGTCAACCGCGAGACGCATCGTCTTACACAACGATTGAGCATGCCGAGGTGCGCAGATACATCGCTACGCGCTTTCACATGCGATGTGTCGTGAGCGCGCAGATAGCTACGCGGTGCGCTCAGTGGAAGCCAAGCGAACGCTTGACGAGCTTGCCGTCTTGACCAACGGAGTAGCCGGACGTGTCGGAGAGAGCAGTCGCTACAGCGTCACG
>JBGAOI010000775.1:0-3893 GCA_044221885.1 Polyangium sp. (in: bacteria)
GTCGTACACGGGTGGCGGGGATGGCGACACGGATTCGTCTCCACCACAGGCGACAACGACCACCGTGCCAAACGCAAGACAAACCATGATGTTGGCCGGTGATTGCAGTCGTTTCATGGTTTGTAAGAGCGAACGACGGGCCGATGGATTCCGCTTCTTTTGGGAAAGATTCATCGTACACCTCCTGATGCGCAAGGATTGCTTTACGGACAGCCCGATTCATTGACGCTTTTCATTTCATCCAAATTGGACAAACCGTCTCCGTCACTATCTTCCTTTGCGTCGCTGAGGCTGTCGCCATCGCTATCGAATTTGTTGGGATCGGTGCCGAATACCGTAATTTCACATTTATCTGGCAAACCATCTGTGTCGGTATCGGGCAGTGCCGGACAACCATTTTGAGCTTCGATGGCATTCGTCACTCCATCACCGTCGTGATCTTCTTCGCCGTCGAACACACCGTCGCCATCGGTATCCGCATCATTGGGGTTCGTACCAAAAACGAATTGTTCACAATCATCGGGCAATCCATCGTTGTCGGCATCGAAATCGGTTTCGAGCGGCGGAGCCACGATTTCACACGCCCCAATGCTGTTTGTCGCGACAGCCACCGACATTGCCAGAAGCACGGCGCTTGCATGCCGAGCCAATCGTTGCAGCGGTCGAGCTTGCAATCGTATCCCTTCATTCGATCGCACCAGGCCCGACCCGGGAAGAACCACCGCATCGAGCGCTTTGTGTAGCGCCAATGCCTTCCGCAACAGCACCGGACGCGTGGCCCGTTCCCGGGCCACGACATCACCAGGTCGCGATTGCATTCGAGGCGCCATTCGCGAATGTCTCGACGGATGTCTTTGACGAGGTGTTCGTCGTAAAACCGACCGGCCACGGCGGAAAGGTGATCGAGTCCAATGACGCGTTCCATGAGGGCCAACCTGTCCCAGGAGCGCTCGCGGAAAATGCGTAACGCAAACGAACACGCCATGTCCACCTGCGGATGCGCAATGCGATACGTGTAGGCCAAGTAATTGCCGCGTGCGCGTCGTTCCTGAAGCATGCGCGCGAGCAAAGGCGTTCCCGCATAAATCTCGGTGCGGCAAAAGTTCCACGCGTGGTCGATATGCTTCTGCATAAAAGCGATATCCGATCGTATCGTTTCTGGCGTCGCGTCCGGATGAAACATCATCATGGTGTATTGCGCCGAAATACCCAATGCACGCGTCACTTCGAGCGCTTTTTCGGATTGCTCGATGGTTTGTCGTCGACCAATGGACTTGAGCCCCAGCTCGCTCGACGATTCAATGCCGAAAAATACGCGCAAAAGACCCAATTCTTTGAGGCGCTTGAAAACGTCGGGGTGAGCATCCGGCGGGCGGCATTTGATGGTGAATCCGATATCCTTCATGCCGCGTTTTTCCCAGGCTCGCGCGAACGCTTCAATGCGCTCCATGTTTTTCGTCAAGTTGGGCACGAGGAAATTGTCATCGTGAAATATGAACTGCCGGATTCCTCGACCATGATATTGTTCGGCCATCTCATCGGCGACATTTTCAGGATTGCGAATGCGATATCGTTTGCCCGGGACTTGGCGATGCAGCGTGACGATGCAGCAATAATCGCACGTCGCGACGCACCCGCGACTGCCCATCATGAAGCTCGTGGGTACTCCGGCGTAGATATGCACCGGACCGCGTCTGTCCGGGAAAGGCAGCGATTCGAGATCCTCGCGGGATCGTCGTTTCACGGTCTCACACAATTCGCCGTTTTCGTTTCGATACCACACGCCCGGAATTTCGGCAATGGGCCTTCCTTGGGCAACATCCACAATGGCATCTTCCCCTTCGTGAAGAACGATCATATCAATGGCGGGGTGGTTCGTCATGATTTCGAGCGGGACGCACGTCGCAAAATGGCCACCCATCATGACGCGAGGGCCACGCAATTCGGCAATACGATGGGCCAAATCAAAAAACTCGGCGGCTCGAGATTGGAAACAGACGCTCAAACCTACCCAATCGTAACCCGAAGCCGCGTTGACGACGGCATCGGAATCGTCGGCATCGTTGAAACGAGCAAGTTCCGCTACGTGACCTGCACATCGAAGGGCACTCACAAGATAACGAAGGGATAGATTTTCTTCTTGATCTGGGCCAACAAGCAAAAATCGCATAGAAGACCTCCGCCGCAATGAATGGACTGCCTCTGCGCAATGTGGAAGTAACGCGCACAGTGGATATTCAGAGCAATCACGAGCTGAACAGAATGCTCGCGGATTGTACAGCGGGATTTGCGAGGTGGACTTATTGCCGTGGCCGGGATGTGCGTATGGTGGGGCAGAAAGTCGCGTACGAAGTCTTGCGACATTTCGGACCCATCACGCAAGCAGCGTTTGCGCTGCGAACGTGGGGGTATGGGGCGACGCCCATCGTAAAAAAACCACTGTTCTGAGCACTGTGAAACGGCGGATCGTGAATTCTTGATTCACCGAACCTCTGACGCAGGGCCCTCGATGTCCGCCAACGTAACGTACACTTTGCGTTCTGCTACGGGCAAACGCTGCGGGTTGGTCTTGAATTAACGCACACGTTCAACCCTTCCCAACAATCTTGTTGCCAACAAGATTATTGGGAATGGATACCCTCGCGACGACGCGGGACGACGTTATGGTTCACCCGTAGCGATGACCGGCCTTGGGCTGGTCATTGGGCATTCGGCACGTATTCGAGCGACGAAATCGAGTCGTTTTTGCCATTCCACATGGACGGATCGTTGTAGATGCCCTGGCCATCGGCACCTCCAGTCGACGTGACCTTCCAATGCAGCCCGCCGTCACGCCCGCAATTGATGTTTTGGTACAGAATCCAAGTCCCCGGACCCGATACGCTCAGCGACGATGTGCAATCATTGAAGCTGTAGTCCTTGAGGTTTGGAACTTGCATTGGGCCGTCGGCCGAAAACGGTTGTGATTGCCCGTGAAGGTTCGTGTCCCGGTAAAGTTTGATCGTGGCCATGATGAATTCCCTTTTTGCTGGTGGTTGTCTACGTTCGGCACTTGCCGCGTGTGCTCGAGCCTCGAGCACGGACCGTGCCACGCGATGGCCTTTTGACAGGAAAAACTCGCGAGCGCCTAATTGGGCGCATTTCGTGCGAATTCACAACGAATCCTGATTGCGCAATTCGCAAAGCGCCCTGTGCGCACATGTGGCGCGCCTCTCCGCACATGTGCGGGGTGCCTTGCGCACAAAGATGAAAATTCGATTGCATTCGGCAATGGCCGCGATATGCTCCCTTCGATACGCATTGCGTTCGATCTCGGGAGGTCATTCATGACTCGCTTTCATCGTCCTCTTTCATCGTTCGTTTGGGCTTTCGCTTGCGCTGGATGGATGCTCGGATGTTCCGATGGCGGTATGCCCATACCGGATTTATCGGATCAATTTCCGGGCAATCCGTCTGAAGAGCCGCCGATCAACATGGGCCCGGAACAACCGCCATTTGATACGCCAAGTCTCGTTTGCAAGCCTGACATTGTCGTGAATCCGAACAGCCGCGCCATGATCGTGACCGATCCCGAAGTGTTGGCACGGTTTAGCCTTGAACGCGTCTTGCAACAAATCATTGATCGCGCGAGCTTTGGGACAAGCACGCCGCTTCAACTGATGCAGCAGCTTTTCGATACGCAGAATTCGACGGCGACGGCAGTTTTTCCGGATGTCGTGCATTGCGACGATCCCGACAACGACGCTTTCAATATCGCGCCGGCCAAGTTCTGTCCGCGAGCTGAAGGCAAATTGGCATCGAGTACCGGGTTTTTCCAGGCCAATCATCCCGATTCGTTCGTCCCGATTGCCCTCGTCAATCGTTTTGACTTGACGCCACGTCAAGGAAACAAT
>JBGAOI010000776.1:0-3888 GCA_044221885.1 Polyangium sp. (in: bacteria)
CGAGGATCTTGCCGAGCAGCACGTAGTTCGAGCTCGAGTAGCTCCACTGCGTCCCCGGATCGAACAGCGGCGGCAGATCCCGAAACGTCGCGATGATGTCGTCGTACGTGGTGCTGGTTTTTCCTTCTTCAACCACCGGGACCGGCCGTTGTTGCGCTTGAATCCAAGCCAGCAGTGCGGCGTACGTGGGTTGTTCCGGGTCGGCGAGCGTCGCCATTTTGGCGTGCGATTCTGCCGCCGCCAGTTCGTTCTTTTTGAGGAACGTCTCTGCCTTTTGCGCTTCGAGCGCTGCATTGATGGCTCGGCCGATCGTCGCCTGATTCCCTGATACCTCAGGCTTCGACTCACCCTTGGCCTGCGATTCCTTCAGCTTCGTAACATACGCAGCTCGCCGTTTGTCGTCGGACAACTCGTTGTAAGCCCCATTGATACGAGCAAATGCGGCTTGGGCTTTCGTTCGCAAATCGGGCATGTCGGCAAGCCGATCGGGATGAAACGTCTTGGCCATTCCGAAATAGGCATCCCGGATTTCGAGCACCGTGGCGTTTTCTCGAATGCCCAAGAGCTCAAAGTGATTTTCCGTCGCCATCTTCGCCAGCTTGGCTTCGATTTCGGTGCGACGTTTGCCCTCGGTCGATGCATCCACGGACCGGACCGAAACCGGCATCTTGGACGATGGCGGCGTATCGATGAGCTCCAGCTCCGAGTTCATACGCGGGCGAAAGAACGGTTGGTCCGGTTCTGGAGCGAGCTTTACTTGAGGTCCCGGTCGGTCAGGCTCGGAGGCCAGCCGAGCCCGCGGATTTGATTGATTTCCAACCCCTGAGTTCGTTGTTCCTGAATGCGCGGCAGTGCCCGCATTCGCGCGTGATGACGTTTGTGTCCCGGTCGTACCGGAACCTGTGCCTGGACTCGAAGCACGGGCCGCTGGAATCGCCATTGCTTGCGGCATCGCATCGAGCCCCACGGGGGGACGGGCGGGGACTCCAAAATCCAAGTGCCGCGTGATGGTCAGGCCATAGATGACGCCGCGTACGATCGCTTCGGGAATCCCACTGCTCGTCAGGAGCTCCGCAAGCGTGATGGATTGCTTCCGAATTCTTTCCACCAACGCTCGCTCTTCTGGCGACAAACGAAATCGCTCGGGCGCAGCAGTCGCTGCGATTTGCAACGTCGATGCTTTCATCACCTTGCGTAGCGTTGCCGAAGCGAACGTGCTCCCGACGCATGCTCGTGCTGCGGACATGATCGCCGCAAGCGGCTCGATTCCGATGGGCGCGACGCCTGTGTCCTTCAGAAAATCCTGATGCGGGTAGAACGCATACCGCGTATCGGCTGGCATCAAGCACAGGTCCACCAACGCTCGCTCCAGCGACGCGCGGTCCGACGCGACAGCTCCATCGCGTGTTTGACCACGGATCGGACTGCCGTTTTGCACCACGATTCCTACCGCAGACCCCGAAGGTGGCATCAGCACCGTCGTTCCCGTCAGGCTCTTATCGAGCAGGTACACGTACAGATGCAAAAGGGGCGTTTGCTCCAACGTGCCTTCAGCAGCTGGAGTTTGTCCCTGAGGTACAACAATGGGAGCAACCATCTTGCGAGCTGCTGGAGGGGCGGACATGGCGAATTTCGTTGGTAGTCCAAGAATGCCAGGAGCCTGTTATTTCTGCAACTCGCGCGGCAACGCGAGTCTCTACAGACCACGACAGCGAACGTCGTTGGGATACACGCGTACACCTTTGTTCGACGGGACCTTGGCATTGACCGCCGCCGTGATGCTCGGATCACCTGTGAATATATCGATTTGCCGTCCCACCACCTTCAAGCCGCGATCCTCGGCAATGAAACAACCGTCGTGTCGCCTACCTTCAGAAAGTTCGAGGCCCTTGAACTCGGGTATGAACACGACTGTGCCCAGCGGAATCACGGACGAATCAACGGCAATCGACCGTAAGGGTGTGATCGGTTTTCCCAAGGCCCCTCGACCTGTCGGGAAACGTGCCGGATCGAGCCGTTCGAAGCAGATCTTCTGATCGGTACGTGGGCAAACCGCGGCACATTCGCAGTTGCGTTTGGCGAAGCTGATCGTTTCTCCGGTCGACAACCGCCCGCTGCCTTGAACACACACGCGATCGTGAAAGTCTCGCGTCACGTTCGTGATGAGCTTGCAGTTTGCGTCGTACACCGCAGCGTCTTTCGTCCCCGCGTCTTCCTTCGGAAAATCGTAATACGTGTTCCGAAATCGCTCGCCACTTCGAAAATTGAGCCCTTTGCTTCCACCTTCCAGCACAAGCTCGACGGGTTCGTCTACGGTCGGCGCGTTCGCAGGTGAAGCACTCGACGAACTCGCTGCCGCACGATGTTCTTCCGGTGTCGAAGTGTTTTTCCGGGCCGATGTGGACCAACCCGGGTGCTCCAAACCTTCCGTCGCGTCGCCTTCGCCTTGCACCCATGATTGACCCGCAGCGGTCACACATGCTGCTCCGGACAAACACCCGAAAAGTGCCAACGTCAAAGGTCGCATCGCTTCACACGTACCGCTCTTTGCTTCCTTGGGCCAAGTCCGACGTTTAGCCTTCGGTGCGTGCGTGCTTCGGAATTTTGATCGCGTACACGGCTCGAGCTGTCGCCACGAGTTCTGACTCGCGACCCGCATGATGCAGGCGCACATCCGCCCAGCCGAGGCGCGTGCCCGAGCGAATCACGTCGGCGACGGCGATCAACGTTTCTGGCTTTCCAGGACGCAGGTAGTCCACGCGCATGTCCACGGTTGAGACGCGGGCCAGGACGTTGTCGAGGCCCGTCCACACCGCGATCCCTCCGGCAGCATCGGCGACAGCTCCAATCACCCCACCATGCAGAGCTGGAATCGTTGGATCTCCAATAATCTCGGGACGCCATGGAATGCTCAGCGTCACGTGTCCACGCGACATCTCCACCACCTTCATCCCCAGCCACTTGTTGAACGGGATGAACTCTTCGGCGACTTGCTTCAGCGTTTCGAGATCCAGCATCGATGTCGGCGCACGATCACCCAAACAAAGCGCATTGGCCAGAGCCATCCACCACGGACCTTCGACCATCGCTCGCCATGGACAGAACTGCGTGCTAGTAGGCGCCCCGCAAAAATGGCCAGGCAGGATTTACGCAACATCGCCATCGTCGCGCACGTCGACCACGGCAAAACCACGCTCGTCGATCACATGCTCCGTCAAGCCGGAGCGTTTCGCGACAACGAAGTCGTTGCCGAGCGCGTCATGGACTCCAACGACCTCGAACGCGAACGAGGCATCACCATCCTTGCGAAGAACACCAGCGTTCGGTGGAAGGGCGTCAAGATCAACATCGTCGACACGCCAGGCCACTCGGACTTCGGCGGTGAAGTCGAACGCACGCTCATGATGGCCGACGGCGCGCTGTTGCTCGTCGACGCTGCCGAAGGCCCGCTGCCTCAGACGCGGTTTGTCCTTTCGAAGTGCCTCGAACGCGGCTTTCCACTCATCGTCGTCATCAACAAAATCGATCGCGGCGATGCTCGACCGCACGAAGTTTTGTCTGAAGTTTTCGATCTGTTTTGCGACCTTGGTGCAAGTGACACGCAGACCGATTTTCCCACCGTTTATGCGATCGGGAAGCTTGGTCAGTGCAAACGAGAACTCGAACATGAACTGACCAACCTCGTTCCGTTGTTCGAAACGATTCTCGCTCGCGTTCCCGCACCTGCGGGTAACCCGGACGAACCCCTCCAGATCATCGTCTGCAACACGACGCATGACGACTACGTCGGCAAGCTCGCGGTCGGCCGCGTGGTCCGCGGCACCGTCCGCGCCGGCGCCGAGGTCGCGGTCGTGGGTGAAGACGGCACCTCGCGCGGCACCATCAAGC
>JBGAOI010000777.1:0-3888 GCA_044221885.1 Polyangium sp. (in: bacteria)
TGGACGGGGCCGATTACGTGTCCAAACCCCGTTCGAGGTCACTGGGGCGGCCCGCCCTCGGGCACTTCGTCCAGCCAAACCACCGTCGCCAAAGATCTCGCATTTGCCCCGCGCGGTGGCGATGTCAAGCTTGCTTCCTTCGTGCGTCACGACGTACCCGAAATTCACTTGCAAGGAGCGCCGCTCACGCTGGCGCGCGTTGCATTTGCAGGCGCGACGCCAGAAACGAAACAACCGTCGACCATTTCCGATCCGGCCCCTGCCCCTTCGGGGTCCGCGGCGTCCAAGCCAGAAGCGAAAAGCAATGGTTGTGGCGCGTGCGTCATTGGTAGCAGCGAAAACAACGGTATGGTTCCCGCCGGGGTTTTGGCCGGTATTGGCCTGGCGTTGGCTGGTATGTTACGCCGAAAAGTAGGCGTAAGGGATAATCCGAATAAGCATTGAACTCGACGTTCGAAGAACCTGCCTACGGTTAAGTGATTGCCGAACCACTTGTCTCGTTCGTCTGCGAATCTCTTGACGATCTGATAACAGCAAATCCAATGCAGCATACACCTTATGCGCGTTCGCGGACGTACCTTTGCTGGCTACGAAATACCAGGCGCGAACGCCAATTTCGTGATTGACAATCAGCATTCGGTTGCACTAGGCTCATTTCGCAAGAATTTGAGCCCTCTCCGGCGATGACGGTGGTCGGTAATGACACACGCAGGAAATTCAAATGGCCACGGTATAGGTTCCCAATCACCGCCCCTCATCGCTGACACCGCTCACCCGGTAGCTCCTGCGTTGGCGCATAGCGGACGAGGTCTCGGGTGAGTGACCCAGTGCAGCTTCGAGTGTCCGGAACTCCCGTAAGCATTCCTCCAGCTCTCGAGCTCGTGTCGGTTTTGCATTTGGGCGCAACGTCCACGGTGTATCGAGCCCACCACCAAAACAACGGGACGACTGTTATCGTAAAGTCGCTCACAGATCGTCGAGCCAATGCCCAGGATCTCGCATCGCTCGACCACGAATTCCGAATTCTCGAACGGCTTGATATTCCCGGCGTTCCTCGTGTGCACGGTCTGCTTTACCACGATGGACGTCCCCATTTGTTGATGGACGACCTGGACGGCGTGTCCGTACGCTCACGCATGGACGCTGGGCGCCTCACCGACGGCGAGATCCTTCAAATCGCCCGTTCCCTCGCCCAAACGCTCACGCTGTTGCATCGAGCGCGAGTCATTCACAAAAACATCAACCCCGATCACATCATCGTTCACCCACAGACACTCGGGATGAATCGATCCATTGATTTTCGCACGGATCTCTATTCTTTCGGAATCACGCTGTATAAACTCCTGACAGGTCGGTTACCCTTCACGGCAAACAACGAGCTCGAATGGCTGCATTGTCACATCGCTCAGCGCCCGCTCGAGTTACGCGAGTTTCGAGATGATTGCCCACGGGCCCTCACCGAAGTGGTGACGAAGCTCATGGCGAAAGCCGCCGAAGACCGTTACCAAAGTGCGTACGGGCTTCAATGCGATCTCGAAACGTGCAGCGTCATCGGCCGCGAGGAAGAGGCCAATCGAGATTTTGTGGCGGGACGTCGGGATCACTCCGACCTGTTCATGCTTCCGCAGCAACTTTACGGTCGTCAAGCGCAGATCGACGCATTGCTCACCACCTTCGACTTGGTATCACAAGGCGCAACCGCAGTGGTGCTCGTTGCCGGATATTCCGGCATTGGCAAAACCTCGCTGATTGCCGAGGTTCACAAGCCCATTGTCGAGCACCGGGGCCATTTCATCTCGGGTAAGTTTGATCAATTCAAACGCGATATTCCTTATGCTTCGCTCATCCAGGCATTTCGAGGATTCATTCGTTTGTTGCTCACCGAAAGTGACGAAAACCTGGGGGTTTGGCGGCGACGTATTCTCGCGTCCCTGGGCCCGGATGCACAGGTCCTCGTCGACGTATTGCCCGATCTGAAACTCATCATTGGCGAGCAACCCCCCGTCCAGCCACTCGAACCAGCTCAAGCCCAGAACCGATTCAATCGCGTTTTTCAAGAATACGTACGAGCGCTCGCGGGACCCGAGCACCCATTGACGATTTTCCTCGACGACTTGCAATGGGCCGATGCCGCGACACTCAACCTTTTGCACTTGTTATGTACGGATGCCGGTGCGAGCCACGTGCTGTTCATTGGAGCTTATCGCGACAATGAAGTCGACGCTGCCCACCCATTGATCCTGGCCCTCAAGAAGCTAACCGACGCGGGGGCCAACCTGCGCACCATTGAACTGCAAGCTTTGTCGCGCCCGGACGTGGGACGGTTTGTCGCGGATACCTTGCGCGCCGACCCTCGAGCAACCGCCGGCCTGGCAGACTTCGTCTACGAGCGAACGTTGGGCAACCCTTTTTTCGTGGGCCAATGTCTACGGGAACTCCATGATTCCAAGCTGTTGCAATACGACCACGCCGCCGATGCATGGACCTGGGACCTCGAGCATATCAAGAACGTCGGCATCACCGACAACGTCATCGAACTCATGGCCGGCAAGATCCAACGCCAGGAGCTGGCCACCCAAAAAGTCCTGACCTTGGCCGCTTGCATCGGTAACGATTTCGACTTGCAAACGCTCGCCGTCGTCGCGGGAAGCACAGTCCCTCAAGTCACGGCATGGTTGTGGCCAGCGCTGCAAGATGGCCTCGTCTTGCCCACGAACGACACGTACAAAGTCCTCCAAGGCGGTGGCGTCGCAACGCCCGCTTGGGGCTCGGTCGTTTCGTGCCGCTTCATTCATGATCGCGTGCAACAAGCCGCGTATTCGCTCATCGCTGCCGAAGACAAACAGCGCGTGCACCTCGACATAGGGCGCCGCATGCTCGCGCAAGCTGGCAACTCCATCGGCGAGAACCTATTCGACATCATCAACCACATGAACATCGGCGAAGCGCTCGTGGTCGACCCCGACGAACGCCTGCGACTCGCCGAGCTCAATCTGCGCGCCGGTCAAAAAGCCAAAGACTCGACCGCGTACGACTCGGGCGCCGGCTACCTGCGCACCGGCATTCGGTTCTTGCCTCGCACTGCCTGGGAAACGACCTACGAGCTGACGTTCACCCTCCACAAGACGCTTTCCGAGTGCGCGTATTTGTTGGGGGACTTCGACCAGGCCGAGTCCATCTTCGACATGCTCCTCGAGCGCGCGCGGAGTCGCCACGACAAGGCGGAGATCTACAACATTCGCATCGCATTCTACTCGAGCCTCGGTCGCTTCATGGACTCGATCCAAACCGGGCACGAAGGCTTGGAACTCTACGGGATCCGATTGCGTGAAGCTTCGGGCGATCTACGCGGGGCCATCGATCGCGAACTTGCAGCCGTGGAACGTGTGCTGGGCCATCGTGAACCGACCGATTTGCTCTCGCTGCCAACGATGTCGGATCCCACGCTCGAAGACTGCATGCGTCTGCTGATGAACCTGACGACGCAGACCTACATCGCCGATCAAGCATGGTTTCCGCTGATTGCGACGAGAATGGTCAACCTGACGCTACAACACGGCAATTCGCGTGTGTCGTCATTCGCTTACGGTTACCTCGGGGTGATTGTCGGGACGCTTCAAGGCAAATACGAACTGGGGCGGAAGTTTGGTGAATTGTCGCTGGCCCTGAACGAAAAACTCGATGAACCCAAGCTGTATTGCAAGCTTTATTGGATCCTCGGGGCCCTGAACAACCACTGGACCAGGCACATTCGCTCGAACGTCACTTTGTTGCGACGAAGCATCGAGCACGGCATCGGCTCGGGAGACTATGTCTTCGCTGGATGGGCCTTTTACTACCTGCTCGTCAGCTCGCTGCTGAGCGGAGTCCCCTTGTCGCAAACGTTGG
>JBGAOI010000778.1:0-3885 GCA_044221885.1 Polyangium sp. (in: bacteria)
TGAAGCAAACGCCACCGCGCCATACGCAAGCCGCTCGATTCCGGATAACCGTGGCAACTTTCTTGTTCACAAGCCACACCCTCGACTAACTTACCCGGCGTCCAATATGACCGCAGCAACGCCCACCTGGCTCGAATTGCACGTCGATCGCACCGGAGCTGACATTCAAATCAGCGCCCGAGGAAGTCGAGGCGAACAACTGGCCGCACATGCATGGCGAATCACGCCCGATATCTTGACGAAGTTTGCCTCGACGGTACAAAAGCATGCCGCCCAAAGCCGATCCCTCGATGCGTCCGCCATTGCCGACGCACAAAGTCTCGCCAACAGCCTTCTCGAAGGCGAAGCAAATACGCTCTTGGCCAAACTCCAAGAAGCCGCTCGAGGCGCCTTGCTCGTACGGTTTTTCGTGCACGATCCCGAGCTGCGCGCCGTGCCGTGGGAAGCCTTGTGCAATCCTTCGGAATCGCTCGGATTTTGGGGAACTTCCGCGACCCTTTTGCCCGTTCGCGGCGTGATGAGCGCTGCGCCTTGGCAACCTCGAGAAGTCCGTGGCGCGGTACGCGTTTTGGCCATTGCTCCGACGGGAGGCGCGGGACTCGCCAATTTGAAACTGGCATTGGCGGATCGAATTGCCAGTGGCGAAATCGAATGGCTGGATCCATTGGAAGGTCCAGCAACGCAGGCGACAATGTTATTTGATCGTTTGCGGCGAGAACCCATGCCGCATGTCCTGCATTTCTTGGGTCACGGACGCGTCGCCCAAGGTATTCCAGAATTGCGCCTCGCCGATGTCGATGACGAAGAAACGTGGATCCAAGTGGAACTTTTGGCCCAACAATGCGCCGCGAACTTTCAAAGCATGTTGCGGCTGGTGATTCTCGAAGCTTGTGAAGGTGCCCATCCAGGTGCATTGGGATCCGCTGCGGAAATATTGGCTCGAGCCGGAGCCGATGGAGTGGTGGCCCATTTATGGCCCGTCAAAGCAGAAGTTGCTCGAACGTGTTCGACACAGTTTTACCGGGCACTTGCAGGTTCGACTCAAACGTCGGGGGACATTGCTGTCGCGCTCAACGAAGCCCGCCGCGCGATTCTTGGAGCGTACAATGCAAGTGCCGAGGCCTTGTCGCCAGTTCTTTATTTGCGCGGCCCTGATGGACAAATTTTCCATTTCAAGGGTCGCAAGGTTTCGGCGCCATCGGCCACGACAACGGCCTCAAATCAGCCTTTGGGCAATGTTCCTGCCGCGTTATCCAGGGTGATGCAAATGCCCTATTCGCTTGTTCTCGGCGATCAATGGGCCGATGATCAATCGGCGCTCGACGCATTCCGTGATCGATTGCAAAAGGAATTGGCCAAACTTTCCGTTGCGGCACCAGCTGGGTTGCCTTTGAGCACAATTGCGCAATGGTTCAGTCTGCGGCGGGGCGCGGAGAAACTCGATTCAGAATTTCAAAAGGCATTTCGTGCAACCACCGACGCTCCCGCGGTCATCAAAACCCTTGGCCGTATTCTCGTTCCTGGAGTGCACACGACAACATTGCGTTGTCCATGGCTCGAACAGGCCATTGCCGAACAACAACCCCATCGAACGATTTATGTGCTCCAGCCGGGCGATGAAGGGGTTCTCGTTTGGCAACGAGCGTCGGGTGCGGAAGAATGGGAGGAACTCGATGCGCCGCCCACGGATGTGAATGTCGACGAGGAATTCATCGTATTGCGGCCGTATCGCGGCTACACGACGGAGCAGGTTTTTACGCGCCCCTTGTTGACCGACGACGATTACGCCTTGCATTTGCGGGATTTGTGGAACTCGAGCGTTCTCCCTGCGGATTTGGCGAATGCGATTTTGCGAACCATCAACAAACGGCCGGCGTTCGTCGTAGGTTTGTCCCTATTGACGTCGAATCATCGTTTGCTCCTGCATAATCTTTATACGCGCGGGATTCCGCGCGATACGCTCGCGATTGTAGACGCCAGCACAGTCGAAGGAAAATTATGGTCTTCAGGGGCGGGTTTACCAGGTCGAGATGAAGGCGTCGAAGCTGTGGAAACAACGGTCGATGCCTTCGTCGCGGCACTCGAGACAATACCTGTCGGGGGTGGACGATGATTGTCAATCCGTTTCCAGGTCCGCAACCTTATCGAGCTGCCCATCGAAATCGATTTTATGGTCGCGATGTCTTGATCAAGAAACTCGCCAATCAGATTCTTGCGCGTTCGGCTACAACCGTTTTTGGGCCTTCCGGCGCTGGAAAGTCGTCACTTTTGCAAGCGGGCGTGATTCCACGGTTGGAAGATTCGGACGACATTCGTCTCGTGCGTGTGGATGCATGGCCGACAACAGAAATCCCATTACAATGGCTCGTAAAGACACTCGTCGGAGCCCTCGAACTGGGGCTGAAAAACTCCGCCCCAAGTTCCATCGAAGCGTTGCAACGAGCCCTAGACTTGGCAAAGCGGCAAAGCGAACGAGCGCTATTGATTTATTTGGACCAATTCGAGCAAGTTTTCATTGCGAACCACGACGAAAAAACGATGAAAGAGTTGCTCGATGGTTTGTGGCTCATTCACAAAACCCATGGCCGCGACGTACACTTGGTGCTTTCGTTGCGCGAGGATTACCTGGGCCGATTGCGTGATTTCAGTCGAGACAAACCTGAATTGACGGCCCATGGATTTCGTGTGGGTCCGTTGACGGTGAAAGAAATGATTCAAGCCATGTGCCGCACCGCTCTCGATGGAGAACCTGCGCAAACTTGGTCGGCCGACTCCCTGCAATCGTTGATGCTCGACGTGCGCGTGCCTGGGCAACGAGCAGCAGACGATGCGGAGGTTCAAGCCGCATTTGCACAGATTATTTGTCGCGCCATTTGGGAGGAACGTGCGGCAGGAAAAACCGTGGACTTGAAGCACGCGAATGCTGAAACCATTTTGCACCGATACATGACCACAACGCTGGCGGAACTCGGTCCGCTGCAAGACGGCGCGTTACGATTGCTCGAAGAACATTTGATCGACGAGTTGGGTCAGCGTACACTTCTCACCGAAAAAAAGGCCCAGACAATCCTTCCCGCCGAACACGCAACCGCGATCCTGGCGCAATTGGACAGATCAGCAATTCTGCACGCCGAAGAGCATCAAGGCTCACGGTACTTCGAATTGGGTCACGATTGGTTGGCGAAGAAGGTCTACGAACGCCGAATCGAGCGAAAACAGCGCGCGGAAGAAGAAACCAAAGCCGCTCAATTGCAGGCCGAACGAAGTCTGTTTCGGCGCAAATTGTTTTACATTTCCGCAGCGACCATCGTTCTTGCCGCAATTACGTTGGTTGCAGTTGGGCAGAAATTCGCGGCTGAAAAAGCGCAACAAGAGGCTGAAGCGAGCAAAGCGTTGGCGCAAACTCGGCGCGATGAAGCCATTCGGGCCCAAGAATCTGCCGTGCGCGCGTCGAAAATGGCAACGTCGCGCGAACTCATGTTGCGTGGACAACACGACTTGGCAACGCTCGTCCTACGCGAAGTCGACGCGCCAGAATCCACCGCAGGATGGATGCAAAGCGCCATTGATGTACTCAATGTGCGCGTTCCTTACAATACATTGAAATTCCCATTCCAAGAACATCCGCATCAATGGAGCCATGATGGTTCGCGTATCGTGACATTGGCCGAGGATCACGCATTGCACATTTTTCATGCGTGGAACAAAACGGATCCCGTGGTCATTCCTGTTGAGACAGACGCACCTCCCACGGTGTATTGGAGTCCCGACGATCGGTTTCTATTGACAACCACCTTCGAAGGTACAGCGTATGTTCAGGCGTCGAACGGCTCTGGAAAACCCGTTGTGCTAAAGGGACAAACGGGTGCTTTGAGTCACGCGGCT
>JBGAOI010000779.1:0-3884 GCA_044221885.1 Polyangium sp. (in: bacteria)
GAGGCATACTCGATCCCGTCATCATCGGATGCGGTGTCGTTCCCGGAATGTTCGCCATCGGCATGTTCGATCCCGTCATCATCGGATGCGGTTGCGGCGGCAAACTCGGCGGACGGAATCCAGGCAACTGACCCGACAGCGACCCGGGCGTTGGGGCAGGCAATGCTGCGGTCGCCGCGCCCGGAGGCGAATTCAACCCCGGTGGCCCAAATACTCCCGACGCTCCAGGCGGTGGAGGTGGTGCCATGCCAAACCCTACGCCTGGCGGTGGTTGACTCGGAAATGTAGGCGGCAGAGGCGCACCGGGCGGAGGCAGATTGCTGAGATCCGGCATCACCGCAAACGGTGTCGTCTTCGCGTACGGATTCTTCTCTTTCGGTAACGTCGGGTTCGGATTCGCGAGCACCGGACTCGGACCGCTTCCCGATCGCGTCTTGATGGACGCATCGATCATTTGCGTCTTTTGACTGTCAGGCGCTCGTTCTGGAAGCTCGGGTTTTTCCTGCCCAACATCGGGACGAACATAAAACGTCGTCGGGGTGTCGCGTCGACCTCCACCCTCCTCATCCCTTGCTGGAGGCGCGTGGGCAGGCGATGGTGAAGAAGACGGTGCAACAGGTGCAGTCGGAGGCTCGAACGCTGGTAGCGGTGCACCTTCAGGCAACGAAAAAATCTCCGTCGCTTGACTCATCATCTTCGGACGAACCCCAGACGGCGTCGGCGCTCCTCCGGGAAACGGACCAGGCGACGGACGTGGGGGAGGGGGAGCGAGTTGCGGCTTGGGTTCGTCAATCCAAGTAGCAACGGATCGATCGCCGAATGGTGCGAGTTCTCGACAAAGGTTCGTCACGCTCTCATGGCGTTCGTCGCGTTCTGGTGAAAGTGCACGCATCACGGAACGACAAACCGCAGGCGGAAGATCGGGACGAAGACGCGCAAGATCCGTTGGAGGTCCCGAACAAAGCGCGTACACGAGGTCCCCGATCGTGTCGACATCGTACGGTTTGCGTCCGCTGAGCGATTCGTACAAGACAACCCCGAGCGAATAGAGATCGCTGCGTCCATCGACACCCGAAGGGTTTCGCAACTGCTCGAGGCTCATGTAGTACGGCGTGCCTACGGTCGAACCTGTGCGTGTGAGTGATCCACCAGGGACGGGTGCGTCTTGACCAATCTTGACGATGCCAAAGTCTAAAACTTTGACGTCATACAAATTCGGTTTGGGGCCTGGTGCGAGGTGAATGTTGTCAGGTTTCAGATCGCGATGGATGATCCCCGCGGCATGCGCTTCCGCGAGACATTCGCCCACTTGCAACGCGATGTTGATCGTCATCTCGAGCGGCAGTTGGCCCGCATCGGACAACAACTCGCGCAGACTTTGTCCCGCAAGAAGTTCCATCACGAGGTACGGGCCGTCTGTCGGACTCGTCCCCATGTCCACGATCTTCACCGCCCGTGGACTCTTCAGCAGACTCGTCGCTCGCGCCTCTTGTTCGAGGCGTTGGTACATCGTTGGATCGAGCAGTGATTTCAGCGCCAGGCGTTGACCTGTGCGCATGTGCTCGACTTCATGAACGAGCCCGTTGCCGCCGCCGCCGATGAGCCGCAGCACGCGGTAACGCCCGTCTACGATGGTCCCCGGCCGAAACGAGGACACTTCTTCATGTGCTTGTTCGTGCACGGAGTCAGCCATTGGAATCGTGAGAGAGTGGGCAGTCTAGATCAGCTCCCGAGCGAGCGATACTTTCGACTGCACGTCGCTTGAACGTCGCGTAGGTAGGCACTACCGTGCCCCAGGACATGGCGACGAAAGACCCTGCAGCGCCTCAATCTTTGGCTCCTAGCGGTTCGATGAACGTGAGCGAGCTCGTGTTTTATGCCTTGGCGGGCTCAGCCGTCGTCTGTTTCGTCATTACCATACACGTGATCTTCTTTGTGGCTCCGGTCGAAGCCACGATGGGGATTGTCCAGAAGATTTTCTACTTTCACGTGCCAGCCGCCGTATCGATGTATCTCGGCGCGACCGCCTGCTTCATTGGATCCGCAGGCTACCTTGCTCGAGGCACACGGAATTGGGACGCACTGGCTCGTTCTGGCGCGGAAGTCGCCGTGTTGATGGGCATGATGGTGCTCTTGTCGGGTCCGCTCTGGGGCGCGAAAGCGTGGGGCGTCTATTGGACGTGGGATCCACGACTCACCACCTCGCTGCTCAGCATTCTCATCTACGTCGCGTACGTCGTGTTGCGATCCTTTGCGGGCGATGGCGATGCGGAGCGCAAGTTTGCCGCAGCGCTTGGAGTGCTTGGCGCGGCAAACCTGCCCATCATTCATTACTCGGTGCAAAAATGGGGCGGTAATCACCCCAAAGTGATCTCGACCGGTGGCGGTGGCCTCAAACATCCCGACATGAAGCTCGCGTTGAGCCTTGGGTTTGTCGCGTTCATCTTGTTGTCGGCGGTTTTGCTCTGGTCGCGTTATCGCCTTGAAGTGTCCAAAAACCGCCTGCAAGAGTTGGAAGAAGAAGCACTCGAGCTCGGACTCGGTGAGGAATAGTCGCGATGCAAGATCAAGCAGCGGGCAACAAGTACCAAGCCCCCGAATCAGCCCCATCTGCCGCACCCAAAACATCCGACGATCGCGCGACCACGTTTCGTGCGGTCGAAGGCGGCACGCAAATGCAAAGCGGCGAAAAACTCCTCGTCGAAGCGTATGCGGGCATCTGGATCTTCACTCTGATCTTCGTCATCTCGATGTTCCGTCGGCAGAAGCGCATCGACGCTCGCATCACTTCCCTCGATAGCGCCCTTGCCAAAGCCCGCGATCGAGGCAGCGCGAAATGAGCGACATCACGCAGATCACGCCCGAGCACGTCATATTCATCCCCAGCGTCCTGCTGCTGGGGCTCGTGATCGGCTACACGCTCGGTGCACGTGCAGTTCGAGCCGAGATGGACAAGCGCAGGAGTAGGATGAAGGAGTAAGCCGTGGTCGATTTCTCGTTGTCCGAGGAACACAAGAGCCTCATCGACACCGTTCGTCGTTTTACCAAGGAACGCATCATTCCCATCGCAGCCGAATGTGATCGCGAATCACGTTTTCCGATGGATGTTTTTCGGGACGCATGGGACCTCGGTCTCATCAATCCGACGATTCCCACCGAGTATGGTGGGGCAGGCATGGGCGAATTCGAAAACACGCTCATGTGCGAAGAGTTTGCCTACGGATGCACCGGCCTCGAAACGAGCTTTCTGGCCAATGGTTTGGCGCTCACGCCCATCAAGCTTGGAGGCTCCGAAGAACAGAAGAAGAAGTACTTCGGTAAGCTGCTCGCCGAACCCATCATGGCTAGCTACGCCACGAGCGAACCGGATGCGGGCAGTGACGTTGCGGGCATCAAGACGCGTTTTACCCAGCACGGTGACGACTACGTTTTGAACGGTCAGAAGTGCTGGATCACGAACGCGACGTACGCGAACTTCTACGTGATTTTCGCGACGAGCAATCCGGATTTGCGACACAAAGGCATTGCCGCATTCATCGTCGATCGCGAATCTCCCGGCCTGCGCGTTGGCAAAAAAGAGGACAAACTTGGCCAGCGTGCGAGCGACACGGCGCAGGTTTTTCTCGACGAAGTCGTCGTTCCCAAGGCAAACCTTTTGGCGCCGGAAGGTAAGGGCTTCAAGCTCGCGATGGAGACGTTCAACCAGACGCGTCCGGACATCAGCGCTGCCGCCACGGGCCTCATGCGCCGGTGCCTCGATGAATGCGTGGCGTACGCGAAAGAGCGCAAAACATTCGGTACGGCCATCGCCAATCACCAGCTCATCCAGTGGATGATTGCCGAGATGGCCATTCGCATCGAAGCAACACGTCTCTTGTACCAAA
>JBGAOI010000077.1:0-12067 GCA_044221885.1 Polyangium sp. (in: bacteria)
CGCCGCCTCCTCCGGTGAGTGGCAAGGCGGGAGACGCTCAAGCTGCTCCTCCTTCGCAAGGTGTTCCACGAGGTTCGACTGCGACGTTCGAAGCGCCTCCACGCGGCCCTACCCCTGAGCCTCAACGGAGCAGTCCTGAGCAAGACAAACCTTCGCGCGCAGGTACGATTGCTCTCGTTGCGGTGCTGGCAGTGGCCTTTGGCGGGGGCGGCGTGTTCGTGTGGACGAAGATCCGCGGCGATCAAAAAACGCCTGTAGGAACGCCATCCGCGTCGGCTCCTGTGGTCAGTGCACCACCATCAGCCTCTGCGACACCAAGCGCAAAACCGCCGCCAGAGCAACCTGCCGCACCACTGCTGCCGTGGCGAACGTCGGTGTCGGAAGCACAAGACAAACTCAAGGCGAACGATCATCGCGGTGCGTTCAAGGCGCTGAAAGAAGCCTTCGACAAAGGCGGCCATGGCGTGCCGCGGACGATGCTCGATCAGGTCCAAGTGGCCATCAACGCCGACGCCGCAAAGTCAACCTGTTCGGTGACGGGTCTGGGTCGACCGCGAACGTATGACCTCCAAACACTTGTTCCCAAACGGGTGAGTGGTGGACGTCCCTTCATTGCTTTGGGTGCAAACGGTCCGGTCGTGACGTGGACCGACACGCATGAAGGCCCTGAGCACGCATTTGCTGCTGTGCTCGATGATTCGCTCCGGACGCTTGCGGACCCCGTCGACATCACGCCCGAGGGAGGCAGCGTTCGTCTTCCCGTACTCATGTCGTACGATTCGGACTTGCCGATCCTGTACACGGACGGAAAAGGCGCGAACGCGGGAGTGCATGTTCGATCGATCGCCGCGGATGGGACGATTGGCAGTCCGATGGTGAAGATCGCGCCGCTCAAAGCACCAAGTTCAGGCGCGTCGATCGCGCGAGCCGCAGACGGAACGTATGTGGTCGTCTGGGCATCCGAGCTCGACAACGGCAGTGAAGAACTTTTCGTGCGGCGTTTGTCCGCGAAGCTCGAGCCCTTGGGCGAACCGATTCGCGCGACGGATTTTGCGGCCACTGGGTTGCAAAAGCCGCGAGTGCGTGTGCCCGTTGTTGCGGTCGCCGGCGATGCTGCACAAATCACGTTCCGCTTGGAACGCTCGCCGCAGCAGGTGATTTACCGAATGCGCATCCCGCTCGCGAACTTCGACAAAGGTGTCGATGCGCGCAAGAAAGGCGACCTCGCAGATCACCACATCGGGGAACTCGTCGTGGTCAACACCGACAAGATTCGTGGGGATACGACCTCGATCGCATGCGGCAAAGAAGGCTGCTTCCTCGTGTGGGACGTCGAAACGATGGGCGGTGTATCCGCTGCGGCGATTGATCCTGCAACGGCACAACCGTTGTGGCGGGACAAGTTCAGCCGTGCCGGTGGTCACCCCACCGTGGCCTTCGACGATGCCGGAAACGCGCGCGTCGTTTGGTACGAAAAAGGCGCGATCATGACGGCGCCAATCACACGCGCGAAGGTTGGCGCGTCGGCAAAAGTTGGTCGCATCAGTGGCACTCAACCTCCTGCAGCCCTCGTACCCGGAAAAACCCCCGGCGAGTGGTATTTGTCGTGGCTCGACTACGAAGCAGGATTGCTCGAGCCCTACGTCGGTCGCTTCCTTTGTCAGTGAACAGCAACCTCGTCTTTCCGCCGCGTGCAGACCTCCACGCGCGTCCGATCGAAACCGAACGGCTCATACTCGCGCCCGTTGATCTCGCGGACGCCCAAGAGGTTTGGCTTGCCGTACAGAGCTCGCGAGCCCTGCTTCAAAAGTGGCTCCCTTGGGTCCCGTTTTATACGGAGCCGACATCCACGGTGCGGTTTGCCGAAGCGTGTGTGGCCGATTGGGACTACGGGCGCGCGTTACGTTTTTCCATTCGTGAACGCGCTGGACGCACGTTTGTCGGAGTCGTGGGCCTCGAATCCTGTGTGCACATCCATCGCCAGTGCGACCTTGGGTATTGGTTGCGTCGCGATGGCATGCGCCGTGGCTTGATGACCGAAGCTGCCCGCGCAGCAATCGAATTTGCTTTTCGCTACATGGGCGCTCATCGCATCCGCGTTGCCGCAGCGACCGACAACCATGCGTCGCTACGCGTCATCAGTCGTTTGGGGTTCCGCTTCGAAGGCATCGCGCGACAAGCCGAATGGGTCGATGGTCGATGGCTCGATCATGGCGTTTTTGCGCTCCTGGCAACGGATCCGCGCACCACGTGAACCATCGTCGTTTGGCGTCGGTCAGTTGCAGACGTTGATGCGTCGCGGCTGATCTTCGTTGGGAGACGTCGCGATTCGGAGCATCCTTCTACGTACCAACGTGCGACGTGGTTCGTTTCGACTGTTTCGCGGGGGCCTTCCGCTCCTGCCTGTAGCGCCGACGATGGTGCTCATCATCGGTATTGCGACCGCGTTTGCCATTGCGCTCATCGGTATTCGGCAACTCGCACGGTTGACCGATGACGCTGCTGCTCTTCGCGCGAACGCGATCGTTGCGACCCTGTCCGTGCGGTTGCGTGGCTTGAGCATCGAAGAGCAGGCTGAAGTCGCCGCACGCGCAGTGCGCGGGAGCGGCATGGAGCTGCTCGTTGTCGAACAAAGCGGACAGATTCTCGTCGACGAAAGTTACGGCGCTCCAAGCAAGACCGAGGTTCAACGATTGTTGCAGGCTGGCAGTGGTCAAACGCGCATGGCCCTGGGTCGTGTTCGTTTTGCCGTACACGCACTCGATCCTCCACAGCAGACGATTTTCGTGATCGCGTTTGTCGCGGCACCAAGCCCGCCACCGGGGTCCGTGCGTCTTCTCAACGCCGTTGCCGCACTCACCGTGATCCTGGTCGGCGTCGCGATTGGTGTGGCTCACGCCTTCACGAAGCAAGTGCACAACGACGTCGATTTCGTACGGGATCGTATCGTCGACATGGCGCGGCCCGACGCTGCTCCAACGGGTCAACAAATTCCCATTCGTTCGCTCGATCAAGTCGGCGTGTTGACCGCTGCCTTCAACGTGCTCATGACGAGGTTTGCCGCGGCGGAACGCACCTACCGAGCGGACTTGGCGCAAGCCACCGACATGGACAAAGAACGCTCGGCGTTTCTGGCCGGTTTGAGTCACGAACTGCGCACGCCACTCAACGCCATTTTGGGGTTTGCCCACATCCTCGAAAGTGAAGTCGACGGTCCACTCAGCGATGACGCGCGTGAATCGTTGGAGGTCATACGAACGAGCGGTGAACACCTTCGGCAACTCATCGATGACATTCTCGAGCTGTCGGCTCTCGAAACGGGAACGTTGCAGCTCTCACGAAGCCCCGTGAACGTTCACCAAGTTGCGGAAGAAGTGGTTCGGGAGGCAACAGCGACCGTCGCCAACAAGCCGCTCACGCTCGATGTGGAAGGAAAAACAGGGTTGTATGCGTTCGCGGACAAACGACGCGTGCGTCAAATTTTGACGAACCTTGTTTCAAACGCGACGAAGTTCACGATGCGTGGTTCGGTGACCGTGCGTATCGACGAGCGCGGATCGTTTGTCGTGCTCACCGTCAAAGACACGGGGCCAGGTATTCCACGCGAACAAACCGCAGCGATTTTCGAAGAATATCGGCAGCTCGGTGATGCTCGTTCGCGCGGTGGAACTGGTCTTGGTTTGGCCCTCACGAAACGACTCGTCTTGATGCATGGAGGCACCATCGACGTGACCAGCGAGATGGACCGAGGCTCGACATTCACGGTGACGTTGCCGCGTTGTGATGTGGCGCAAGTTCCTGATGGTGCGCTTCCGCCTGACTCCCGGGACTTGGAATCATACCCGCCAGCGTTGCGGAATGACGTACCCCTGGAGGTGCGCGGATGACGTTGTCAGCGCGTTCGTTTTACCGCGACGTACTCGTGCGTCAGCTCTTGACGGGCCTTGGCGGTCACGCCGCCATCGCGCTGCTTGCTCCCACGTTGCTCGTGCTCGATCGCAACACGACCAACAGCGTTCTCGTGCTCGGGGTCGAACTTGCGGCCTTGACGATTCTCATCAGCACACTCGCCTCGTTACTGCGCCTTCGTAAACACCGATCGCTGTTTGGCAACGCATCGACCGCGCCCAACCCTTCGATCACGACGCAAGAAATTCGGAGCCTCGTGGGTTTGCCTAGTGCCCTCACGCTGCGTTTCTATGCCTTCAGTTGCATCGTTCAAGCGTGTGGTCTCGTCCCGCCGATGCGTCCGGAAAAACTCGATCAGGGTCGCGCCATCAGTTTGTTCATCTTGGCGATCACGATCCTCGGCGCCTCGTCGCTCATCCACTACATCCTCATTCGAACGGCGACGGTTCGTGTGCTCGATGTTGGTCCGATCGAACCTGTCACCAGCGTCCTCGAATCCCAAGAATTGCATCAGATTCCACGGCGACGTTTGTTGCAGAAGTTTCTCCTCGCCGTCGTCGCGCCTGTTGCCCTCGTGGGTGTGGGTACCGTGCTCATCACGCACGCACACATGCGCACGCTGCTCGAACAGAGTCGCAAAGCAACTGCCGCACTCGTTGCTCGTATCGCCCTCGATCCGGGAGCGACACACGGGAAGAAAGACATCATCGAAGACGCCGTTGCTGCGGCAGCCCAACATGGATTCTTGGGACGAATCACCGGACCACGTCGTGATGGCGAGTCGAGTTTTACGCGTGAAACCGATGGCGAACTGCTGCTGAACCTGCCGCTCGAAGCCGGTCAGGCCGATGTGCGTTTCACGGCGGATTTGGATCCAACCATCACGACGGAAGGTGTCGTCGTAGCGCTCGCGTTTGGCATTCTCGCCGCGATCATGGGCGCGCTCGTTGGTCGCGCTTTGTCCGAAGACCTTTTGCTCGCCACCCATCGCGTGCGTTTGCTTGGTACAGAAAGTGTTCTTCGTGGTGAAACCCGCATCGCTCGCCCCGTTCGTTTCAGCCTCGTTGCGAACCTTGGCCGAGCCATCGAAGTGCTGGCCGAACGTTTTCGTATCTTCGCCGGAGCTCAAGAACGCGCGCTCGAAGTTCAAGAAGCAGCACAACGAACGCGCGGGTTGCTCTTCGCTAGCGTGAGTCACGATCTCAAGAGTCCACTCAACGCTATTTTGGGGTTTGCCGAACTGGTTGGTCGAGAAGAACTCACGTCCAATCAGCGCGAAAGCTTGGCTCTCATCGAGAATCGAGGTCGCGAGTTGCTTGGGCTCATCGAATCGATTTTGGACACGGCGCGTGTCGAAGCTGGACAACTCACTTTGTTGCCGCGTCCGGTTCCCGTGGCCCAATTCGTCACCGAAGCGGTGCGTCGTGCACGCGATCTAGCGCCCGATGCGCAACATGAAGCCGTCGTCGAAATTGCGGAAGGTTTGCCCGAGATCCCGATCGATCTGGCGTATGCCGCACGTGCATTCGGCCTCATCATCGGCCACGCGATGCGCACGTCGTCGACCGACGCGTCGACAGGTGGCGTTCGTGTACGGGCCACGCGTCCCACAGGTCCCGAACCTGGATTGCGCATCGACGTCGAACTTGGCGGACGCAACACCACACCTGCCGAAGTCGAAGCTCTTTTCGCGCGACGCGCTACCTCGCGCGGTCGAAGCCTCACGCTCGGCTTGAGCCTCGCTCGCTCGATCATCGAACTGCATGGCGGCTCAGTGACCGTCGAAGGCAAGGCCGACGGCGTTCCCGTCGTACAATGCACGCTGCCTCTCGTCATCCCGGGACGAAGGCCGCAGCTTTCCTCCAAACCCGCCCTCGGTTGATCGTTCACCCGCGCCCGACTTCCCTTCGTCCAGCGTACGAGCTACGTCCTCGAACATGTCCGAGCGTGTGATCACTCCGGCGGCCGTCGAGGACGATGACCGTTTCGATCGGCTCTTTCGGCCCGATTCACTCGACGAATATGTCGGTCAAGACAAACATCGTCAAAACTTGAAGGTCTTCGTCGAGGCCGCCAAGCGTCGGCGTGAACCTGTTGATCACACGCTGTTTTGCGGACCTCCGGGTCTTGGAAAAACCACGCTCGCGCACATCGTCGCCCGGGAAATGGGCGTCACGATGCATTCTACGAGCGGTCCGGCGATCGAACACAAAGGTGCACTTGCTGGTCTCTTGACGAAACTCGAAGCTCGAGACGTGCTCTTCATCGACGAAATTCATCGGCTCACACCGGCCGTCGAAGAGAGCCTTTATCCAGCGATCGAAGCTTTCAAGATCGACATCATGACGGGCGATGGTCCCTACGCGACGACCATTCAGTTGGCGCTCAAACCATTTACGCTCATCGGCGCGACGACCCGTACAGGTCTTCTCACAGCACCTTTGTTGTCGCGCTTTGGTTACGTCGTACGCCTCGATTATTACCCGGTCGAAGATCTCGAACGCATCATCACGCGCAGCGCTCGACTCATCGACGTACCGATCGAACCCGAAGGCGCCCGCGCACTTGCGGCTCGAGCCCGAGGTACACCGCGCGTTGCCAATCGTCTTTTGCGGCGTGCGCGTGACTTTGCCGAGATCCTCGGTACCGGATGCATCAACGCCCAGATCGCCAACATCACGGCCGATCGCCTCGAAATTGACACCGCCGGCTTGGATGAAATGGACCGGCGGCTGTTGATGGTGATCATCGAGCACTACGACGGAGGTCCGGTCGGTATCGACACGATCGCAGCGGCGTTGAGCGAACCACGGGACACGATCGAAGACGTTTACGAGCCATACCTCTTGCAGCAGGGTTTTCTTGGACGAACCCCACGAGGGCGTATCGCGACGCGCAAGGCGTACGAGCATCTTGGGCGCACCATGCCGACGAAAAACACGCCCCAAGGCGATCTATTCTCCTGACTCATGACTGCATCCGCCGATCTCCTCGACCGGTTGCTCGTGGCGTCGTGCGACACATCCGCCTCCACGGATCCATCGCCTGTCGTCGAGCAACTGCTGGCGATTGCTGCGGATGGATTGCCTCATGTGGTGATGGGCGTGCGCCTCGTTCTGCCGAACGGGACGGTGAAGATCGTTTGTCGAGAAAAATCAGCACCACGAGACGCGGAACGACTCTTCCAAAACTTGGAGCACGAACGAATCGTGAGTCTTGCAGAGACAAACGGGTCGACGTTGCATCTCGCGGCTACGGATCGAGCGCTTCTATTTCCTGAGTCGTCGTTGGAATCATTTCTCGACAGGTTGGGCATGACGATCGCGTCGGTGGTACGTCGGGCACAAACCCATGCGGACGTGCACCTCAAGCGCGCGCGACTGCACGACATCGACGCGAAGTTTGTCCACACCACACGACTTGCGTCTTTTGGTCAGATCGCAGCGGACATCGTGCATGAGTTGAACAGTCCGTTGACGTCTGTCTTGGCGTATTCGGATTACCTTCATCAGAAGGCCATGCGCTCGGGCGTGGATCCGGCCGACGTCGAACGTTTGGGGCGCTTGCGGCAAGCCGCGGAACGGATCCACGGATTCACGCGGGATCTCTTGGCGTATGCCCGTCCGAGGCACGCGGTTGCGTCGGCTGTCGCGATTCACGATGTCATCGAACAGGCGCTCGTGTTTTGCGACTACGTGCTCGACGACTTCGACGTGACTGTGCAGCGAGCTTTTGGCGATGTGCCTGCTGTGCGGGGCATTCCTGATCAACTCACGCAGATCTTCGTCAACTTGTTCACGAATGCCGCGCATGCGATGCGTGAACATGGAGGACGTTTGACCATCCAAACCAGTGTCGTGCCTGGCGAATCCACCGTGCGTGTACGCGTTGAAGACGAAGGGCACGGTATCGCGCCTGATCATCTCGAGAAGATCTTCGAGCCGTATTTCACGACAAAACCCGAAGGTTTGGGCACAGGCTTGGGGCTCAGCATCGTGCGGAGCATCGTGACTGCACATGGTGGTCACATTCGTGCGTACGCTCAGACAAACCAAGGAGCCGTGTTTGAAGTCGACCTGCCGATGGATGTTCGTCAGGGCGAACTTGCTACGGCAACGGACTAACGCGCGACGATGTGATCACCTTTGTCGGGCAATTGTGTCGTCATGGCGCCGTTGCGTTCGTAGGGGGCGTATCGAGGCGGGATGCCAACAGCGCCGGATGCGTGCGCACTGTTCATGACCTGCCAATGCAGGTGGGGCATGGTGGTGTGACCCGAGTTTCCGCAACGGCCGAGTTCGGTGCCTGCGGCGACGGTCATGCCCGGACGAACCTTCAACGATCCGGGGATGAAGTGAGCGAACAGGGAGAACTCGCCATTTTGATGATCGATGATGACGTAATTGCCATGCATGTCGTATCGATTCACGACGCCAGGCGGCTGATCTGGAATGCCATCGGCCGCGATGACGATCACGCCAGGTGCATCGGCAACGATGGGCTGGTTGTAGGAAGGGAAATCCGCGTTGTTCTGAAGGACACCACGCATACCTGTGGGAGCATCGAGGACCAAGTCGAGGGCGTAGGCTTGATCTCCGCGCGAGCCGTAATGCGTGCGGTATACGCGCCAGTTGCCGTTGACGGGCAAGCGATACGTCATGGTGCCGGGGTTTGTCAGGGGCGCAAGCGGTATCTTGGGACGAACTGGAGCTTTTTCGCCACCGCAAGCCAAGAAAAACATGCCCGAGACAAACGCGATCAGGACAGGGGAAAGCGCGCGCATGCTCGAGATTTACAACGACGTGAGGTTTACGGGGCGACCTTGATCGCGATGACCAAGATGCCGCCCTTGTAGCTTGGACCCGCAACAAAGAACGTTTCGCCTGCTTTGGCGTTGACTTCGAGCATGGGCAGGAACGAGTTTCCGCCTGGTTTCTGAATGCTCGCGCTCATCACGTAGCGCTTCGACTCGCCCTTTTTCTTGGGCTCGATGGTGTCCTTCAACGTCACCTTGAGCAAAGCGCCGTTCGGAAGTTTGGTGGTCGAAGGTTTTGATTTCGATGCGGGAGATGCCGACTTTTCCAGCAGTTTGTAGCTGTTGTACGATGAGAACGGCGGTTTCGTCAGTTCGGGCATTTTGCCGATTTTGGCATCGATACCCGTGCCATCGTTTGTCCCGTGCAAAACGATGAACTCAGCGTTGACCGTGGGTTCGGCTTGGGCCGTTGCCGCAGGTTGGTCGGCAAGTGCGACGGAGGGGATCGGGGCGAGTGAAACCCCGGCAGCTAAGAAAATACCAACAAGCGGGAGTCTCATTTTTCTTCTCCATCGGGGTCAGTCAGCCACACGACTGTGGTGGTGTGCTTCGAAGTTGCTGCTTCGGTCGGCACATAAAAAATCGTTCCAACTTTCGAACCGAAATCAACCGCGGCAACTTCGACGCCCATTTCCTGATCCTCCGTGGTTTCCGCTTCCGCTTCATTTGCAGGTGCAGCAGGCATTTCCACGGGTGGCGTGGGACGAGCGACTTCTGGCGTCGTCACCATTGCGATGGGCTCGTGCGGCATGGCTCCAGGATTCGGCGCCAAACGCCCCCAAATCATGAAGCTCGCAGCGGCGGCGACGGCCAAAGCCACGAAGCCAAAGGCTTTTCGCGAATTGTCGTTCGATGCCTTGGCTGGTGCGCCGAGTTTTTCCAAACGAACCGGTGTAGGTTTGTCCTCGGACGTCTTGTTTGTCTCGGGCGCTGCATCTCGTGCATCGAGGGCGACGACGGCATCACTGGCCAAGATTCGCGCCATCACGGCATCGGCAAAATCGATGTTTGCCGCAGCATCGAGCGCTCGTTCACGAACGACAGAAGAGGAAACTTCGAGGGCGGTGAGTTTGTTTCGAAGTACTTTGTCGTGGGTTACGG
The DNA here is from genome assembly GCA_044221885.1 of Polyangium sp. (in: bacteria). GTDB lineage: Bacteria > Myxococcota_A > Polyangia > Polyangiales > Polyangiaceae > Polyangium. The sequence goes on from JBGAOI010000077.1 coordinate 9,827, forward strand.
CGCGACGAACCTCTTCGTGACGTTCGGCGCTGAGTTCACCATCGAGATAAAGCATCAGATCGAGGTCTGAGATGTTGTTCTCGACGTGTCGTTCGTGGGCTGTTCCGTTCATGCTTTTCGTCGTCACGGCGCCTCCTCAGGCTCGACTGATTCTTCGACGGCGCTTCGTGAACGCCCTTCTTCGGCATAACAATCCGCCAAAGCACGCTGAAGCTTTTGTCGTGCATGGAACAGCCGACTCATGATCGTTCCTTTCGAGACGTTCATGGCGACAGCCATTTCTTCGTACGACATACCTTCAACCTCACGCATCAAAATGACGCCTCGGTGATAGGGGGGGAGAGCTTCGAGCGCGGCTTGGATACGAGTCGCGATTTCACGACGACGCATGACATCGATGGGGTCTGCGCCGTCAATGCGAGATACGAGCGGGAAATCCGCTGCTTCTTCGGGGACCGCCTGACCATCCACAAGCTCGACATCTCGCCGGCCGGGCTTGCGCATGAGGTCAATCGCGAGATTGGTGACGATCCGATAGAGCCATGTGAAGAACGAGGAACCGCCCTGAAACGAATTGAGGTTGCGGTAGACGCGTAAGAAAGCATCCTGAACAAGTTCCCGGGCATCGTTTTCATCGCGAACAAGCCCCATGGCAATCGCGAAGGCTCGGCGCTGGTGACGTTCGACAAGTCGTCGAAACGCCGCCTGATCGCCTTTTTGTGCCCGAAGAATGAACTCACGATCTTCCTCTGCTTCCCGTCTTCGGGCCTCGTTGTTGGACGCCCGCCCGAAGGGCCTATTCACTGGAGCGAGACGTTCGATCGCGGCGTCGGGAAGGGGAGCTGCGTCGTCCGGTAAGTCCTCGGGTAATGCATCAGGCAATGCATCGAGGTCAGCGTCCGGACGCTCCTCGGCCGTGTCGGCAACCTCGTGCCGATGAGGTTCATCCGCTGTGGTCGGGATGGAGGACACGTCGAACCTCTAGTCTAGGCGATCAACGGACGGGCTGAAAGGACGCAGCACGCACCTCGCGCCGAAGGCGACTCGAAGCCCCAAATGTTCAAGCTGGAGTTTGGGGCGAAGAGCGCCATCTGCGAGTCGCTGCCCAACTGGCTCAACCCTCGGATCAATTACCATTCGCCTCGTCGTTCTGTGATTCCGCCGTGAGCGCATCGAGGTTCCCGAGCGTGACGCGTACGTCGAAAACTCGTTCGAGTCGGGCGATGCGCACCGTGACCGTCTTGTTCACGCCGGCGATGCTTGCATGCCAACGCAATTCGTTTGGATCCGAAATGGTTTTCCCGTCAAACTCGATGATCACGTCATCCGCCGCAATGCCTGCTTTGTCCGCTGGTCCGCCACGACGAACACTAAAGACCCAGGCTCCTTTGCGATCCGGACGTTTGAGCCGCCCAGCTTCGATGTTGTTGAGCGCTCCCACCTCAATCCCAATCGCGCTGCGCGAAATCTTCCCGTCTTGGAGCAACATTGGCAAAAGCTGCTTCACCATGTTGATCGGAATGGCAAACCCGATGCTGTTCGCCCCAGCTCGAATCGCCGAGTTTATCCCGACAACCTGACCCTGCACATCGAGCAGCGGTCCTCCGGAATTGCCAGGGTTGATGCTCGCGTCCGTCTGCAAGAAGTTGAAGTAACCCGATGGATCCAGACCCTTCACGTCGTCCTTCGTTCGACCCTTCGCCGACAAGATCCCGGCCGATACCGTGTGCGACAAACCGTACGGATTGCCAATCGCCACCACCCAATCACCCACTTCGATCCGATCCGAATCGCCAAGCGGTAGCGACGCCAAGCCTTCTTCTTCGACTTTCAAAACAGCCAAATCGGTTTGTTTGTCTCGACCAACAACCGACGCTTTGAGTTCGCGTCCGTCGACAAACCCAACTTGAATGTCCGTCGCCTCTTCGATGACGTGGTTGTTCGTCAACATGTACCCTTTGGGGTCGTAAACGAACGCTGTTCCCAAGCCTTCTTGCACGCGTCGTCGCCCGGACGAACCTTGGTGCACCGCTCGAGCTTTGACCGTGGCAACAGCAGGGTCTGCCTGCTTGGCCAGAGGCGCAAACGAGAGCGGGTATCCGTTTGAGCCCAAAATAGCGGGAGGCTCTTGCGGCGGTATCTGAACGACTGCGGACGGGACAGGAATGGATGTGGGAGGGATGTGCGTGAGAGCGCTAGCGCTCGGGGCAGGTGAACTCGAAGACGAACCGGCGCTTTTCC
>JBGAOI010000077.1:12077-18466 GCA_044221885.1 Polyangium sp. (in: bacteria)
AGCCCCCGAGCATCGAGAGCGCGCTCAACGAGACGGCCAAAAGCCGCGAGAATGACGCCCGCGCGATCACGTTTCCTTCGACGCTTCAGCAAAGCGTTGGCGCAGTTCCTCGAGGGCCCGCATGAGCAAGCTCTCCTCAGCACCCGTGAGGTTGCCCTTGGTTTTCTCTTCGAGGAGCGCCAAGAGCTCGATGTTGTGCTGGGCGAGCAGGAGGTTGCGTTCCACGTGTCCGTCTGGACCAGGGACTTCCCCAAGATGCATCTGTGCCGACTCGATCAGCGACATGATGAAGATCGAAAAATCGAGCTTCAGCATGTCGACCTGGGGTTTGTCCTGAGCGCTCACCCCACCTGCTCCTCGGTCGTGGCACTTGCGGCTTCTGGGGCCGGTGCTGCTTCGGCTCCACCGTCAGTTTTGGCAGGCTCTTCGGTCGGTGCTGCTTCGGCGGCTTCAACAGGCGCTTCCGTTGCTGCTTCCGCTTCAGCATCCTTCCGAGCTTCGACGGCTTCTCGGGTTTCGACAGGCAAACCAGGCGTCGGTTCACCCACGGCGATCGTGTTCGTCGGGGCCGCATGCTCTTCCGCGGGTGCGGCGGCAACTTCATCAGCCTCTTCGTCGTCGTCGTCATCATCATCATCGTCGTCGTCGTCGAGATCTGCCGACGTCGAAGACGTGTGGATCGGCGGGGAGACGCGAATCGGTGCTGGCGCGGGCGGAGCCGGTGGTTGCGGTGTGTTGAGCGCGGGTTGACCAATGCCCAGCGATTCGCTGTTGCCCTCGTTGTCGGGCAAATTGGCCAGGTATTGCTCGATTTCGGCTTGCGAAATGATGCCAGCCGAAATCAAACGCTCACGAACGCGGAGATCGTGGCTCAGGGGGGCGAAGTATCCTCGATCGGAGGTGCTCATCGGTTTGTCGTATCTCCCTTGGTAAAACGATTCACGAACCGCGCGGTTTATTGCTTACGCGAAAGCTGCACAAGCTGGGGGGAAGGGTCGTGAGAATGGTCGTGGGCATGGTCGTGATCATGATCGTGGTCGCAGCATCCGCCTTCGCCATGTTCATGAGCGGCAGCGGCTCGTCGTTCGAGATCTTGCTGTGCGCCGGCGATTTCTGCTTCCGTTGCCGTTCGCACTTCGCTGACTTCGACCTGAAATCGTACGGTTTGTCCCGCAAGAGGATGATTCGTGTCCACCACGAATGCGTCCGGAAGCACCTCGATGACGCGCATCGCCATCGTGTTGCCGTCAGGACCTTGTGCGACGAATTCATCGCCAAGGGCAACATCCTCGCTCCCTTCGAAGTCCGCCTTGTCGACCTCGAAGACGCCTTCTTCATCATGTTCGCCAAACGCATCGTCTGGCTGCACCGTGAATTCCCGGCGTTCTCCGGCATGCATCCCCGTTACGCCTCGCTCCAGCCCCGGAATGATCTGCGCGTATCCGTGGATGTATTGCAAAGGTTCGGTGGTTGTTGCGCGATCTGCCGTATCTCCGTCCTCATCAAAAAGGACGTACGTCAGAGTCACGTGGGTGTCGGGACCGATCGCGAGGGCGGACATGAGGCTCGACCATCTGCCATGCTCCTGCCCCGTCTTCAAGCCTCAGGACGTGAGTTGTTCGAGGAGCGTGCTATCTAGCCGTCCGTCATGGCCAATCCCGACTCGAGCCTTGGATCCAAGGAACTGATCCAACCGTCCCCAACACGCGGCAAGGACAACCCCAAGGAGGCAGCGGGAAGGCCCGAGCTGCAAAAGACGCTTTCCCGTGTCGAAGGCAAAGGTTTGTGGTTGCGGCGCGTGATCGTTTTGCTCGTTCTCGGCGCCCTCATCGGAGGCGGTGTTTTCTGGGCAAAGAAGAACAAACCCCCGCCGGCCGCGCGTTACGTCAGCACAACCGTCAACACCGGGGATGTTCTCGAAACGATCCAATCGACCGGTCAAGTCAAACCCGTGACCGAAGTTCAAATCGGCGCTCAAGTCTCAGGTCGCATCACGAAAGTCCACGTCGACTTCAACACGCAAGTCAAAGCGGGCGACCTTCTCGCTGAGATCGATCCGCAATTGATTGGTGCTCAAATCGATGAGAACCAAGCGCGTATTGCCGCCGCAGCCGCAAGCGTGAAGCGGGCGGAAGCCAACTTGGAAACGGCGCGTATCCGGCTCGAGAGGGCACGTCGCGTGTTTCAAGAAGGCGTCGGTTCGCAACAAGAATTGGATTCGGCGCAAGGCAATTACGACGTGGCGATCGCCGATGTCTCGTCGTCGAAAGCGCAAGTGTCGCAAATCAGCGCGACGCTTCGTTCTGCTCGGACAAATTACGCGTTCACGAAGATTTATTCGCCCATCGATGGGATCGTGATCAACCGCGCGATTGATCCGGGACAAACGGTTGCGGCCAGTTTTCAAACGCCCACGTTGTTCGTCATTGCGCAAGATTTGCGGAAAATGCGCGTGCTTGCGGACATCGACGAAGCGGACGTCGGGCGCTTGAAAGAAGCGATGAAGGCTGACATTCGTGTCGATGCGTTTCCTGGAGAAACCTTTCAAGGCGTCGTCAGTCAAGTTCGCTACAGCCCAGTCAATACATCGGGCGTCGTGACGTACGCCGCGGTGATCGAAGTGGAAAACCCGGATCTCAAGCTTCGTCCGGGCATGACGGCCACGGCCACGATTCATTCGGCCGATGCCAAAGGTGCCAAGCGTTTGCCCAATGCGGCCCTGCGTTTCAAGCCCACACCGCCCAAAGACAAAGACGGAAAACCCATTCCGCAAGACCCGCTCCCGCGACTCGCGCCGGGCAAAGGTCGCGTGTATGTCCTGACGAACTCGAAGCCCGGTGAAGAAAAAATCGAGATGAAAGAGGTCGACATTGGGATCACGGACGGAGTGAACACGGTGTTGCTCACGGATCTTGGTGCGGCCGAGATCGTGACGGATGAAACCGACGAAGCCATGAAGGAAGCAGGCGGCCGACGTCGCAGCTTCTGAGGGGAGCGTCATGGAATCCGGCGAGCCACTCATCGAACTGGACCAAGTCGGCAAGGACTACGTCACCGAAGCCGTCACTGTGCGTGCTTTGCGCAGCGTGAGTTTGACCATCAACAAAGGCGAGTTTGTCGCGATCATCGGTCAAAGTGGTTCGGGCAAAAGCACGATGATGAACATCATCGGTTGTCTGGACAGACCTACCCGCGGCAACTACATCCTCGATGGAATCGAAGTCGGCGCGCGGAGCAACGACGCTCGAGCCGTCGTACGCAACCACCTCATCGGGTTTGTCTTTCAAGGCTTCAACTTGCTGCCGCGCACGAGCGCGCAGGAAAACGTTGAATTGCCCCTCGTGTATCGAGGCGTTGGCGCATCGGAACGGGCCCGTCGAGCCCAACAGGCGCTCGAGTCCGTCGGTCTTGGTAGCCGTCTCCATCACACGCCGAATCAGCTCTCCGGCGGCCAACAACAACGCGTTGCCATCGCCCGAGCGCTCGTCACCGAGCCTCCGCTTTTGCTCGCGGACGAACCCACTGGAAACCTCGACACACGCACGAGCCTCGAAGTGCTCGATTTGCTCCAGCGCCTGAATCGCACCCAACGCATCACCATCGTGCTCGTGACCCACGAACACGACATCGCAGCGTGTGCCAGTCGGGTCATCGAGATGCGTGACGGAAAGGTACGGCGAGACGAACTCAACGCGCATCCGACAAACGCGGCGGAGGCGCTGGCGAATTTGCCGGTCGACGATGAGCAGGTGGCTGCGCCATGATGGCGATTCTTGCTGCGATTCGTTTGGCGCTACGGGCGATCGTCCGCGCCAAACTCCGGTCCACGTTGACCGTGCTCGGCATCTTGATCGGCGTTGCTGCGGTCGTGATCGTCGTGGCGCTTGGTACCGGCGTGCAGCAGCAGATCCTCGGACGCATCTCGAATCTGGGTGCCAACGTCATCTTCATCTGGCCGCAAGCGACACAAAGCTCGGGTGTACGGAGCAAGGACAGTGGCAATCGTCTGACGGAGAGTGATGGTCGCGCGATCGTGCGGGAAGCGACGAGCATCGCGGATGTGGCGCCATTCAGTTCGAGCGGTGCGCAGGTCATTTCGGAGGACCAGAACGTCGTTACGCAGGTGATGGGCACGACGCGCGGTTACCTCGATGTGCGGGGTTTTTCCATCGGCAAAGGCCGAATGTTCACGGAGTCCGAAGAGCTGCTCAAAGCCAAGGTGTGTGTCATTGGCGAGGTTGTTCGACAAAAACTCTTCGGCAAACAAGATCCCATCGGGCAGTACGTTCGCATTGGTCGTTATCCGTATCGCGTCGTTGGACTGCTGTCGGAGAAGGGACAATCGCCGTTTGGCGAAGACCAAGACGATCGGTTGATCATGCCGATCGGGAGTTATCGCGCGCGGGTGCAACGGTCGCCTCCGGGGCGGGTGCAGATGCTCATCGCGTCGGCGAAAGACGAGAAGCTCGTCGATCGTGCCGTGTCTCAGATCGATTCGATCTTACGGCAGCGTCATCGCATTGGAACGGATGCCGAGCCGGACTTTGGCGTGCGAACGCAGTCGGAAATTCGCAAACAGTTCGAAGGCATCGCCATCACGTTGACCTTGTTGTTGTCTTCGATTGCCGCGATTTCGCTGTTCGTCGGGGGCATCGGCGTCATGAACATCATGCTCGTCAGCGTCACAGAACGAACGCGTGAGATCGGCATTCGCATGGCGATTGGTGCGTCTGGAGCGGACATCCTCACGCAGTTTCTCGTCGAGGCCGTGGTGCTCAGCATGATCGGTGGATTCATCGGCTTGCTGCTTGGCGCGAGCTCCATCGTGTTGCTCGGCAAGGTGCTCGATTGGTCGCTTTCGCTGCCGATTCCCGCCGTGATTGCGGCCATCGGAACGAGCGCCACCATCGGTGTGGTTTTTGGGTTTTTCCCGGCACTACGAGCGTCGCGACTCGATCCGATCGTCGCCTTGAGGCAAGAATGAATTGGCTCTTTCGATTCTTGTCCGCGATCGCGATCGCTTTCCGTTCGGTTTTACGAAACAAACTCCGGGCGGGTTTGACGATCGTCGGCATCACGATTGGCATCGCGGCTGTCGTGACGATGACGGCTCTTGCAGATGGAGCGCGTTCGAAAATCGGCGGACAAATTTCGAGTCTTGGATCGAATGCGTTGATCGTTTTTCCGCAGTCGTCGCGTTCGTCCGGGGCGAAGACAACGACGGGATCGAAGCTGTCCGAAGGGGATTGTCAGGCGCTCGAACGTGAATCGACGAGCATCAAGGCGGCCGTGCCGTTTCTCCGTTCGAGCGCACAAGCGGTGTACGAAGGGAAAAACGTCAAAGTTGAAGTGATCGGATCGCGCAGCACGTACCTCGATGTGCGCAACTGGAACGTCACGCGTGGGGAAGGGTGGACGCCTTCGTCGGAGAACGTGTCCGAGAAAGTCGTGCTCATCGGAGCGAACACGGCGAAGGAACTGTTTGGAACGTTAAACCCTGTCGATCGAACGCTCCGTATTGGCAAGTACCCGTATCGCGTCATCGGTGTGCTCGAAGAAAAAGGCCCGTCGCCGTTTGGTCAAAGTCAAGACGACGTGGTCGTCATGCCCATCACGACGATGCGTTCTCACGTTCGTTTTGCTCGTCCGGGCGATACCGATGCCATTTTCATGAGCGCGACGACGGCCGAGACAACCGATCGGGCGAAGAAGCAAGCCGAAGCGATTTTGCGGCAGCGTCATCGCATCTTGGAAGGCGAAGAAGACGATTTCATCGTCCGAAGCCAAGCGGAGATCCGAGAGCTTCAGGAGTCGATCACGGGGAGTTTGTCGATGCTGCTCGTGGGCATCGCGGCCGTGTCGCTCATCGTGGGAGGTATCGGCGTGATGAACATCATGCTGGTGAGCGTGACGGAACGAACGCGCGAGATTGGAATTCGTATGGCCATCGGGGCGCGCGAAGCGGACATCCTGACGCAGTTTCTGGTGGAAGCGTTGGTCTTGACAACCGTGGGTGGTTTGACTGGAACGACCATCGCGTTTGGCGCGACGGTAGGCATCGGCAAAGCGCTGGAGATGCAGATGACGATTTCACCTGCCGCGCTCATCATTGCGCTCACGACCAGCTCGACGATCGGCCTGGTCTTCGGGTTCGTCCCAGCGTTCCAAGCCGCAAAGCTGGATCCCGTGCAAGCGCTTGGGCGGGAGTAGTTGCCAGTTGGATCGACACGCCCCGGATGAAAGAGACGGTTTCACAAGTCGCGCCGACTGTTCGTCTCGTACACGCGTCCCGTCAAAGAGACTGTTTCACAAGTCGCGCCGACTGTACGTCTCGTACACACGCCCCGGATGAAAGAGACGGTTTCACAAGTCGCGCCGACTGTATGTCT
>JBGAOI010000780.1:0-3882 GCA_044221885.1 Polyangium sp. (in: bacteria)
CGGTGGATGAGTTGATGGATATGGCGCGGACGATGATCAACGTGATTGGCAATGCGCTGGCTTCGGTGGTCATTGCGAAATGGGAGGGCGTTTTTGGAACAGCGCCCGAGGATGCGGCGGGTCTCGAGGAACCTGCGCCAAAGAAAGACAACGCACCCGATGTTGCGGCAACGTTATGATGGAGGGGTTTTGACCATCCACGGTGAACAACGTCCGCGCATTTGGCAGTTGAACTTGCAAGGCACAACCAGGTAAGCTTGGCCGAGATGTCGCATCGGATTCGCGTTCTGAAGAGGTTGTTGTTTCAGTTGTTGCTGACAGCATCACTTCTGATCGCGCCTCTGTTCGCGTGGGTGCGATTGCCGATCCTTCCGATCGTGCTGGGTGGAGGGCAAGGTACGTCTCAAGAGACCGACGAGTCCTTCGTAGACGATGCAGAATGGGAAGTTTGTCTCGAGCAGGCGCGCCTTGCGACACAAACTCGGGTGCGTAGCAAGCGTCGCTTGGGCAGAGCGGAACGAGTTGCGGAACCAGACCTTGATTTCGTACGGGGATTGCGGTTTGCCCTCGTTGTAGACGTGCGTCGAATCAAACCACGGAGGCTCTTTGCGCCGCCCTACCTTTCTCCGCGGGTGGTTCGTCTTTTGAGTTGAGGGTCGGGCGTCGGCCGCGGTGTATTCGCGGTGCGGCGCAGCGAGTCAGCCGAAACGTTGCAATCGTTGGTAATTCGGTATCGCTTGCGCGAAACATTCGCGCACCGACAAGGACGTCCCATGCAAAAGCTCGTCGAAGGACTGCACAAATTTCAATCGGAGATTTTCCATACCCACCAGGAGCTCTTCGAATCGCTCTCAAAGGGTCAAGAGCCGGAAACTTTGTTCATCACGTGTTCGGACAGCCGTATCAGTCCGAATTTGATCACCCAAACCAAGCCTGGTGATCTGTTCATCTTGCGCAATGCCGGGAACCTCGTGCCTACGTATGGTCCCGGGAGTAGCCATGGTGGAGAAGCGGGAACGATTGAGTTTGCCTTGGCCGGTCTGGGGGTGAAACACATTATCGTTTGTGGTCATACGTTGTGTGGTGCGGTGAAGGGGCTATTGAATCCATCGAGTCTCGAGAAAATGCCCGCGGTTAAAGCGTGGTTGGAACATGCAGAAGGCACCAAACGAGTGATGGAGGAGAACTACCACCATCTCGACGGCGACGCGTTGGTTACGGCGGCCATTGAAGAGAACGTGTTGACGCAATTGGAAAATTTGCGCACACATCCGGCTGTGCGGTCGCGCATTGCGCGAAACGAAGTGTCTCTTTATGGTTGGGTGTACAAGATGGAGAGCGGCGAGGTTTTCCAGTATGACAATGAAGCGGGGCAATTTGCGCCGATTCGGCTGCAAATACCGCCATCGGTGCCGAACCCCAAAGCGAATTCAGTCGTGATCTGAGTCATTGACATCAAGTAACTACGGCCGTTTCCCTCGCGCCTTTGTGCGATGAACGCGCACTTTCCCACCGGGATCCTGACGCGCAATAAACGCCACCATTTTGGCGAAATCCGCATGTGCCAATAACTCGGAAACGGAATGGTATTTCGTTTCGAGTTCTTTGTTGGTGAAGATCGCATGCACGGCGTGATGACAATCCTGACAAATGGCGAGCGTGACTTTGCCACCTCGACTTCGCGGGACCAAATGATGGTCTGAAGGACGCATGTTGGGTCGTTCGCACAAGGGGCAGGGGTCGATTGAATCACGAGGGTGCGGCATGGTCGGAGATGCAGGCCGAGAGGTTTGACTAGCGGGCGATTGGCGATGTAGCATTCGTGAGTGCATTCGCCAATCGCCAATTTCACGGCGGGACTTTGACGATATGCGTTATCGGCTCGGCAGACGCTGGAGTTGCAACGTTTGATCGGGGTAGGGACGTTGTTGTTGCACAAGGCGTTGGAGGTGACGGCAGCGTGTCTTTGTATGGACTTGGCGTCGAGTCACGGGCGGGCGGCGAATTTGTACGTACGTGAAGCGATTGGGTGGTTTGTCGTTTTTCGCCGAGGGTTTGTTCGCAATGGGCGTATCGATTACGCGAAGCGGACGGAGTAAATGGGCGGGAGGTTGTTGGCGATGACGGACCAGTTGTCGCCGTTGTCGTCGCTTACATAGAGATTGCCGGTGGTGGTTCCGAAGGAGACGGAGCCGTCTTTGTTGGCTAGGGCGTGTCGGTAAACGACATCGTAGGCATTTTCTTGTGGCAAGCCGCGACGTAATTCTTGCCAGGTTTCACCGCCGTCGGTTGTACGAGCGACGAACAAGGCGCCATTGACGGTGATACGTTGCATATCGGATTTTCCGGGCACGACCCAAGCTAGGCGACCGTTTTTGGCGTCAGCGGTGATGGGAAAGCCGAAGTGGATACCTTGGTCGGTGCTGCTGACTTTGCGCCAGGTTTTTGCGCCATCATTGCTGTAATAAATGCCGACGTGATTTTGCTGCCAGATATGGTCGGGATCGCCTTCGCATTGCTCGATATAATGCGTGTCATGCCCCCAATCGGCTTCGGGTTCGGGGGTATGGTCGAGTTTCATACCTTTGTTTCGGGGTTGCCATGTTTCGCCGCCATCGGTTGTTTCGATGACGCCGGCGGTGGATACGGCGACGAGTACACGCTTGGGGTTTCGGGGATCGACGACGATGGAATGGATGCCCGGGGCAAACTCGCCGCCTTCGGAGGCGGGCGTGCCAAACCATTTCGTTTCGCCTTTGCCTTCGCCGCTGAACAGGTCGCCGCCGCGTGAATCGTGGTTCCAAAGCGGTCGGTTGAGCTCGAAGGAGGCTCCGCCGTCGCGGCTGACGAAGAGGCCGCCGGGAATGGTACCAACGTAGATGGCGCCGTCGGATCCGAATCCAATGATCCAGAGTTTTTGCACGGTGGCCGCACGGGTGACGATTTTCCAGCCGACGCCAAAGTCGCTACCGGAGTCTTCGTACATGTCTTGGCCGATATAACGTGCGCCTTCGGGATATTTGATTTGGGCGGTATTGTCCGTCCATGTGGCGCCGTCGTCTGTCGAGACAGACAGTTTGGCACCCCAATGGCCAAATCCCAAGAGGGCCCAGAGTTTGCCCGTGTAAGGGTCGCGCGCTACGAAATTGACGCCGCCGCCGGCGTGTCCGGCAAGTCGGGGTTTCCACACACCATTTTCTTTTTCGACGATGAATGTTCCTTTGCGCGTACCGACCAAAATACGGGATGCCATTTCAACCTCCGCTCAACGCTTGCAGGATGTGGATTTCATCGTTGGTGGCAACGGCATCGGAAAGTCCTTTGCGGTCGCGAATCATTTGAGTACCAACGAAGATGTTGACGTGCGTCCGCAAGCGGCCGCGTTCGTCACAGATGTAGAAACCGATGCCAGGTGCACGTTTTTCGAGGGCCTGAACGACTTCACCCACGGTGGAAGCTTCGACGGCGATGTCTTGGTTCTCGAGTTGTGGGAAGAAGGTGAACAGGTGACGAGTCAGGTGTACAGTCGGCATGGGCGAGGGAGATAGTTGGAGATTTGGCGGCTGTCAAATCGTTTTACACATCCAACGTGTTTGTCGTGCATGTCACTGGGTGGGTTGATACATCGACAAACGCTTATTTATGTGCGGAAGGGACGTATTGTTCGAGGGCAGGATACGTTTGGCATGGTTTCACGACGTTTGTCTCAGCGTGCTGCCTCCCAAGGTGCCAGCCACTTTGCCACCTCCCAAGGTGCCAGCCACTTTGCCACCTCCCAAGGTGCCAGCCACTTTGCCACCTTCCAAGGTGCCAGCCACTTTGCCACCTTCCAAGGTGCCTCCCAAGGTGCCAAGGTGGGGGTGGGTGCCAGCCACTTTGAAA
>JBGAOI010000781.1:0-3877 GCA_044221885.1 Polyangium sp. (in: bacteria)
AACACGACGCGCGATCGCCGCGACCCGTTCGAGCTTTCCATCGGCGCCAACCATGGATGTACGCTACGCGGCTACGGAAAGCGTTGTCAACCAGAGAACTTGCAAACGTTCCGCCCACGCCCTCGTTCGATGCAAAACAAACTCGATTTTCCCGCGCAGGATGTGTTACGGTACGCCCGTCCCTAGAGGCTCGGCTGGATGCTGTCCGATAGAACCGTAATCACCGCTCGTCCTCGGGATGTGCTGTTTGTCCTGCCCCCGGATGTGTCGGTACCGTCGGCGCATCTTGCGTTTCGTTTTCCACCGCTTGGTCCAGCCGTCGTTGCTGCCTGTGTGCCTCAACTTCGGTTTCATGCCCTCGATTTGGCCCTCGAACTTCACCATCGCCCACTCGACGAAGAGCTAACGCTGCTTGCTGATGACGCAGGTATCGAACATCATCTCGGCGTTCGGCGTGACGAACGTATCGAAGCGCTGATGGAGGGTTTGGCCGGTCGGATGCGCGCGCTTGCAGACTCGTGCGAGTTCGTGGCGATTTCCGTCGATCGTGGCAGCCAAATCCCATTTGCGGCTGTTCTTTCGGTGTTCGTCAAGGAACGTTGGGACAAACGCGTCATTGTCGGCGGGGTTGCGATGCATCGGCTTCGCGACATGTTGGTCCGAACGAACTCGTTCGGCGCAGATATCGTCACGACGGCGTCGACGCCCATGCAAATTCGACGCGCATTCGACGTTTTGGAAGAACTTCCGCCGCATCGTCGAGGTCCGCCCATTGAACCCAATGACGAGGTTGTGGTGCTGGTGCGAGGTGGTTTGCGGAAGGCGCCTTCGCCGCTCGATTGGCCGATACCTGATTTTTCCATTTACGATCTTCGTGCGTATCGGCGTGATGTGATGCGGACGCAGTTCCCGGGAGCGACGCAATACCGCGGTGAGGTCGGAGAATCCCTGGTTTTGCCGTATTTCTTCACATTCGAATGTCAATTTTCATGTGCGTTTTGCCAAACGGGTGGCACACAAGAACACAAACCCGTTGAAGACGTCGTGCGCGAATTGGCGCAATTGTCCGAACGTTGGCAAACACGTGAATTCCTCTTTTTCGATACGCAAATCAATCTTCATGCACGAGCGCTGGCTCAGGCGCTCATTGACGCGCGACTGGATTTGCGTTTTTCCGATTCGTACCGCGTGCGTCCTTCCGAACCTGGGGACCTCGAACTTTTGGCGCGAGCTGGTTGTGCCAGCTTGACGATTGGCGTGGAATCGGCTTCGGAACGAGTGCTCAAGGCGATGGTCAAGGGACACCGACCCGAACATGCGACGGAAACAATTCGCGAGGCCCATCAAAACGAGATTTTGCTGCGCGTGAATTTGCTGGCCTGTTATCCGGGCGAAACACGCGAGGATTTTCAGGCGACATGCGATTGGGTCCGCGAACATGCGTTTGCCCTGGATGATATTGCCCCGTCGTCGTTTTACTTGACGGCGGATTCTCCATTGGGACGAAAACCCGAACGTTACGGAATTCGGATTCGTGGCCCCCGGAAACTCGAAGGGGAGGGCAAATTCCGAAAATCGCCCGATTCGCTCACGTATGATGAAATCGACGGGTTGACTTGGGAGGAACGTGAACCATTACTCGGCCAGGCTGAAGATGCTTTGCGCAAGGCTTGGGTTGAAGGGCGTGGAACCTTGGGCAAACTCAGCGGTTATTCCCCGTCCGCGATGTTGGGGCTTCGCCGCCGATTTTCCACGAAGCTCGAAATCAACGAGTTTGTCTTGCATTGCCACGACGCGAGTGAACCTTCGGAAAACGCAGCTCCGCCCAAAGCCACGGTGAATTTCGTACCGACTGTTTTTCGTCCGGTGCTGATTGCACCGAGAAACATTCGCCCTCCTGTGGCGCGTATGTTTGCCGAAAGATTGCGTTTGGCTCAGCAAAACCAATCACTGCAAATACGTCACGGCGATCTCGTTCATGCCTTGCTTTTCGCCGATGGCGGTTTTTTGCTTTTTCGAGGCAGCGTGACGCGAACTTCGACTGGGTTGGCGCAGGCGATTGTCGTGGATATGTGCATCGGGAATCCGCTAGGAATGGCGGTCGAGGATCCCAGGGGATTGCTGTTGATTGCGGGAGCAAGCATCGATTTGCGTGTTGATGATACTGCGCGCGCTTTGTTCACTCGATTCGAGGTTGTCACCTTTCGTGCCGACGTCGATCCTCGTTTGTCCTCCAGTTCGAGTGTGGTCGAATCGTGAGCGAATTCGACGAATTCTTGGGGCAACGTTTGTCCGAGCGGGTGCGCCTCGAGCGAGTTCGTAGGGAAAACCAAATTTTTGTTTTGGATTTCGTTGACAATTTGGGCGTGGCGCACTCTATCGAGTTCTGGGACAAATCGATTGAGCGTAAAGCTTTTCGAGTCGGCCTACGTTTGGCATTTGCTTATCGGCCCAATGCACAAGCGCGTATCGACAGGGACTTGATTTCGTGGGTGATTGGGGTTTTGTGTCAGGAAGAGGAGCGGCTCGCTGCATGGAGCGCATCGTATGTGGAACTGCCCAAGATTCAGCCCATTGCGGGCCGCCCGCTGTTTTTGCGAGAAACCTGGGTGGTTCTGAACATTGGGCGCGTTTTGCCGCGTTTGGGTTCGGTGGCGCGGGCGACGCAAACTGTGCTGGACGAAGTTCTGGAGCGTGCGGGACAAACGGACGATGTTCAGATTTATTTTGAAACACGTTGTGCCCAGGCTTGTGAATTTTGTGAAGAGCCGCGTATCCGAGACAAACTTCTCCGTCGAACCGTCACACGCTTGCTCGTTGTGCAGCACGAATTGAAGCTGGATCTGGTCTCGTCCGGAGCGCTCGAGGTGCTCATTGATGCCATTGCCGCTCGTGGATTGCGTCTAACGTTGTCGGGACACGATTGGACCAGGCATCCACATCGCGAAGAATTGCTGCGGATCCTCGAACGACGTCCTGGACTAAGATTGCGCTTGCAAGGACCTTCGCTTGCATTCGATTCGCTGGAATTGGCACGACGAGTAGCGGCTTTGCCTTTGCTCGAGTGCATTTTGACGACGTTGCAATCGATTGAGCCAGCCGAGCATGATGCCATGGTGGGGGCGCGAGGCGCGCATGCGCGACTTCTTCAGGCGCTGGACAACCTCGAGCATTTGAATGTGCGCACGCAGCTATCGCTGGTGCTTACCCGGCGTGCATTACGTTCTTTGCCGGCGACGTTGCGATATTTGCGTCAACGCGCGTGGACCATCGAGTTATCGGCATTTGTGCCGGATCAAGCCATGGGGGACGTACACGACAAACTCGCACCGATTGATGAATTGAAAGGCGCGATAGAAGCGGCGATGCCGGAGGCTCAGGAGAGCATTCGTAGCCTTGTGGGTGTACCCATTTGTGCAGTGCCGGAAGCGGTGCAGAACAAAGTTGCCTTGGTGTTACGCACGGATAAACGGGCGCCGGCGGAATATGGAGCGAAGTGCGCTGATTGCGGAGGGCGCTCTGCATGTTCGGGGGTGCCTGCGGGGTATATTCGAGCGCTGGGAGAGCGAGGGATGGTGGCGATACGCAAGCCGACTGGATCAGTGTAGTTGTTTGGAATTACTCGGATAATTTCAGTTTCGGATTGCTTGCCAAGACGCGTTCTCGACCCGCCGGTGTGATTTGGTATTTTTCCAAAAGCAAGATCTCGAGTCGCGGAAGGGCATCCCAGAACGATAAGGCAATAAATAATGATCGAGCGGTAGCATCGAACCCTATGCAGCATACCCCACCTTAACACTACTCCGCCACTTCGTTTGTTGCGCTCGTCGAGGCTTGATTTCTCGGCATTCGCGGCGCCCCAAACTCGCCCGCTCCG
>JBGAOI010000782.1:0-3872 GCA_044221885.1 Polyangium sp. (in: bacteria)
CTCGGCCACGTCGAGGCCAATTGCGCGTTAGTCAAGGCATGCAGGAACCTTGGGAGTTCCGCGAATTCCACGTGCAATTTGCATTTGAAAACGAACCACGACCTGGCCTCTTTTTCGCCCCCGTGACGACGAAAAACCATCCCCGTCCCGAACTTTTCGATCCGACTTCGTCGCTCATCGATGGTTCCCAAGTCCGTGAGCAATTGATGTCGGCATTGCCTACCCTGGCGTCCAAGCAAGGCTTTGGTATTCAATTTGC
Source organism: Polyangium sp. (in: bacteria) (assembly GCA_044221885.1). Lineage (GTDB taxonomy): Bacteria > Myxococcota_A > Polyangia > Polyangiales > Polyangiaceae > Polyangium. The sequence goes on from JBGAOI010000782.1 coordinate 260, forward strand.
CCCGGCACAACCGCATTGGAATGCAGGCTCGAGCTTAATTACGTCGGAATCCTCCATGGATTTCGTCACGCGCGCATTCCAAGGCGAAAAGGGACAAGCTTTTTGGTCGCAGATTCAAGCGGCCATTGCTGATCAGAAATTGGACGCAGGTTGTCCGCCAAATGATCCCCTGCTTCCCGAGCATCTGGTGCAACGCGTATCCATGTTGACATGTGCCGGATGTCACGCGCCCGAACAATACTTGGGGACCAATCGGTCGATGGGCTGTGGACAAAGCTGGCCGCAAGTCGCCCAGCGGGCGCATATAGACGAATTCGGGAAACTCTCACCCGCGCTTGCGGATTCGTTCCTTCCACGCCGGGCCGAAGTATTGTCCAAATACTTGCAAGCTTGCGACATTCCAGCCATTCAGGACAGTTTGGAGCCGGCCGAAGGGTTTGGTGGTGGCATTCCACCGAAGTAAGAGCGTTCATTCAATCGAGGGACCATGAAATACTCAACGGGTCGACGGCGATGGGGCCGAGTTTGTCAGGTTGCGCTTTGCGCCCTCGCCCCGTTGGGCCTTTCCGCGTGCAGTGAGCCCCCGACAAACACGGAATTGACCTCGGGCATTTGGATGCTTTCCGAGGTCACGCGTACGCGTGATGGTGAACTCCTCAACTGTCGGCCGATGTTGATGGAAATCAGCATTTCGGACACCACTGTTGAGATCGGTCGACGAGCGTTTCCTTGCGGAGATGCAACGGAATTGGCCGAAGCTTGGTCCATGACGCGTAATGGCTCGACGCTTTACCTGAACGGCGACGAAGTGGGCACGTTGTCAGCGCGAAGCATGGAGGTCGCCCTGCCGGATGGTGCGCGGACCATTTCTTGGAATTTGGATCGTCAGGACGCACCATGGCAAGAGGTTGCGAAGTCGAGTTCGACATCCAGGTTATACCTCGCCAAACTCGAATCTCGTCCGAATGCAGCGCCCGTCCCCATTTCGATGGAATGGCCGGCAGTCGAGGAGCAACCAGCAGCGGGCTGGGCCCATGCAGCTACGCTGCCCGAAGCGGACATCACGTACATGTTGGTGTATGCGCCGCCGCATGGCGTGATGGAACTTTTCGATACACGCACGGGGCGATTCCGTATTTCTCCAAGTGACAATTTTGCCGGACGGGACGAATTTCGCTTTTTCGTAACACGGGATAACAAACCTTCCGCAGACGTTCCTGTAGGCATTACGTATGCGAATATACCTGACCCACCGTTTGCCAATACATCGTTTTTCGTGGCCGAAGAGGACAAACCTGTCACGATGACACCAGATGCAGGGGATCCAGACGGCGACGTATTGACGCTCGAGCTGGTTTCTCAGCCGAGCCACGGAAGCGCGACCGTGGAAGGCATGAAGGTGACGTTTTTGGCCGAGCCTGATTTCTCGGGCGACGATACTTTTCAATATCGCGTCGACGATGGAACGACGAAATCATCGATTGGAACGCTTCAGGTGTTCGTCAGTCCAATCAATGATCCTCCAACAGCCATGTCGCAAACGGTGCTCGTGACCAGCGAAAGCGCGACACCGATCACGTTGGATGTATTCGACAAAGAAACGCCGGCGGCTTCATTGAGTTACTCATGGATGAGCATGCCCACACTGGGAACATTCATCGGTACGCCGCCGCATTTGGTGTATGTGCCCAATGCGGGAGTCACGCAAGGCGAAGAGGCGCTGAAGTATCGCGTGGATGACGGTTTCGATCTTTCGGGGATCGTAACGGTTACAATCAAGATTTCACCTGGCACTCACGCGAGCACATTGCTGGACAGCAATCCATTGCTTGAAGTTTTCCCGGAGGCATCGGACGGCTCGCAGATCTATTTTCGCCATTCTTGGAACCCTGCCTTCGAACACGTCGTTGGCATAACAAACGGCTCGCTGCTCGGAACAAACGAGGGGTTTGTCTTTGATAACAGCACGAGAGGTTTCGACAACAATGTCGGCGACGTTCATCGCACGACGTTTTTCGAATTCGATGGGTGGATGTTTTTCACGACCACGACCCATATAACCCAAGCCATGCGGATTTACCGAGCCTCCGGGATGACGCTCGAAGTATTGCCGGACATCCCGCGACCCAGTGCCGACATCAACAACGAACCATCGATCGGCGACGTATTCGTCGGAGCGAACGCCGCATACGTGCCGATCCGTTGGCCCATCAATGCGCTGGAGAGCGTTTGCCAAGTTTGGAAAATCAATGCGAGCACCTATGCGACAGATCTCGTGCAAAACGTCGCACCGGTGCAGGGTTCGTGTAGTGGCTTGGGACGACTGGCCGGCGAAGCTTATATGTTTGTCGGGTCGAAACTCATGCACGTGCCGCTGAATGGTTCACCCCTGGGATTGGTCAAAGAATTGGGTAATGCCACGCCAACGGGATGGATGGTCGAAGCGGGAGGCAAGCTGTTTTTCCAGACGCGTACGGCGGCAGGAAGCGAAACGCAGATCGATTTGTGGACAACGGACGGCACCGCCGCGGGCACGGTAAACATCAAGACACTCGAGAAAGCCATTTTGGAATTCGATGTGTTCAGTCCGGTCGCCATGGGCAACAAACTTTATTTTGCACATCGCAAGTCGTTGTGGTCGAGCGATGGAACTGCGGCCGGAACGAATATCGTAAAAACCATACCGGTGACCAGCGTCGTGGGCGACGGCGCAATTGGAAAAATATCGCCTCTTGCAGGAAAATTGTTTTTCTTGGCCACATCCGACGCGGCAGGTCGTGAGCCCTGGGTTTCGGATGGAACAGCAGCCGGCACAACGATGCTTCGCGATATTCATGTCGGTACGCTGGGCAGTTCGACAGCTTCTACGAACCCCACGTATTTTCATGCCTGGAACGGAAAGGTGTTGTTCTCGGCGAATGATGGAGCAGCCGATTCGGGACTATGGCAAACGGGTGGCACGCCAGCAGACACGATGCCGTTCGAGGTTCGTCCGATGCGTACGATTCTCGGGATTCTCGGAGACAAACTCGTCTATTTCGACGGGCATTACCTGTACGCGATGTCGTTGTTGTGAGCTACCGCGACTTTTTCTTTTGAACACCAACGACTCCATCCGGCGTCGACGCCGTGAGCACACGCAACGCCATCTCATCCAATTCTGTTGATGTCGCCGATGCGACGCGCTCGGTAACCTCAGAAGGTACCGCACCGAAGCGCTGCTCGAGCAGCCGCATCAATATTTCGGCTTTGCCCTCGAGTTTGCCCTCGAGTTTGCCCTCGAGTTTGCCCTCGAGTTTGCCCTCGCGCCGCCCTTGCCGTATCGCCTCGGCCCGCAAGATCTTGTCTGCGTTCATGATCTCTTCGGCGGGACTCATCTTGCTGCGTTTTAATGCATCCAACAAGGCCATCTGCGTCTCCCGTATCGGTACGTCCGCAACACGGTGTAAATACACCATCAACGCCGAAATAACAACCGAATTCTCTCGTTCCCCACGCAATACCTCCACCACGAGGTCGGACCAGTTCGGAAGTTCCACGAAAAACCGCTGCGGCGTTCGTCCCAGCATCAATGTCAGGAGTACCAACGTTGCTTCTGGCCTCATTTGTCGCA
>JBGAOI010000783.1:0-3847 GCA_044221885.1 Polyangium sp. (in: bacteria)
CCCAATGGGATCGACCCTCGCTCCACCTGGCGCTTCTTTCGGCCACGTCGTCGTTGCTGCGTCCATGGTGGAACCATCATGTTGCGACGTGAACGAACCACGGAGAATGATTTCGGTTCCCGGCTTCGCATCGATATGCTGAATCGGGACTTTGGGGTCGACCTTGATTATCGTGACATCCGGCATGGGTATTCGCGGCTCGAGGTTTGGCGTGGATTAACGCATGTGCGAACGTGAGGCTGTTTCAAGGACCAACGAGCAAAGCAACGGATCGCCCATGCCCGTATTTGTGCCGGCGTGCGTACGCATGCGTGCGAGACGATCCGCGTCCTTCAAAAAGAGGGGCTCTTCCAGTGTCTTTGCAGCTTCTCGCAAAATTGTTTCTCGTTCCGTGAGAATAGAGACGGCACCTTGCCGGTCCCCTTTCGCAACGCGTGCTGCCGCGAGGGCCAACGCTTCTCCCGCGGCAAACCCTTGTACGGTCTTGGCCACCGAAGCATCGATCGACGCGCCACTGGCCGCATCTGAATCCGCCCAATTGATTTCCACAGGGAATTCTTCGGTGACGTTTTTCTTGGAAATACGATCCTTGTACTTGAGTTCGACCAGGGCCAACGATGCTTTGCCTACGCCCGCGCCGGCGCGCAATTGAAAAAGCAGGGCATGGCTATCGTTTGCCGCGAATGCGGGAAAGAAAAACCGCATGCCTCCTTCGACGTCGTCTTTGCGATCTTGCTGGATGTTATCGCGCGTGGCGGCTTGTTTGTCTGCCGCGACTTCCTGCGCGCGAACGCGTTGAGCCTCGGCAACCGACAAACGGCGGGAACCATACACCTTCAGCAGGTCGAAGCCGTTTTTGAGCCGAATTCGCAATTCAACGGCGGTTGCGGCAGGATCGAGGCGTTTGTCCAATTCTGTCGAAAGAGCCGGGGCAATCTGGTCCGCGTCACGCAAATAATAATACCCACCAGCTCCGTCTTCCGCAATCGTGCTCATGAGCGCACCATCGTAATCGGCCCCGAGCCCAAATGTGCTCGTTTGAATGCCGTTTTGGAAGGCATCGAGCGCCAATTTCGACACGCCATCTGCGGACAAAATTCCCGAATTGGCTCGGCCATCGGAAAGCAGCAGGACCACCTTCACGGCGTCTGCGGGAATGCTCTTCGTTTGAGCTTGCTGGTAGCCCAATTCCAGGCCCCCGCTGATGTTCGTTCCGCCGCCTTCCTTGATTTCGGCAATGGTCTTCTTGATGGCCTCGCGCCGCGAGCCCACCGGTCCATCGGGAATACGCACTTCCGCGCTGCTCGAAAACGTCACGAGAGAAAAATCGTCCGTCGGAGCAAGTTTGTCCACGAGCGATTGCGCCGCGACTCGCGCTTGCTGAATGGATTCTCCTTGCATCGAGCCGCTCACATCGAGCACGAGGTGCACAGAAAGATGCGGGCGTTCTTTGGGTTTGTCAGGTGCAGACTTCAGCGTGACTCGAAAATGAAATGGACTTCCCGCAGGTGGAAGCTTGCCGCGCTCCATATCGACTTTTACTCCGAGCGATTTCCCTTTGGGAACTTCGAACCCCGTTACATATCGGGCGCCGACATCGGACACCAATTCTTTTTCGGCGGAAGGAATGACCCCTCGAGCCACGCTGGCTTCGAAGGCCGCCAAATGACCACTTCCAGGGCGGTAAGTCGTGGCAAACCGACCATTGGGATCAATGGTCATGATTGGTTTTGGCGCTTCTTGGGGGGGAGGTGGCGGGCTTCCTGCCATGGGCTCCGCGATTTTTCCCAAGACGCCCTCTTCTCCTTTGGCCCGGGTTCCGCTTCCACCTTCCTTCGCGGCAAAGGCACGGCTTCCGGGGGAAGGCACACCATTGGAATCTTTTTCCTCGTCCGAAGGTGCAATATCCACAACGCCTTTGGGATCGTTACGATATTTCTTGGCCGGGGCATCAGCGCGAGGAGCTTCGGGCGCTGCGTTTTCACTTGCGACCGGTGCAGCTTTTTCACTCTGGCAGGCCGGTGTACACGCCGCCGTCGTCAACAGACCTAGAAACGCGAGAGAATGACCTGGATTCCAATTGCGTAGCATGTCCTGTTTCGCTCCTCGATGCCGTTTAGGCTCGCCTTGGACGCATCACACTCGAAAACGATCCATCCAACTTTATCTTGCACCCATCACTCGATTTTCGTCTCAATTGGGTACGCACGCCATTCCATTGCCCACGTCTTGGCAAGCTTGATTGGCCGGACAACCCGCTTTGCCCGAATCACACCTTTGGTAACAAAACCCGATACCAGCGTTGATAAAACCGGGTTGACAACGCGGCCATGCTCCAGGTTCCCCACGCGAGCACGCGAGGAGCATCGCGCAATCGTTGCCGTATGTGCGTTCGCAATCCACGTTCGGGCCGCCAATCATGTCGTCGCACGTGTTGCTTTTCGTTACTTTGCGGTGACAATTGCAGAGTTTTTCCGATAGCGCCGCGTCACTATTCGCATCGACGGGCGTCTTGGCACCTTCGAAAACCCCTACGACCACCGGCCGCGCATTTCCTTTGGGCCAGGACACCACGAGCCGATGGCTTTTGTCGGTCCATGAGAAATCCGCAGCAAAGTCGGTTCCTTCGACAAACGGCAAGACCACGCTCGTAACCCCGGGAGCCATGAACGTGATGACCTCACCGCGGCCGCCTCGTTGAATCACGACACTCGTCGGCGTTCCGCCCGTTTCGTTTTTCCCGTGACAACTCACGCGGAGGTACTCCCGGACAATCTTCGTTTCGCAATTTAATGCGGACGATCCTTTGACCGTAACCTCTTTTTGCTGCCCGTTCCATTCGAAGAGTGTGGGCATGGGTGTTCGGCCAGGTCGTTCCGGCAATGACGTAGGCGTGGGTGAGCTCGTTGTGTTTTCTGTTCCCAAGGCTTTTGTTGCAGCGGATGGTTGGCCCGTTGGCACCGGGACCGTCGACGCGGGCTCGTTATGATCCGCATTGGTCTTGCTGCATGCTCCGAGGACAAACGCCGAGAGAAGAAAAAACGCTTTGCGCATAGAGAAAATGGTCCACCTTCAGCAGCTTGGGCGTTCGCCAAAGCCGTTCGAGCGTGACCATATCGCACGGTTGGACGTTTGGGAAGTCCGCGAAGACATTTGTCAGTGCAAATCGTTCCCTGGCAGCCTTCGTTTCAGTATTCACGATTGCGATCGACGAGCGTGAGGACCTCTTCACCCCGTTCGAATCGCTCGAGGTTTGTCAAGAAGATCTGCACCGCCCGCTTCAAATAGTCGGCCATCCATCCGGAAATATGTGGAGTCAAAACCAAATTTGGTGTTGTCCAAAGTGGACTCGTTTCTGGCAGCGGTTCCTCCGCAAAAACATCGAGCGCCGCACCTCGAAGGCGGCCCGCTCGAAGAGCCTCCGCAAGTGCGGATTCATCAACGATTCCCCCGCGCGAAATCACCACGAGCACCGCGTGCGATCCGAGCTGGGCCAATTCTCGGGCACCTAGCAATCCTCGCGTATGTGACGTCAATGGCGCAGTCACGACCAGATAGTCAACTCGAGGCAGCATGGTCGAAAGATTGTCAGGTAAAATGACTTGGTCGACCTCGGCCGTGGGTATGGGCCGGTTCCTTATTCCGATGACCCGCATTCCCAAGGCTTTTGCGGCTCGAGCAATAGGCAAACCCACTTCGCCCAAACCCAGGATACCCAGCGTTTTTCCGGCCAAGGTTCCCGCGACGAATGGGACCCAATGCTTGGAACGTTGTTGCTCGAAGGCTCGTGGCAATTCGCGCTCGAATGCCAAGAGCATGGCCAACGTATGGTCGCGCATCTCCATGG
>JBGAOI010000784.1:0-3845 GCA_044221885.1 Polyangium sp. (in: bacteria)
GCTCCACAAAGGTGCCAGCCACTTTTGTAGATGTGACCTGCCTCGCTCCACAAAGGTGCCAGCCACTTTTGTAGATGGCCACTTTTGTAGATGGTGCGCTCTGCGGGCGATGACATGCAACGCGCAAACCACACCACTGACGAGCACGGAACGATGACGGTTGCCGCCTTCTCGAACCACTCGGTCAAGCGCCTGCGTTTGATGTGTCCAAAGTCCAACTGACCAGTGCTACGCGATCGGTGCTCGATCAAGTCAAGTCGCAAGGTACCTCGACCAGCTCGGCCTTTCCGAAGGGTGGCTCGCCATGTTCGACTTGCGCAAGGAGATTCCTTGGCAAGACAAACTGTTTGTCCAAGAAATCGACCATGGCGGCAAACTCGTGCGCCTCGTGGGATGCTGAAGTGCAAAATCGCGCGTCCGAATCAACCTCGTTCCTCAACGCCGTGATGATGATTGGTTGATTTCCTGTAGGGGCGTGATTTATCGCACCCGACGAAATAAAGGTTATCCGATTTCTTGTGCATGGAAAACTTGACGCGCCATCGCTGATAGCGCTCTGTCTCGTTGCTGGAGGTCGTTGGTTCGATGAAACGGCTCTCGTTGTTGCCGCTGGTTGGGGCCCTTCCGTGGATGATGCGCGACCCGCTTTCGTTTCTGGTCGAAGTTTCACGTACACATGGCCCCGTGGTGGATTTGGGAACGTGGTTTTCCGGACGAACCTACTTCCTCGCCCACCCCAACAGCGTGCAGCACGTTCTGCTGACGCACGCTGAAAACTACGTGAAAGGCAAAGGCTTTGCTCCCATGAAGCTGCTCACCGGCGAAGGGCTGGTCACCGCCGAAGGGACACGGTGGCAGCGCAATCGACGCTTGATTCAGCCTGCGTTTCACCGCCAACGCATCGCGGAACTCACGGACACCATTGTCGAAGTCGCGATGGAGACGAGCGAGCGGTGGAATGCTCTGGCCAAGGAAACGACGCTCGACCTCTCCCTTGAAATGACGCAACTTACCCGCTCGGTGTTGATGCGTGCCGTGCTTGGCGTGCGCGAACCGGCGCAGGTGCAGCGGTTGTCCGATGCTTGGGAAGACGCATTGGAAGTCATATCGCATCGTCTCTTGATTCCCATTCAGCCTCCGCTGAGCTGGCCGACACCGAGAAATCGAAAATTACGCCGAGCTCGAGATGTTCTCGACCAAACCGCGTACGATGTTCTTCGACAACAGCGTGAAAAACGTAGCTCGCGTGGGAATCTGCTGACACTCCTGCTCGACGCGAGGGACGAAGAGACCGGAGCGTATCTGTCGGACGAAGAATTGCGTGACGAGGTCATGACATTTTTCGCAGGAGGTTTCGAGACTTCGGCCATGAGTTTGGCGTGGACGTTTCATTTGCTTCAAGAGCACCCGGAGGCGGAGCAGAAGCTGAGACGAGAACTGGAGCAACAACTGGGAAATCGCCGGCTTTCAGCAGCCGACTTGCCGCAATTGCCGTTTCTGAAGGCCGTGGTGCAAGAGACCATGCGGCTCTATCCGGGCGCGTGGATTCTGCTGCGTGAGAATCTCGAAGAGGATGAAATTTGCGGCGTCAAAATCAAGAAAGGCTCGAGGCTGGTCATCAGTTCTTATGCGACGCATCGATTGCCTCAGTTCTGGGAAAAACCTGATGAATTCGTCCCTGAGCGGTTTTTGGTCGAACCCATGAACGTTCCGCGTTTTGCTTATTTCCCATTTGGTGGGGGAGCGCGGCAGTGTATTGGTGACATTTTTGCGCTCACGGAGGTGATGGTGATTGCCGCCGTATTGCTTCAACGGCACCGTATGTCGCGCGTTCCTGGCCATTCATTGGTTCCCAAGCCCATGGGGTCGCTGCGCACGAATCGAGGGCCAATCGTGACCCTATCGTCCATGGGTCGTCAGGGTTGCTGAGCCAAACCAATTCGCTTTACGGCATGCTGAGCCGACGAAGCTCGAGCAAAAAAAACGCTCGGAACTTGCGAAAACCGGCGGTTGACCAGCACCCCTTGACGTTGAAATTCGACGCGTGGAAAGTCGCCTTGAAGAGACGCGTTTGACGTTGAGGATGCAGACATTGCAACCTCCGTCGACGAAGCGCAGGAAATCCCTCCGCGGGCCGTCAACGCACCAACAGGTAGCGAATTTGCAGAAGAAGTTCAGCGCAGCGAATATGCTCGGGGATACCGAGAACAACGTATTTTGTACGAATTGCTCCGCGGGAACATGCCAACCTGGTATCGAAACCTCGTGGATATCGAGGTGCGAGAAACCATTGCTGGAAAGCCGCACGTTGTCGTTTATCGCGTGATGCCTGATTACCTGGCGATTGGCTCCGACGAGGACTACTTGCGCATATCGATGAATCCACTCACCGCGCAGGTGTTTGCCGATGCTTACGGCTTTATGCTGCCAACACGAAAAATGAGCCAGCAAATTCATGCGGCTGCCGGAATGAAGCTCGACCCGTATTCGATGTCGCCACACAGCGAGTCGTTCGATTTATTCGTCGAACACAACGCGATCATTCAACAGCAATGCGAGCAAGCTGGGGCCACTCCGGGTGAACTATTGGCCGGTCACAAGAAAGATGTCGTGATTTCGACACGAATCGACAAGAGCCCTGCGAATGTCATGATTTATGGTTGGCATGACAAATCCGGGCGGCCTCTTCAGCCTCTTTCTGGAGCGCATTATCTATGGTTCACGGATTACAGCCAAAGTTGTCGAATGGTTCATCGCGTGGTCGAAGTGGATGGCCAATCGATGTCCCTGGGCGAGTTGCTCGCACATCCTGTGCTTCATGTATTGGTCAGTGACGAAGGCCCCGTGCCTGTTCCGCGATATCCAGGCCCGCCGACGAATTTCGCTGCTTATGCGTTTTCCGAAGAAGAATGGGTCAATCAATCCCAATTGCCGGAAGAGCAGCATGGTCATTCCGCGTGGCATTCGGCACGATTGGAAATGGCCAAGGGAAACGCACGACATGGTTCGGGCTCGTGGGAGACAACAGGTTTCAACCGTGGGCCCTTGGTGGACAAGTACCTCATTTCGGTAGGATTGCTCCCGGGAGAACTTTGGTGCGGCGCGTTCGTTGGTTTTCATTATTTGAATGCGGGATTCGATGGTGAAACATTTATCGCTCCCGATTGGACGCCCGATGCGCGCGAGCAGCCAAGAAAAATGATTTTTCAATCGGCGTACAGGCTGCGTTCGTATTTCGTCGCGTCGGAAGGCAACTATCTCGAGTTTCCAGGGGCGGGATTAACCGAAGAAGCGCGCAAGGAATGGCTCGATACGCAATTGGCGACGTTTTCGCCTCTGCCGGGAGATGTATTGCTCATGCACACGACGCGCGGGCCATTTACGCACGTGGGAATGGTGGGCGGGTACGATCCGACGACCTACGAATTGCTGGTGTACGAGGGGAATGCGAGCGATCGTGCAGGCGCATTCGTCTACAATCTTCTGCTGGACGATGCGAAAAGAGGATTCAACCATTTCGGTTTGATCGGTCGGTTTGGTCGCGACGAACTCTTTTTTCTGCCGGCGGTCTCGCCTGACCGAGCCACACCCGAACCGGTTCGTCAAGGAACGGTCGCGCAGGTTTGAGCGTTGGCCCGCCCGGGCCAAAGGTGCTGCCTGATCGGCATCTTCTGAAAAATTGTCGACATTTGCCTACCGTCACGCTCAGGCCAAGAATTTTTCTTGACGAACGAGACGGCGTGAGGAAAGCTCGCCCGCGATCGTTCCCAGAAAGAAGGAATTTCATGCTCATTTCGCGTACATCGTTCGTCTCGTGCTGCATCGTCGTTTCCGCCTTGTTTGCC
>JBGAOI010000785.1:0-3841 GCA_044221885.1 Polyangium sp. (in: bacteria)
GCAACTATGCGCCCGCATTTCCTCTTCCAATGCTCGATACGCGGTATCCAACGCATTGACGTGCGGATTGCTCGACGAAAAAAGATGCGTGTACAGCGTCACGTAGGGTTCAATCTCTCCACCGGGATCCATCCATTGCCAATTCCCGTCCCATGTGTGATCGACCATCTTGCGCGTCGTATCGAACTTCTCCGAACGTAACGCGCCCAAGATTTTCCCGTTTTGAATGAAAAACAAAAGCTCCACCGCTTGCTGGTACGACGTCCACTTTTCCTTCGCATGCCAAAAAGGATAAGGATAATCGCCCACATCGAGTTCGTTGCGGAATTGATTGCTCAAATGCAATATCGTCATATCTCCGGATTTTTCGACGCTGTAGTCGCCCGTGAACATGAACGTCGACATGTACGTCCGGCGCCAAACGAGCGGATTGAAATCCGTTCGCTGACTCTTACCGTATTCGTATCCCGTCCCCGCCTTTTGGCCGCCCCAGAAAAACGGCTCATTCATGGTATCACGCAATGTCTCGAGCTTCGTGAGGTTGTCGGCACAGGCCTTATGTGCGCTGACATCCCCAGCCCCAGACATCGGACACGCTGCAATGAGGTCCTTCGCCAACGTATCGGCAAATGTCTCATCCGAATTTACAACCGGGTCGCTGGAACAACCGCCCATCCACAATGTTGAAGCAAGCGCGAGAGGCAAGGTGGTAAGTCTAGTTTTCATGTTTGGGGAATATGCCGCAGTCCGTCCGCATTTGACAACTGAAAATCACGTGCGAAATCCAACGTTGCCCGGTGTTGGGCGGCAACCACGGCGTGGGCGTTTCGACACGACGTTTCCACATCGGGACACACAGGAGTAGATTCGAATCATGAAATTGCCTGCGTCGCTTCGTGATGCCCGGTTCGAGCAGGCCGATCCACGCCGACGTATCGAGTATCACGACACCGAGCATTTCGACCGTCTGGCGTTCGCCATGCGCGCTCTGGATGTGCTCAAACCCAAGCGTTTGCGCATCGCGCTGTATCGCACGACGTCGTCCATGCAAGTGGAGGTCGTCAACGACGTCTCACGCAAAGGGTATCGCGTTGCAAGTGTGGGGATTCCGGATCACGCAAGCGCCGCGCATATCGCGTACGCACTCGCGGAAATCGCTGGCGTTACGTCCGTTCCGTATGCCGTGCAAATGATGCTGGCTGTGGATCGTCGCCAAGGCGCCTAACCACGACGTTGTTCGTCAAGACGCACGCAACAAATGTGCTGGTAAATGAGGGCAACCCGATCGCGTGCAGTGGGTGCGTCTCGACAATACGTTTGTCACGCTTAACTCACGCCGCTTTGTCGTAACTATCCTTGAGCGCGTCCGCGAGCATCTTTCGACCACGATGCAGACGACTCATGACCGTGCCGACAGGAACGTCGAGTTTGTCCGCAGCGTCCTTGTACGAAATTTCTTCGACGTCGACCATCATCACCACATCGCGATAGACGCTGGGAATAGCATCGAGGGCCTTGCGCGTAGAAGGGGACAGACCCGTCACTTCCGACACCGCAGGAGCACTCGTCCACGCATTCGGATCCGTACAAAGAACATCGAGCGCTTTGCGTTCACGACGATTGCGACGGCACTTCGTGATGAACACGCTGAACAAAATTTGATGCACCCACGCTTTGACGTTTGTCCCGGGACGATACTGCGCCTCGAAACGCAACGCTCGTTCTACCGTGTCTTGCACCAAGTCTTGGGCCATGACACTCGAACGCGACATCCGAAATGCCCGGTTGTAAAGCTCCGGCGCCATCGATACGAGCGCCTTGCGAAGTTCGTCAATCGTCGAAACGTGAAAGGTATTGGCGGCGAGGTTGTGAGCGGGAAGGGCTGAAACGGCGAGCATGGGTTGCGACCTCCTAACGCCAACCCGTATGAGCAAAGGCGATGCCAACACCCGCTCGATGCAGGATCCGCCGTAGAAACAACGCTTGTGTCACGTCGACCAATCCCGATCGTGTCAATCCAGCAACCAGGCGTGTCTCTGGAGCCGAAAAAGTTCCCACAAACTTTTGTCAACCCCATCCTTGACATGGTGTAAATGAGACACTAAGCTTCGTGTCAGATGAACACGAACGCGGATACGCTTCAACGAGATGGCACCTTTACCTATCGATACGCGCGGCCCGCGCTGGCCGTGGACTGCGTGGTGTTCGGTTTGGATGACGATGACTTGAAGGTGCTGCTCATTCGTCGGGCGATCGAGCCATTCCTGGGGCGATGGGCGCTTCCTGGTGGCTTCGTCCATATGGATGAGAGTGTGGAAGAGGCGGCGCGTCGTGAGTTACGTGAAGAGACGGGTATCGATCGGGCGGTGCTCGAACAGCTTCACGTCTTTAGTGCGCTCGATCGGGATCCGCGGGAGCGGGTGGTGACGGTGGCGCACGTGGCCTTGGTCAAACTGTCGGATCACGCGGTGCGTGCGGCGACGGATGCTCGAGAAGCGGCATGGTTTGGCACGGACGACCTTCCGTCGCTTGCGTTCGATCATGCGGGGATTGTAGACATGGCCGTGGACAAACTCCGCACCAAGGTCAAACAAACGCCGATTGGTTTCGAACTGTTGCCCAAGAAATTCACGTTGACGCAACTGCAACACGTGTACGAAAAAGTGCTCGATCGGGAACTCGACAAACGCAATTTTCGTAAAAAAGTGTTGGCAACAGGGTTGCTTCTCGAAACGGATGAAGTGGAACAAGACGTGGCGCACCGTGCGGCCCGATTGTTTCGATTCGATGAAAAAACGTACCGAAAGCTTGAAAAAGAGGGCTTTGTTTTTGATTTGATCTGAAAGGGTGTCGAGAAGACTTGGTTGGAGAAATCCGAGTTTGTCCGCCCGGGAGGTTTTGATTTCTGCATTCGCGGCACCCCGAACTCGCCCTTCGGGCTCAGACAGCGGGGCCCCGCCGCAAACGCAGAAATCAAACCACTCCCAGGGCTCGCCGGCTCAATTGTGAAGAGCAGATCGGCACTCATGGAAATAAAAAGAAGGGAGTAAACCATGCGCTTCGACGAACGATTCGAAGTGATCGCTGGCAGTGTGTCCGGACGATCCCATGCGGTCATTGGAAAATCCAATCAAGATGCGTACGCGGGGCGTATGGATGCCATGGGCTTTTGCGGCATCGTTTGCGATGGTTGCGGCAGTGGCGCACGAAGCGAAGTCGGTGCGGCTCTGGGCGCGCGAATCATTTCGGAAAAAGTGCTCACGAACATTGCGGAAGGCCATTCCCTTGGCGATGAGAAAACGTGGGAACGAATTCGATTGGAAACACTCGAAGTGTTTGGCGCGCTGGTCAAAAACATGGGTGAACCCATTTCGAGTGTGGTTGCGGAACATTTTCTTTTTACGGTGATGGGTATCGCCATCTCCGAACGCGATGTGGTTGTTTTTGGAATTGGCGACGGCATTTTTGCGTTGAATGAAGAAATCACGAAAATCGGACCATTTCCAGGCAATGCGCCGCCGTATCTCGGGTATGGATTGCTCGGCGAAGGACCGGCATTCACGCTTTACCGCAGAATGGCGCTAGAGTCATTCGAATCGGCGCTCGTGGGTACGGATGGACTGGTCGATTATGAAAATGCGCAAGGCAAAAGCATTCCGGGCGGGAGAGGGGAATTGGTCAAACCCTTGTCGGCATTTTGGCGTGAAGACAAGTATTTTCAGAATGCCGATGCGCTTCGACGAACCTTGTCGCTCGTCAACCGTGAAGTGCAGCGGCCGGTCTGGAATGAAAAACGAATCGTAAGAGAAGCCGGTTTATTGGAAGACGATACGACATTGGT
>JBGAOI010000786.1:0-3826 GCA_044221885.1 Polyangium sp. (in: bacteria)
ATGGACTTTGGTGTCGCACGTGCGGAATCGAGAATTGCGTCGACTCGGTCGGGTGATGCCAAGGGCAAACTCATCTACATGGCGCCCGAACAAGCCGCACAGAAGGAACTCGATCGACGCGCCGATGTGTATGCAGCGGGCCTCGTGTTCTGGGAATTGCTGGTCGGGCGTCGACTGATCCGTGGCGAAAATGATCTGGTGATCATGCATCAGATCTTCAACGCGCAACATCCTTCACCTCACGAAGCCATACCCGCCGTTCCTCGGGAAATCTCGGATGTCGTCATGCAAGCGATCGCGCGCGAACCGGGGGATCGTTTTCCCACGACCGCCGCCTTTGCAGACGCCATCGATCGTGCAGCGCGGACAGCAAACGTTCCGATCGCGTCAACGAAGACAGTCGCTGAGTTTGTCCGGGCGCTCAACCTCCACAAGTCTCCCAACGAAGTCATTTCTGCATCGCGGTCGTTGCCCCCTCCCGCGTCGATTCGGACGACGCCAAGCGCCGCAGCCGATGGAGTCTCGGCCCCGAACTCCGTCGCTCCCAAAAGCGAAATCACCACGGGTAGCACCAGCACGGAATCTCGTGGAGGATTTGCCGCAACACCCACGTCAGCCTCGCGCCCCAAGTCGTCGACGCGGGGTGGGATCGTGCTTCTGTCCGTCGGTGGCGTGTTGTTGCTTGGCGCGATCGTGTGGTTTGCCCTGGCCGCTTCATCATCGAACAACGCGTCCAACCCAACCAGCACTGTTGCAACCAGTGCCGCGCCTGCACCGCTTGGATCGATCGCGCAACTCGATGCCCAAGAGTCTCCCGAACCCATCACCACGGCAGCACCGGCGGTGAGTGCATCCAGTGCCAGTGCCGCAACCACGAACAACTCGAAGACACCGCGTACGAACAGCAACACCACGAACACAGCCGCGACGGGAACGTCCAAGTCGCCCAAAACCTTCATCCCCAAAGAACTTTGATTCGGCATGACTACTGGCTCCACGCGCAAGGTTTTCCGCAAGTTTGTCCTATCCGTTGCTTTGACGAGTTGCTCGATCGCCATCGCCCCGGTCGTCGACGCAGCCCCGGGCTCGGCCAAGCCGGCGAAAGATCCAATCATCGAGATGTTCGAGTCTGCGAACAAATTGTTTGGCGAGAAAAAATACGACGCCGCCTTGCTCTTGTTCCGCAAGGTGCACGAGCAATCGCAAAGTCCCAATGCGCGGCTCATGATTGGAAAATGCTTGTTGGCGCAGGGTAAACTCACGGAAGGGTATGAGGAGCTTTCGACGACCTTACGCGAAGCGGCGCAACGAGCGGAAAGCGAAGCCAAATACGCGGATACTCGAGACGCGGCTGCCGCCGAATTGGCGCCGCTCGAAGCCAAAATTGGCAAAGTGGTCATTACGCTGGTCAATGCACCGGCGAGTGCTCGGGTGCTCCTTGGCGGCGTGGAAGTGGCCGCCGATAAACTAGGCAAACCCATCGCAGTTTTGCCAGGAGCCGTGGAAATTACCGTCGAAGGTTTGGACCAAGGAACCACGACCCGAAAAGAAGACGTCAAAGGCGGAGAAACCAAGGCTGTCGTTTTTGACTCCAAAGTGGCGACGAAAACCGATCCCAAAACGACGACGCCCACCACCGAGCCGATTCCCGTGGTCGAAACGACAGGTGGAGGTGTACGCAAAGCGGGTTTTGCCGTGCTGGGCCTAGGCGTTGTGGGTATTGGCCTTTTTGCTTATGGCGGGACACAAGCCAACGCGAAATTCGCCACGCTCGAAAAAGAATGCGGCGGAACACGCTGCACCGACCAAAAATATGGTGAACTCGTCGATAGCGGCAAGAATCTGGATTTACTCGCCAATATCGGACTTGGCGTCGGTGTCGCGGGAATCGTTGCCGGTACGGTCATGGTGATTGTCGGGGGTCCAAAGCCCAAACCCAAAACAACGGAAGCATCCTTCGTTCTTGGTCCCGGACAAACGATGTTTCAACTGCGACACGTTTTCTAAGCCGACGTTCAGAGCGTCATTGATTGCACGACACCTGCGCCATTTTGCTGGCTCGCGGGGATTCGGCCCACAAGCGCTAGCGCCCCGACAAAGCCCCAACGAAAAATATGCACGTATTCGTGCACGTGTTGCGGGCTCGCGCGGGGCAAACGGGCAAGGACGCTATCTCAGAACCAGGCACGATACGTGCTTCGGGCACGGTCATGCGTCACCAACCTGTTGCAATCTGTTTCCTTTTAATGGTCTCAGCCTGCGGTTCGATCGATACGAACGAGGAGGCCAATGTCGTCAGCAACGAAGACCACTTGAACAACGCCGCTAGCCGTGGTGCAGCAAGAAAGGCGACCGTCGGCGACATGTCCGCAACCGGCATAAGCGGACGAGAAACGGGAAATCTCCTTGCGTGTGTTCCCGCCGATTGCGACGATCTAAATCCATGCACAGACGATGTCTGCAACACGGCGACCGACACTTGTGTGCATCTCAATTTGGCGGCAAATACCTCGTGTGTCTTCAACAATGAACCTGGCCGATGCGATGGCTTGGGATATTGCAGAGAGTGTCTTGCGAACAATCAGTGCGGCCCGAACGAAGTATGCATTGGTGGCACTTGCACGAACACGAGCGTGAGTTGTTATGACGGGATCAAAAATGGCAATGAAACGGATATCGATTGTGGTGGAACCGGTGGACTAAACGGCTGCGATCCTTGCGGCATTGGCAAAAGCTGCATCTATTGGGATGATTGCCAGAGTTATCAATGCCAGAATGGTCTGTGCATCCCCGCTTGGGTCAGCCAAACGGATCCTGCAGATGGAGCCACAGGCGTTTCCACCACGTCGAACATCACCATTGATTTCGCGGGAATCGTGGCCGGTTCGTCGATCGTGGCTCAAACGACCCCTGGGGCATGTTCGGGCTCGGTGCAAGTGTCGAGCGACGATTTCGCCAATTGCATTGGATTTACATCCTCCGCGCCGGTCATGGTTGCCGGAGGTTCGTCGGCCCGTTACACGCCGGCATCGAGTTTGGCCTCTGGAACGACCTACAAAGTTCACGTAACCACAGCGGTTACCGACGCCTATGGCAATCCCATCGCCCCGCAATACACATCGACCATCGGATTCACAACGACGTCCAATGGCGGCTCCGGTGGAAGCGGAGGTTCCGGTGGAAGCGGCGGTTCTGGAGGAAATGTTCCACCTTTGCCGTTGGGCGATCCCTGCTCGAGCGCGTCGGAATGCAATTCGGGATTCTGTGTCGACGGTGTATGTTGCGATAACGCTTGCGAGGGATCGTGCGTCGCTTGTACGAGCGCAAAAAAGGGATCCGGAAGCAATGGTTATTGCGGCTCGATTATGCCAGCAACCGATCCAGACAACGAATGCTTGTGGAGCGAATGTTATGGCTCCGGCTTCTGCAAAATGACCTTGCTGCCACTGGGAAGCGATTGCATTTCGGCTTCGCAATGCGCAACGGGTTTCTGTGCCGATGGCAAATGTTGTAATACCGCGTGTACCGGAACCTGCGAAGGTTGCAGCGCCGTTTACAATGGTCGTGGATTGGATGGTTATTGCGAACCGGTACGCGCAGGAAGTGATTGGGCGAATGAGTGCCCGAATGGTGAATGCAATGGCGCCGGCTCATGCGCCGTTTTGCCGAGCGTTGATGGCAGCGCGTGCACATCTGCCTCCGAATGCGCGTCTGGTACGTGTAGGGGCGGCATCTGTAGCGCCAATGCTTGTACAACCGTATGTGGCAAAATGAGCGCCGTACCGCTGGATCCCCCGGTCGCTCCAGAAGGTTGCGGACGCATTAC
>JBGAOI010000787.1:0-3825 GCA_044221885.1 Polyangium sp. (in: bacteria)
AAAAACTGCGGTTCGTCCAGGTACGTACCACAACGGCGTCCGTCGTACCAAACGGTACATCGAGGCTGCTCAAGATTTCTGGTTCACCGTCGAGATCCAAGTCACCCACGGCAAGCTGAGCGCCTGCACCGTCGAACGTCGTCGCATGGCCTGCATCGTCACGAACTTCCACGATGCCTCGATCGTTTCTCGCTGCGAGCATGACAAACGCCTGCCCTTGTTGCGAGATGAGCGCGGCCGACGCGAAGGCATCATAAGCACCACCAAGCGGAAGTTGAAGTGCGGTTTCGTTGGGCAAACAGGGCAAAATTGCGCCGGAAATCCAGGGCTGAGCACTTCGCACGCAAGCGCTCGCTTCGCCCGATCCCACCGGCCACCCCGAAAGCGTTTGGGTCACCGCGAGGTGTCCGTCGAGACGCACGCTTTTGGATCGATCCGACAAACCAACGTCGAGAAAAACCGCCGCGTCTCCGTTTGTCGTGGGATGCTCGACCAAAGCCGCAAAACCAACGGATTCCCGCAGAGGAATCGGAGCCAACGGCGATAGATCGGCCCAATTGCGGGAACGCAGCGGCACGACTTTCCCTTCACGCAAACGCAACGTGGTCACGCGCCGGCGACTCACCGCAATGATTTCGGTCGCGCCGTCGGCGTCGAGATCCGCGCAAGCCAGAGCTTGAACGTCTCCCTCGAAGTTCTGTCCGCGAACGACATTCACTTGCGTCAGCGACACCGGGGCGAGGTACGTGCGCACTTCGGGGTCGAAAGGAGCTTCGGCGAATGCATGCGCGATGGGTCCAGGTTCGGGATCGCGCACGCGCGCCCACACCGTTCTGGGGACAGGAAAAACATCGGCCACAAGGCGCAATTTGCCGCCGGAAATCTCGCTCTTCAGCAGCGTGACAACGTCCACGGCTCGAGCTTCAGCGCGCGCGTCGGCAAGCGAGGCGGTTTTATCCAACGCACGAGCGCCAGCACCTCGACGACCAGCGACATGGTTTGCCAGGAGCAACACTAGTTCCGATCCACGGGGTGCGGGAGCATCGGCAATCAGCGGGGCGGAGACCACAAGCATGCGCCCAGGTACGTGGGCGATGTCGGCAGCGATCGCTTCGACGACTCGTGAAACCGAGGATCGTGGTTGCTTGGGCGACGTCGGGTTGGTTGGTGGGTTTGTCTCAACCGATTTCGTTGGAGCAGCAACGGGTGTGGGTTGAGCCCAAGCGTTTGCCGCATGAGACGTTACGACAGCAAACGAAATGTTCACGAGGGTGGTACGCATGACTCGAAAGCCCCTGCATGGAGAGATCTTGGACGATCGAACGCTCGAGGACGAACTCGTCTGCCCAACGAAATGCATGATGTTGCATTTTGGTTCGGGTGTACGGCGGACGATTCGGCACAACATCGAGAGGGCGACGCGGCCCTCGCCAGACCATGGAGAAACCCTTCAAAATGGTCGACGAAAAAGGCTCAAGCAGCAACGGTACGGCGTTCTGTGGCTGGCGCGGTGTCTTCTTCTTCGGGCATCCCGGACAAACGGCGCGACGTGGGCCGGAGTCCTTCGGCAAGTTCGGGATGTCCGGCAAGCGTGTACAGGCCGCACACGGCTTCAGCGGTCGCGATGTACGTGTTGAACCACTCGATGAGCGCGCGTTCACGAACGGTTTCGGAAACGATGGCTTCGCGTTGTTCACGCGTGACATCGGACAAGGCACGACGCATTTCGGCGATGGCGACGGCGAGATCTTCGGCGACCGCGAGAGGGGCGATGGCGAGGCTTTTGATGCGCGGAGTTTCGACGAGAGATCGTTCGCGGAGCAAACGTTCAACAGCAACGGCAATGCGCAGGAGAAGTTCCGGGTCATCGGGGATTTGGGGCGGAATCGAGTAAGCCGTGGCGACGTTTGTCCCGTACGTACTAACGAGTGTTGCGCGTAGAGAAACGAGAAACGCTTTGAGCATTTCGCAGCGTTGTTCGAGGAGCGCGCGGGGCGCGATGTCGTCAGCGAGTTCGTTTTGGTGAGCAGCATCGGCGCGCATCATGGCTTCCGTCGCGCGCGAGAGTGCATTGCGCAGGGCGAGCACGACATCGACGAGTCGGACGTCACGAGGGGCGCCGCTTGGAAAAAGAGTATGTGCGAGACTGTCGGCGATCTCGGGCGCGTGTTGTCTCAACGATTCCACGATGGTGCGACTGATGGCGATGCGATCCGCGACGGGTTTGGACGGCTGCGACATGCGAAATCCCTCGATCGACATGAATACGCCTCTCGTCATCCGGCGAGAAGAGTGGAAGACTCGGCCGCATGCAGGACCCTTGCATTCAAGAAGCCGAATCGAAAGAATGCGCGCCGATGATGACCTTTAGCTCCGACCCTGCTGTTGCTGAACAGCAGATGCACGCAATCATCTACTACTTGACGGCCTTCGGTTACATCGACGGCGACTTCGACAGCGCCGAACGAGGCTTCATTCGCGATTATATCGCGAGGCTCGTGCACGGACGTGCAGTGAGCACGATTGGCGAAGATCTCCGCGGGCACGAAGACATCATTCAGCGGTGGACCGAGCACTTTCATGAAGTGATGGATGGGATCGATCGGGAGATTCAGGACTACTTCACGGAAAGCGTGGCGGAGTCGGAGGACACCAAGCAGTTCGTCTTGGCGAAACTCAAGCTACGAACGTTCGAGCTTTTCAAGCGGTTTGACGAGGACAATCGGGTCGCGCTTTTGGCGACAGCCGAGGAGTTGATCGCGGCGGACGGAGTGGTTCATCCGGAAGAACAGAAGTTCCGCGATGACATTGTTGCGCTTCTCGAAGCTCCGATTGAACTCGACGATTTGGAAGTGGAGCCGATCGAGCGCGGGGATGTGGTGATTGACAAGGCGAAACAGGTTGCGCCTCGATTGCCGGATCATCCGTTTTTCAAGATGTTCGAGCATGACTACGCGAGCGACGCGGCGACATTTGCGCAGCAATCGGCAGCCGACTTGGCGCTTGTCGAGCGATTCATGGCGACGCTCGAGGAGCAGCGCAAGCTGGGCAAGGGCAAACTCGGCACGGCATCCGATTTCAGTCATTTTGCGCCGGGGACGATTTTCCTCGACGGGCATGTGTACGTGTACAAGCCGGCGCAGAATGAAAAGATCGAGTTATTGGTGCTGGGTGATTTGCACGGGTGTTACACGTGTTTGAAAGCGGCGCTTTTGCAGGCGGACTTTTTTGCAAAAGTGGAAGCCTACCGCGAAGATCCGGCGAACAATCCGCGTATGGTGGCGGTATTTCTCGGCGATTACATCGACCGGGGCAAATATAGCTACAATGGGATCTTGCGCACGGTGATGCAATTGTTCGTGACGGTCCCCGGGCATGTATTCGTTTTACGTGGCAATCACGAATATTACATCGAGCACAAGGGGCGGGTGTTGGCGCCGGTTCGTCCCGCCGAAGCAATGCAATCGCTGGAAAGCATTGCGCCGACGGAGATGTTCCAGGCGTATATGCGACTTTTCGAGTCGTTGCCGAACATGCTGGTGTTCGATCAGATGTTGTTCGTGCATGCGGGGATTCCGCGAGATTCGACGATTGACGAGAAGTACAAGAATTTGACGTCGCTCAATGATGGCGACATGCGATTCCAGATGTTGTGGAGTGATCCAAGCGATACGGATTTCGTGCCGGACACGTTGCAAAAGGCGAATGCGCGTTTTCCGTTTGGCCGGCATCAATTCCGTTCGTTCATGCAGCGAATTGGCTGTACGACCATGATTCGCGGGCACGAGCGGGTGGTGGAAGGATTCCGGACGATTTACGACGAAC
>JBGAOI010000788.1:0-3825 GCA_044221885.1 Polyangium sp. (in: bacteria)
AAGTGTCAGCGTCCTGCTCAACAACGGCAATGGGACGTTTTCTGCATCGACGAACTATGCGTACGTCTCGACGTTCGGTGATGTTTCGGGCGACGGAAAACCGGATCTCGTCGGCGTGACGTACAACAGCAACGCGATGAGCGTCCGCATCAATCAGGGCAATGGGACCTTTGGCGGCAATGCGAATTATTCGACTGCTCCAACAGCCCGTTTGCTCGGCACGGCAGACATCAATGGCGACGGGAAACTCGATGTCGTTACGACCAACGAAGGGAACACGCTCACGGCAGCCGGAGGCACGATCAGCGCGTGGCTCAATCAAGGTAGTGGGACGTTTGGTACGCGGGTCGATTCCAATGCTGCGGCTCGGCTCATTGCCGCGTTCTTGCATGACGTGAATGGTGACGGAACGCTGGATGTGGGGTTTGCCTTCGACAACTTCAGTCCGTTCGTGACGTCGTTCTTGAATGTCGGCAATGGTTCGTTTGGACCATCACGGACGGTTGTTCCCGTGACCAAGCCTCTGGCGATCACGTCTGCGGATGTGAACAAAGACGGGAATGCAGACGTGATTACGTTTGCCGAGTCAGCGGTTGGCGTGACGATAAATCAAGGCAATGGTTCGTTTGCGGCAAACGCTTGGTATTCGGAATATCTGGGTTCCAGGTATCGAGTTTTTGCGGCAGATTTCAATGGTGATACGTGGCCCGACATTTCGCTTCCCGTGTTCTTGAACAACGGGAATGGGACGTTTGGCGTACCAAGCGTGTACTCATCGTTCATCGGAGACAATCTGTTTGCGCCTGCGGATCTCAATGGAGACGGCAAACCGGACCTTTACGGTTCCCAGTTTGACGGGCTGCGCGTAACGCTCAACCAGGGCAATGGCACGTTCGGCGCGAGCACGCTTTATTCGATGGGATCCACGAAAACGATGACCACCGCGGACGTCAATGGAGATGGAAAAGCGGATATCCTCATGACGATCGGGGGTAAACTTGGCGTCATGTTGAATCAGGGATTGGGTACATTCGCGGCAAGGGTCGATTACGCTGCGGCCGATGGATACCTCGAAGTGATGGACGTCAGTGGTGACGGCATTGTCGACGTCATTGCGGCAACGAGTGGTAATGGTGGTCCTGTACGTGTATTCGTCAACCAAGGCAATGGGACATTCCCAATGACCGTTGACCTGCCCGGTGGTTCCGGACGCACCATTGGCAAGGCGGACTTGAACGGTGACGGGCTCATTGACTTGTTTACGGCCAATGACACGTCGGTGTACGTAAGGCTCAGACTCAACGCGACGACGTTTGCCGCGGCGGTGACGTATCCATGTTCGACCATCTTGAGCCAGGCGACGGATTCCCCGATGCTTGCGGCTGACGTGAACGGCGATGGTTTCCCGGAAATCGTGCAACGAGCCTACCACGGCGTCCAGTTTTTGCCCAATCTTGGCAATGGAACGTTCGGCCAAAAACGCATGTTCCACGCGGCGTATTACGGTGGTGGCCAGCAAGGCGAGCATTTCGTCGCGGCGGACTTCAATCGCGACGGCATGATGGACTTTGTCGCCGCGAGCGAATACCACAACCAGGTCTCGATCATGTTGAGCACGTGCTTGCCTTGATGGCGTGATTCCGCGCTCGTTCCCAGCATCGAGCGAGAATGGTTTGTCCAACATTCTCGCTTGGTGCTCGCTTCCAAAAATACCTCGATGACTCGATTGAGGTCTACCGCAACATCGATACTTCGTGTATCCTCGGTTCATGCAACGAACCGTGTTTGTGATGGTGTGCGCTTTTTTGCCGGCGGGCTGCATGGCCGAGACGCCGGCGGACACGGCGACAATGCCGTCCGTTACCGAAGAAGTTCCCGAGAAAATTTGTGGCGAAAGCCGCGATACGTATTTCTCGGCCTATTCGCTGGGAGACTTGCAAGCGTATGCCGATTGCACGACGCTCGTTGGGCACTTTCAGGAAGATTCGGTCACTCTATTGCTGGATTTGGCGGCGCTGAAAAACGTGCGCAAGGTCGAAGGCAATATCAACATTTTTCGAAGTCCCGGCTTTGTGACGCTCCATGGTCTCGAAAACCTCGAAGTGGTCGACGGGAGCTTGTACATCCATTTGAATCCCAACCTCGAAAGCTTGAGAGCCCTGGGCAAACTGCACACAGTCACAGAAGCCTTGCATATTCAATACAACGACAAAGTGCCCCTGGCCGACCTCGAATGGTTGCGTCCTCGAGTTACCGTTGGAGGAACAAAGACCGTCGAACCGTAATCACCAAGAGGTTTGCCTTGTGGATCTTATCTGCTACAAGGCGGGCATGATGTTGCGTTTCGTCGTATTGGGCTGTTTGGTTTTGGGTTTGTCAGCATGTGCTGCGACGGTCGAATCGGCTGCGCCGACGGCATCGTTGTCCGACGAGGAACGTACGGTCCAGGAACGAGCGGCCGGCCAAATGCTCGACGACTTTCACGATGCCGCAGCGAAAGCCGATGAAGCGCGTTATTTTGCCCATTTTGCTCCTGACGCGATCTTCATGGGATCCGATGCCACCGAGCGCTGGACGAAAAACGAATTTCAAGCCTGGGCCAAACCATTTTTTACCCGCGGCAAAGCCTGGACCTTCCATGCCACTCGACGCGTCATTCATGTCGACAAAGGTGGAGCCATTGCCTGGTTCGACGAAGACCTCACGACCGATGGCTTGGGGCCTTCGCGTGGAAGCGGAGTGCTCGTGGCGCATGCCGGAACGTGGCACATTGCGCATTACAACTTGACGTTGACCATTCCCAATGAACGGCTCGACAACGTACGCGATGTTTTGAAGGCTGTCGTGAATGAACCGGTCAAGAAGGATCCGCTCGAAGGTTTGTCATGGCTTGCGGGAGGCTGGAGAAAGGTTTCGCCGGATGGAGCGACCGTCGAAGAAACGTGGACGACGCCCGCGGGTGGATTGCTCGTGGCGATGGGGCGAACGGTGCGTCCGGGAAAAACGACGCAACACGAATATTTGCGCATTGAGGTTCGAGGGGACAAGGTGGTGTACGTGGCGCAGCCCATGGGGCAACCTCCGACCGAGTTCACGATGAGCCGGGACGAAGAAAAAGGCAAAACGGTTACGTTCGAGAATACGGCGAACGATTGGCCCAAGCGGATTCGTTACGAAAGGACGAACCAGGGATTGGCGGTAAAGCTCACGGGAGCGGCGGGTCAGCCTGTGGAAGAATGGACGTACGAGTCGATGGTGATTGAACGGGGGCGGTAGTGACTTTAGCCATGACAAACCCGAATTTCGGGTCATCCATATCGCGTTTCGCGGCACAGGAAGCGATGATCTCCGGCCAGAACGTGCGCTGGTCGTTGGGCTGGGATTCACCGTTTGGTGGTCGAGAGGCGCCGTTCGAGCGTTTTTGACTTCGCGTCGTGATTTACCAAAGACAACGCATGCAAAATGCCCGAGCGGAGATTGTTGCGCAATACGAGGCCGGTGAGATCCACACCGCAACGAATCAATGCCTGGGCGACGCGCGACGAAATTCCAACGAGAATACACGAAGCGCCAACGAGCGACGCCGCTTGGGCCGTTTTTAGCAATTGGTCCGCGACATCCGCATCCACCATGGGAACGCCGGTGACGTCAATGATGACGACTTCAGCTCCATCGTGTTGAATTGCAGCCAGCAAAACCTCCATGAGCTGCGTGCTTCGAGCCGCATCGAGAGCGAACGCCCGTCGGGCGTCTGAAACTCCGGGCCGATCTCGTCGAGCACCGAGTCGAAAACGATCTCGACCGGCGCGGCGATGTCGGCGTGCT
>JBGAOI010000789.1:0-3818 GCA_044221885.1 Polyangium sp. (in: bacteria)
TAGAACGTGCTTGAAATCTGCCGAAAAGGTCACGTCTTGCGGCAAACTCGCCCAGGCTGCGGCTTCGTGCATAAAATGCGAGCCGTCCACTGCCCGTCATTCTTGGGCATGCGCGAACATTGAACGAGCATCGACGTGTCCCGAACGATCACCGACAATGTCGGCGAAATCGAGGCCATCTGCAAAACGGATCCCGCTCGACTGGGTGACGTTGTCAAGCTCGTCTTCCGTGCGGAGGACGATGTGGAGCCGCCTTTCAACGTCAAGATCAAATCCCCGTCCGGGAAAGTGATCGTTGAAAGGATCCTGCGCGAGCTGCCCACGGGTAAGCCGCAGAGCGCCGCGCCCATCGAGTTCACGGCGTCGGCCGTTGGTGCCTACAAAATTGAAATCAAGCAGCTCTACGGCAAGCAAAGTGGCACAGCGAACTTGAACGTTTTGCCTGCCGTTTGAACGCTCGCCCCTTGCAACCTGACGGCGAGGGAATAAGTCTCGCCACGCGACTGTAAAAGGGCCGCCAACTTGCTACGTGCGTCGTTCCGCATTGCCCTGCGGACACGATCGCCTACCAACCTGCTCAATCCTCCCATGCACGACGTCCGCGCTCTCAATGAACTCGTCGCGAAAGAAAGTGCCTTCATCGACAACCTCACCGGCGAAGTCGGCAAGGTTATCGTTGGACAAACCTACATGCTCGAACGGATTCTCATCGGCATTTTGACCGGTGGGCACATCCTTCTCGAAGGTGTTCCAGGTTTGGCCAAGACACTCACCGTCCGCACCCTTTGCGACGCCATCCACGCCAAGTTTTCCCGCGTCCAGTTCACGCCGGATCTCTTGCCCGCCGACGTGATCGGCACCGTCATCTACAACCACCAGAAGGGCGAATTCTCCTCGAAGCTTGGACCCATCTTCGCCAACCTCGTCCTCGCAGACGAAATCAACCGCGCTCCCGCAAAAGTCCAAAGCGCGTTGCTCGAAGCCATGCAGGAACGTCAGGTCACCATCGGCGACCAGACCTACAAGCTTCCGGATCCCTTCATCGTCATGGCGACCCAAAATCCCATCGAACAAGAAGGCACCTACCGTTTGCCCGAAGCACAAATCGACCGCTTCATGTTGATGGTGAAGGTTGGATATCCGTCCCGTACCGAAGAACGACAGATCATCGATCGCGCCACAGGGCTCATCGAAGCCAAAGCGAACAAGATCATCGAACCGGAAACGTTGGTCACCGCGCGCAAGGTCGTGCGCGACGTGTACATGGACGATCGCGTCAAGGACTACATCGTCGACGTCGTGTTCGCGACGCGTGAGCCCAGTCAAAAAGGCATGAAAGACCTCGCGAGTCTCATCGAGTACGGCGCAAGCCCACGCGCATCGATCTCGCTCGCTCTTGCCGCTCGAGCGCATGCGTTCTTGCGCCATCGGGGATACGTCACGCCCGAAGACGTCAAAGCCATCGGTCCCGACGTTCTTCGTCATCGCATCGTGCTCACGTACGAAGCCGAGGCCGAAGAAGTCACGACGGAGCAAGTCGTACGTCGGGTCTTCGAGGTGATCGAGGTGCCGTGAAGCGCCCTCGCGATCCTTCATCCGCTCCCACCACCAAAGGAAAAGGGAGCAAGAAGCGCAAAACGAAAGCCCCGGAACCGGGCTTCTTGTCGCGCTTGTGGTCCTATTTTGTTCCCGACAAACCAGAAGCTCCGCCGCCTCGCGAGAAGCAGCAAGACAAACCTGGCCCAGAAAAACCTCGCCGCGACGAACCACGCAAAACGCGCGATACCAAACCGGCTACCGCCGAGCTCTTGAAGAAGCTACGCGCGATCGAGATCAAAACGAGTCACCTCGCCAACGAACAATTGTCCGGTTCGTACTCGTCTGTGTTTCGTGGTCAGGGCCTGAGCTTCCGGGAAGTGCGCGCGTACATGCCCGGCGACGACGTGCGTTGGATCGACTGGAACGTTTCGGCACGTATGAACGAAGCGTTCGTCAAAGTGTTCGTCGAAGAACGCGAGATGACGGTGATGCTCGTCGTGGATTTGTCCGAGAGCGAGCACTTCGGAACACGCCGTTCATCCAAAGCTGCCGTCGCCGCCGAGATCTGTGCGTTGTGCGCGTTTAGCGCCATTCGTAACAACGATCGCGTCGGTTTGCTTCTGGCCACCGACGTGGTCGAAGCCATCGTGCCGCCGAAAAAAGGCGAGAAGCACGTCATGCGCGTCATCCGAGAAATCTTGGGATACGAACCAACCAGTTCCGGGACGAACCTCAAGGTCGCCCTCGAGACCTTGTGCAAAGTTCAAAAACGCAAAGCCGTCACGTTTGTCGTGAGCGACTTTTTTGATCGCGGCTACGAGCGAGCGTTGGCCCTTGCCGCGAGCAAGCACGACGTCATCCCCGTCGTCATCGAAGATGTTCGCGACACGGAAATGCCCGACGTCGGTCTCGCCACGTTCGAGGATCTCGAGACGGGTGAAGAAGTCGTCGTGGATACGTCCGACCGCAACGTGCGCGAACGTTACGCAGCACTCATGCGTGCCCACCAAGTCGAACGAGACAAACTCTTCAAGAAACTCGCGCTCGACACCGTGACGATTCGGACAGACGGCAACTACGTCGAGCCTTTGCGAAAGCTCTTCGCGAAGCGGACAAGGAGGATGCGCCGGTGAAACACCGCTTCGTTCTCCTCACGTTTGTCGCAGCTGGCCTCGTGACAGGTTTGTCTTTGGCGCAAACGCCCGTCGGTGGCGCTTCGTCTGCGGATGCAGGCGACGGCGCTGACGCTGCGGCAGAAGCTGTTCTCGAACCAGTTCCGGCAGATCCTCCGGACGCGGGCGTCGCGTACGTCAATGCCCCGGCCGAACTGTCGTGTATCGAAAGAATCCCCGATGGTGCAGCTCGTCCGAAGATGACGGAGAAGCTGCAATACCGAGGCCTCAGCGGACACGCGGCTGTTCTCGAAATCACGATCACCCACGGCAAAGGTGAAGTCGTGATGCCTGGCGGATTCCACGTCGAGCGAGGCTCCGAAGCGTACAAAGCGCTCGAAGAAGCTGGGTTTGTCTTGCCTGATCCAGATGGCGGAGCAGGTCCGACATTGACGACCGAGCAAAGTGAATCGTCAGCCACGACAAAGGTCACATTGCCCTTCGTACCTTTGCCCAAAGAAGCTGGTCGGCACAGCATGGTGCTGCCTCGAGTTCCCATCACCGTGGCTCGAGCAAGCGGCGAAACGATGACGCTTTGCACAGGGCAACACGTCATCATCGTCGACGATCCCATCGCCAACGAGCTGGATCCGAAGGTTCGTCCCAACCCGCCGGGACGATCGCAACGCGAAGAGTGGGAATTCGCCAAGCAACTCGCAGCCGTACTCGGTGCAACGGCGATCCTTGGTCCACTGCTCGCGCTGGCGATTGTGCATTGGTTGCGAAGACCAAAGCCTGAGCCCTATGTGGCACCTGTTTTACCGTGGGTCTCGGCCCTCGCTGAACTCGAAGCCATCCGTACGTCGAACCTAATCGCCGAAGGACGCACGGACGAATACTTCGATCGCGTGAGTGATTGCGTGCGCAAGTATCTGGGCGCGCGTTACGGCTTCGATGGTTTGGAAAGTACAACGGACGAGATGGAACGAACGTTGGCGCGAGTTCGTCCGGCCGTACGTGGGCTCGATACGATCAATCGCTTCCTCGAAGACTGCGATCTCGTCAAGTTTGCCCGAGTGCAACCTACGGAAAACGATTGTCTTGCCGCACTCGAACGCGGCATCACGATCGTCCGCAACACGACGCCCATTGCGCGGCTCCCCGAAC
>JBGAOI010000078.1:0-18424 GCA_044221885.1 Polyangium sp. (in: bacteria)
GATCCATTCCCCACAAAGGGGCAAGTTATGGGATCTTGCGCTGGTTATCCGAAGACGGCGCGCACCTCGCTTTGCCCGAGCGAGGGTTCGACGTCGTTTTCAATTATCTGGGACAGGTTGTCACAGGACAAACTAGTCTCGATGCCCACGCGGATCCAACAGGTTTGTCGATATCAGAGAAAAATCATCCAACATCGCTGATCAGCATCAATGGTTTGGTCATCGGTAACGCGCTCCGATTACGCGTCCAATGGGATGCGAAACGCTTTCGCACGGGTGTGGTGGAGGCATTTGCTGAAACATTCGACTCGTCGCTCAACGCGGTCATCACCCATTGCATTTCAGGAGAAGCCGGTGGTCTGACTCCGTCTGATGTCCCCCTGGCCAAACTCGACCAACCCACACTCGACACGCTATGCGCGAAGTATCCCAATCTGATCGACCTTTACCCTGCAACACCCATGCAGGCGGGAATGTTGTATCATGCCCTGCGTGATCCAGAGTCGTCAGCATATTTCGAGCAAATGTGTATTGAGATTCAAGGAAATGTCAATGAAGAAGCATTCCAACGGGCTTTGACGCAAGTGAGTGCTCGACATCCAGCACTACGCACGGCATTGGTTTGGCAAAACGTACCGCGCCCCCTACAGGCCGTCTTGGCATCCGTCGAATTGCCATGGACCCGTGCCGATTGGTGCGATAATTCCGTCGATGACGAAGATCGCCTTTTGGCCTGGCTTGCCGCTGACCGGACGCGAGGATTCACGCTCGAACAAGCGCCATTGATGCGTTTTGCTTGGCTCGTCCATTCCCAAGAGCGCCGGCATTTTGTCTGGAGCAGTCACCATGCATTGATGGACGGTTGGTCCTTGCCCATTGTCATGCAGGAAGTACTCAACGTCTATGCGGCACTACGCGCCGGAACGTCGTTATCCTTGCCAGAACCTGCGCCTTATCGTCACTATGTTGCGTGGCTCGAAAGTCAGCCTTACGATGCCCATCGGGCATTCTGGAAGAATACTCTCGGGGATTTCACCGAACCGTTCTGCCTCGATTTGCCTATTCCGGCGTCCACCACACCGGGTCAAGGCGAATGGACACTGGTACTAGAGCAGCGCGAGACAGCTACTTTGCAGCGGTTTGCGCGCGAGCACCATTTGACCTTGAATACGTTGTTCCAAGGTGCGTGGGCATTGCTGTTGTCTCGCTATGCGAATCGAGATGATATTTGCTTTGGTATCACCGTTTCTGGTCGACCCGCCGAAGTCCAAGGAATCGAGCAAATGGTCGGCCTCTTCATCAATACGATTCCTCTACGTACGCGCTTGGAAGGCAACAAATCGGTCGTCGAATGGCTTGCTGATTTGCAATCAAATGTCGTCGAGGCTCGCGAGCATGAAGCAATGCCGCTCGCGGAAATCCAGCGTCTTGCGGGGACTCCCGCAACAAGTACGCTTTTCGATACACTCCTGGTCTTCGAGAATTATCCAATCAACGAGCAGCTTGCAGGCGCGGATCTTGCCATTTCCTTTGCAAGCACACGGGTATTTGAACAAACGAACTATCCGCTCACCGTTGCCATCATTCCAGGCAAGTCACTGCATGTGCGATTGACGTGGGATCAACTGCGCTTTTGCGAGTTGACAATTTCACGTCTTGCAACACATTTGCAACGATTGCTTGAAACAATCGTTTCCCTGCCAAACTCGTATTTGCGGGACATGAATCTGCTCACCGCAGACGAGCAGCAGCAGGTCCTCGTCGAATGGAACGACGCCGCGCGAGACAATCCCGCGGATCAATGCATTCACCAAATCTTCGAGGAGTCGGCGGCGAATACTCCCAACGCCACGGCCCTCGTATTCCAGGAAGAAAAACTCACCTACGCCGAGTTGAATGCGCGAGCCAATCAATGGGCGCATTACCTACGATCCATGGCGGTGGGTCCAGAAGTGCTCGTCGGGATTTGTCTTGAACGCTCTCCGGAAATTATCGTTGCAATGCTGGCCGTGTTCAAAGCGGGCGGTGCGTATGTACCGCTCGATCCCACATATCCCGAGGCTCGCCTTCAATTCATGGCCCAGGATGCGGCGCTGCACATTGTGCTGACCCATTCGGCGCTTGCGCAAAAATGGCCCGAAGCAGTTCGGCGTATTGATGTGGACAAACTCGCTGACCAGCTTACTGGTTTGTCCGATGCGAATCCGCATCATCTCGGTGGAACGGACACCCTAGCCTACGTCATTTACACCTCCGGCTCGACCGGGCAGCCCAAGGGAGTCGCTATTGCTCATCGCGGTTTGCCAAACTTGGTGGCCGCACGCGCTCGTTGGCAAGAGCTCGGACCAGGTCAGCGATTGTTGTGGGTCACGTCTTTCGGCTTCGACGCATCGGTATCGGACATCTGGTCTGCGCTAGCGTCAGGCTCCACGCTGGTGATTGCGTCCGAACAGCCTTATGGCGACGCCGAACGGCTGAAAAACGAATTGTCGACATGCCATGCTGTTGTACTTCCTCCGGCACTTCTGCCAGCTCTCGACCCATCCGCACTATCGCCCGAATTGAGCATTGCTGTAGCAGGAGAAGCATGTTCTCTCTACGAAACGAAAAGATGGACAGCAGCGCGTTCCATGCTCAATTTCTATGGCCCAACCGAAACAACAGTATGGGCAACGGCGTGGCAATCTCAGGTTGCGTCCGTTGAGGCAATGCCCATTGGCAGGGCAATCGACAATACTCGCGCCTATGTACTCGACAAACACTTGTTACCAGCGGCCCCTGGCGTCATCGGCGAACTCTACATAAGCGGGATTGGCCTAGCTCGTGGCTACATCAATCGCCCGACACTCACCGCCGAACGATTCATGCCTGATCCTTTCAATCCGATTCCGGGAATGCGCATGTATCGTACCGGGGATCGCGTGCGCTGGAATCTCGATGGTCAACTCGAATTCCTCGGACGCACGGACCACCAAGTCAAAATTCGCGGTTTCCGCATTGAACTCGGCGAAGTTGAGGATGCGATCGCCCAACATCCGTCCACACGTCATGCTGTCGTCGCGCTGCGCGCCGATCATAGCGGCGACAAACGTCTCGTGGCTTATGTGGTCCCCAAAGATCATCATTGTAATGGTCCCATTCTGCGTGCGCATCTGCGGGCCAAGTTACCCGATTACATGATTCCTACATCGTTTGTCGTGATGGAATCATTGCCTCTTTCGCCCAACGGCAAGGTTCACCGAGAAGCATTACCCGCACCGGATGCACAACCCAACGATGTGGCATCTTTCGTGGCTCCTCGAAACATCGTCGAGCAATTGTTGGCGAGTATTTGGGCTGAAGTACTGCACATTGAGCGGATCGGCGCATTCGATCATTTCTTCGAGCTCGGGGGGCATTCTTTGCTCGCAACACAAGCGATCTCTCGGATCCGCACTCTGTTCAACATCGACTTGCCATTGCGCGTGCTCTTCGAATCCCCCACCCTGGCGTCGCTCGCTCAACAGATCGCAGAAGCCCGTAAGCTCGAAACGAATGCCACAATCTCACGCATTTCGCCGATATCGCGCCCAAGCCACTTGCCGCTGTCATTCGGTCAGCAACGATTGTGGTTTCTGGATCAGCTCGAACCGAACAACACATTCTATCACATTCTCGGCGCCGTGCGGATGATCGGAAAACTCGATGTACACGCGCTAGAGCGCAGTTTGCAGGAAATTATCCATCGACACGGCGCCCTGCGTACAACGTTTCCAGTCATTGATGGACAGGCATATCAAGTCATCGCACCGCCGTCGGCATTTCCTCTGAGCATTGTCGAACTCGACCCGTCCGAGGTTCGACCATGGATGACGGCCGAGGCAGGAAAACCATTTGATTTGGCGCACAGTCCGTTGATTCGCATAACGTTGCTCCGTTTGTCAGACATCGACCACATCCTCGTCGTCACAATGCACCACATCGTTTCCGACGGTTGGTCGCTCGACGTGTTCGTCCGGGAAATCGCCGCACTCTACACGGCCCATGTCCAAGGCAAACCATCACCTTTGCCGGCGCTTCCCATTCAATACGCAGATTACGCAGTATGGCAGCGATCGTGGTTGTCCGGAGAAATGCTGGAGAAACAGATTGCATATTGGACACAACGACTCGATGGCGCACCAGCAGCCATTGAACTCCCCACCGACAAACCTCGGCCGGCAATTCAGTCGCACCGAGGAGCCTTAGTTCCAATACGTTTGTCCCGCGAACTCACCATTGCATTGGGCCAAATGAGCCGACGCGAAGGTGTCACTCTATACATGACGCTGCTCAGTGCATTTGCTATTCTTCTGCACCGCTACAGCGGCCAAGACGACATCGTCATTGGCTCACCGATCGCCAATCGCACACACCCCGAACTCGAAACACTCATTGGCTTTTTCGTCAATACTCTCGCCCTTCGAGTTCGCTTCTTTGGAAAGCCTACAATTCGTGCCTTGCTTGCGCGCGTACGTGGCGAGACACTCGACGCTTACGCCCATCAAGACGTTCCTTTCGAGAAATTGGTCGAAGAACTGGCTCCCGTGCGCGACATGAGCCGCTCACCTATATTCCAAGTCATGTTCGTCCTGCAAAACACTCCCGCAGGCGACATTGCGTTGCCGGATCTGGTACTTCGCCCCGAAGCGTTCGAAACAGCCACATCAAAGTTCGATCTCACGTTATACCTGAATGAGACATCTGAAGGAATTCACGGGGCCATTGAATACTGCACCGACCTTTTCGAGCCCGACACCATTGAGCGTTTGGCCGGGCATTTCGATGTACTTCTTCACGCGATCGTCAACAATCCCGACACGAGCGTTTCCGCGCTACCCATGTTGACCGAAGCTGAGCGGCAACGAATTCTCGTCGAATGGAACGGAACAACGCACACATATCCCGTGAACACATGCATTCACGAACTTCTTGCAGAACAAGCCGCACGCACCCCTAACGCCATTGCTATCGTCTTTGAAAACAACACACTTACGTATACCGAGCTCGATACACGGGCAAACCAATTGGCGCATTACTTAAAATCGCTGGGGGTTGGTCCCGAGGTACTCGTCGGGATCTGTCTCGACCGGTCCATTGAAATGGTCGTAGCCCTCCTGGCGATTCTTAAAGCGGGTGGGGCGTACGTACCGCTCGATCCAACTTATCCCAAAGAGCGATTGGCGTACATCCTGGCGGATGCGCGTGTGACTATTGTCGTGACTCAGGCGCCGTGGGTCAATGAATTACCGCGGCACATTATGAAATTCGTGCATCTCGACGCCGATTTCCAACCGTGGCTGTCGTATCCAACCACCGCGCCGAATACCAGCGTTACGCCTCAAAATCTGGCGTATGTGATTCATACCTCAGGTTCGACGGGCAAACCCAAGGGGGTCATGATTCCGCACGCTGCCGTCGTTAATTTCCTTTCCACCATGCAGCAACGTCCAGGTCTTCGAGCCGCAGACCGATTGCTCTCTGTAACGAGTTTGTCTTTCGATATCGCGGGACTCGAGCTGTTTTTGCCCTTGTCCGTGGGTGGATCCGTGGATATTGCCAATCGTCATGTCGTCTCGAATGGTTTCGCCCTTGCCGAACGATTACAAGATATAAACATCACAAAAATACAAGGAACCCCAGCCACGTTCCGTCTCTTGCTTTCTGCTAATTTCCAGCGTCGACACGGGGTCGAATTCCTGATTGGTGGGGAAGCCGTACCGCGCGAACTCGCTCGTACGCTCCTCGAACGGGCATCATCGGTTTGGAACATGTACGGCCCGACAGAAACAACAATATGGTCGTGCATACATCGCATCGAGCACGGCGATACCGTCATATCCATTGGCAAACCGATTGGCAATACGGCCGTTTATGTGCTTGATGTCCACGGACAACCGGTTCCCATTGGGGTTTCCGGCGAACTCTACATTGGCGGTGCGGGCCTAGCCCGAGGTTATCTCAATCTCCCAGGACTGACGGCCGAACGCTTTATTTCCAGCCCCTTCTCGTCCGACCCCAATGCTCGCTTGTACAAAACGGGAGACGTTTGTCGGTGGCGTTTCGACGGAACCTTGGAATTCCTTGGTCGCGTCGATCATCAGGTCAAAATTCGAGGATTTCGCATTGAACTCGGCGAAATTGAAAATGCCATTTTGCTCCACCCCAGCGTACACGCATGCGTAATCGTAGCGCACGAATACGTTCCGGGCGACAAACGACTCGTCGCGTATGTCGTGCAAAACCAACGCGGTGACGATGGTTCAGCTTTGCGCGAGCACCTACGTTCCAAGCTGCCCGATTACATGATTCCTTCGGCGTTTGTCTTTCTGGATTCATTACCACTGAGTCCCAATGGCAAAGTCGATCGCAATGCACTGCCAGCTCTCCAGGCGCACGTCGATACCTCACGGAATATCTCTATCACATACACACCAGTGCAGGAGGTCCTGGCGGGAATCTGGGCCGATGTATTGCAAGTGCATCACGCGCACGTGACGGATGATTTTTTCGAGCTTGGGGGCCATTCCCTTCTAGCAACTCAAGTAACCAGCCGCATTCGTTCGGCATTCAATATCGATCTGCCGCTACGCAAACTTTTCGAGGCGCCGACGATTGCAGCGCTTGCCCAGCATATCGAACGAGCTCGCAATGGAGACCGCACGGCAAACCAGCCCCCTCTTCAGCCGGTGCCCCGTGAAGGAGATTTGCCGCTATCGTTTTCCCAAGAACGGTTGTGGTTTCTCGATCAGCTCGAACCAAACACGGCCGCCTACAACATCCCCGTCGCATTACGCGTCAAAGGACGACTCGATATCGGCGTGCTCGAGCGCAGTTTTGAAGAGATCGTTCGTCGGCACGAATCGCTACGGACGACATTCGTCACTTCCCATGGAAAGCCTTTCCAGAACATTGCCCCTGAACCGCGAGTAGCTTGGCGCATGTTCGATACGCTGGAATCGGATGTTCAACGGCTAGCCTCGGAAGAGGCGAACCGACCATTTGACTTGGCTCATGGCCCGCTCCTTCGAATAACACTCCTGCGCATCTCGAATGAAGAGCACGTTCTGCTCGTCACGATGCACCATATCGTTTCGGACGGTTGGTCACTGAGTATATTTATTCGCGAAATGGTTGACCTATATCGCGCATATTCCCTGGGCGAACCTTCTCCGCTGCCCATGTTACGAATTCAATACGCAGACTATGCGGTTTGGCAGCGGCAGTGGCTCAATCATCAAACACTGCAATTGCAAGTGGACTATTGGAAGGAGCGGCTTGCCGACGCGCCGGCGGCGCTCGATCTACCTGCGGATCGACCACGTTTGGCAAAGAGAACGCGCCGAGCGGGAACGATGAACGTCGAGTTTTCGCGGGATCTTTCCGAATCGCTCGTTCACTCGAGTCGCCGAGAAGGCTGCACGCTTTTCATGACGTTGTTATCGGGATTCGCCATTCTCTTGCATCGGCTCACCCGACAAGACGATATCGTCATTGGTTCGCTCATTGCCAATCGTACGCACAATGATATCGAAAACCTCATAGGGTTTTTCCTCAATACGTTGGCATTGCGTATTGACCTCTCTGGAAGACCGTCGGTGCGGGAAACATTGCAGCGCGTACGTGACACCACGCTTGAAGCATACGCACACCAGGATGCCCCATTCGAAGTCGTTTTGGAACACCTCGTTCTCATGCGCGAATTGGGCCGTTCACCGTTGTTTCAAGTGTTGTTTGTTTTGCAAAACACCCCATCCACCGCGACGGCCCTGAGCGACTTGGTGTTCGAACGTATCGAAACCCCAATTTCGACGGCAACGTTCGATCTGAGTTTATCATTTGCCGAAACTCCGAATGGATTGCGCGGATTCTTAGAATACGATGCCGATTTGTTCGACGCTTCAACGATATCTCGAATGATGCGGCAATACGAGATTTTGTTGCATGCGACGATACAAGCGGCAGACACACCCATCGCAACGTTGCCATTGCTTTGCGAAGACGAACGACAACGCTTGCTCGTCGAATGGAATGGGCCTGTCGTGGCGATTCCGACAAACCATACGCTCCCTACGCTCTTCCAAGACCAGGCCCGACGGACACCGAAGGCCATTGCTGTCCTGCATGACGATGCACAAATCACTTATGAAGAACTCGAGCGCCAAGCCACCAGTTTGTCGAGGTACCTACGTCTCGTAGGTTTGACAAGTGGAGAATTCGTCTTTGTGCACGTCGAACGATCCATTGATCTCGTGGTTGCAATGTTGGGCATTCTCGAAGCTGGAGGTGTTTACGTTCCCCTCGATCCTGCACTCCCTCGAGAGCGCATTGCATTCATGCTGAACGATGCTGGCTCGAGATTCATCTTGTGTGCGCAGTCGACACGCGACAACCTTCCTTTGAATCGGCAAACCGTCATTCTGGTGGACGACAGTGCGTCGTGGTCAAAATCGGACGGGACGCTAACGGAAACTCATATCGCTGCACACGATGCCGCCTACATGCTGTATACCTCGGGATCCACCGGAAAACCGAAAGGAGTTATCGTCGAGCACGCGGCAGCCGTGAATTACACGCTTGCAGCCATCGACGCCTACGCTCTGGCGCCTGGGGAACGGGCATTGCAATTTGCTTCAATCGGCTTTGACACGAGCCTCGAAGAGATCTTTCCCAGTTTGGCATCGGGCGCCACGCTCGTCTTGCGCACGCCCGATATGACTTCCACTGTGGAGCATTTTCTAGCCTGTTGCAAAAAATTCTCGATTCACGTGCTCAACCTCCCGACAGCTTTCTGGCACGAAGTGTGCGCGACACTCGAAAGATCCGCACGGGCGGGCACACCGCTCGCCTTTCCGCCCTCCATTCGTATCGTGATTATTGGCGGTGAACGCGCCATCGTCGAACGCATTGCGACATGGCACAAGCATGTACCGAGCCATGTTCGACTCGTCAATACGTACGGACAAACAGAAACCGCCATGGTCGCGACAATGGCGTGGCTCGACGATATCGAGTTTTTCGCCGATGATGGGCGCGCACTACACAACGAAGTACCTATTGGCAAGCCGATCCCCAACGTCAGTGTGTTTGTCTTGGATTCGGAGCGAGCGCTCGTTCCTGTAGGAGTGGTGGGCGAACTCTACGTGGGGGGCGCAGGCGTTGCACGCGGTTATTCGAATCAATCCGACCGCACGCAAGAGCGATTCGTGACAAACCCGTTCGTTCCGCATATGAATGCTCGATTGTACAAGACAGGCGACTTGTGTCGCTGGCTTCCCAGCGGGAACCTCGAATATGTCGGGCGCATCGATGATCAGGTAAAAATTCGCGGCTATCGCATCGAACCAGGCGAACTCGAGTCTGTCCTTTTAAAGCACGACTCTGTACGAATTTGTACCGTCGTTGCGCGCCGGGACAAACACAGTCAGATGCAACTTGTCGCCTACATCGTTCCAGCAGACAAACACTTCCGACCGAGCGAACTGCGCGCTCATGTTCGTGGCCAATTGCCCGATTACATGATTCCAGCACAGATTGTCCAACTGGAATCATTGCCTCTGACATCGACTGGCAAGGTGGATCGAAACGCTTTGCCGGCTCTCGAAGAACAGTCTGGATCCGCTGATTTCGTCGCCCCTCGAACAGCCATCGAAGAAGTGCTCGTTGCAATATGGGCCGACGTCCTGCAACTCGAGCAAGTAAGTGTATGGGACGACTTTTTCGAGCTCGGTGGGCATTCACTGGTTGCTACACAGGTCATCGCCCGAATTCGTTCCGTCCTCGGGGCGGAAGTACCTTTACGCGCTCTATTCGAATCGCCTCGTCTCGCAGATCTAGCTGCGCGGATCGATGCAGCACGCCACATTCGCGTTTTTGAGGCCATGCCCCCACTGGTACGTGTTGCACGTGATGGCCGATTACCACTTTCATTTGCACAGCAACGATTGTGGTTCCTCGACCAACTCGTGCCCGACAGTCCATTTTATAACATGTTCACGGCTGTACGTATTTCCGGGCCGCTCGATGTGGACATCTTCGCCCGCAGCTTGCAAGAAATCGTCAGACGCCATGAACCATTGCGCACGGCATTTCCCGCCGAAAACGGATTGGCATGGCAATCAATTTCCGATGGTTCGACATTCCGTATGCGCGTCCGCAACGTATACGAATCGGATATCCACGCATTGGTCAACGAGGAAGCAGAAACGCCTTTCGACCTAGCAAAAGGGCCTCTTCTACGTGTTACGTTGTTGCGATTGTCCGACACAGAGCACGTTCTTGTGGTCACGATGCACCATATCATTTCCGACGGCTGGTCGATTGATGTGTTTGTCCGGGAAACTACGACGCTTTATGCAGCATACCATCGAGGCGTCACCTCACCCTTGCCCGAACTCGAGATTCAATATGTCGATTATGCGGCGTGGCAACGGCAATGGTTGTCCGGAGAACTACTCGATAACCAAATCGCTTATTGGAAACAGCGCCTCATTGGCGCACCTGCCGCCATCGAGCTGCACACAGACAAACCTCGTCCGACCCTACAATCGCACCGCGGGGCTACCTTTCCCATAACCCTGTCTCGCGAACTTTCCGATGCCTTGGGTCGGCTAAGTCGGCGCGAAGGCGCCACTCTGTACATGACGCTGCTCAGCGCCTTCGCCATTCTCCTGCAACGTTACAGCGGTCAAGACGACATCGTCATTGGTTCGCCCATCGCCAACCGAACACGACCTGAAATCGAGGGATTGATCGGCTTTTTCGTCAATACCCTCGCCATTCGCATTCATTTGTCTGGACAACCTACGTTTCGCACCTTGCTCGCACGCGTACGAGAAGCAACGCTCGACGCTTACGCGCATCAAGACGTTCCATTCGAGAAACTTGTCGAAGAACTCGCGCCAATTCGCGACATGAGTCGTTCACCCTTGTTCCAAGTCATGTTCGTCTTGCAAAACACGCCCGCGAACAACGCCGTATTGCCCGACTTGGTCATTCGCCAGGAACTCGTAGGCGCCGCTACCTCAAAGTTTGACCTAACCTTGGTCTTGCAAGAATCCGCGGATGGAATTCAGGGCGTCGTCGAATATTGCACCGATCTATTCGAAACTCGGACCATTGAGCGTTTGGCAAAGCATTTCGACGTGCTACTCCGTGTTATCGCCGACGCGAGCGATGCGCCCATTACCACGCTATCCATTCTGACCGAAGCCGAGAAACATCAGGTGCTCGTCGAATGGAACGACACGACACGCGAGTATCCGGCGGATAAATGCATTCACGAAATTTTTGCTGAACAAGCCGCGTGTACACCCGGGGCCATTGCGCTCACTTGCGAGAATGACCATCTGACATATGCCGAGCTGGATTCAAGGGCCAACCAATTGGCCAATTACCTACAATCGCTGGGCGTTGGTCCCGAAGTGCTTGTCGCGATCTGCGTCGAGCGGTCCATTGACATGGTCGTAGGGCTCTTGGCCATTCTGAAAGCCGGCGGAGCGTACGTACCGCTCGATCCAGCATATCCGCAAGAGCGACTCCAGTTCATGCTCGATGACGCGAGGACGCCAGTGTTGCTAACCCAAAGTCGGTTTGTCGCGTCAATTCCTCAATCTCCCGCACATATCGTTTGTCTGGACGCCGAATGGAGCACGATAGGCCGTGAATCCTCGACGCCTTTGCGAAGTGGTGCAACGCCCGAAGACCTAGCGT
Organism: Polyangium sp. (in: bacteria); assembly: GCA_044221885.1. Classification (GTDB taxonomy): domain Bacteria; phylum Myxococcota_A; class Polyangia; order Polyangiales; family Polyangiaceae; genus Polyangium. The sequence goes on from JBGAOI010000078.1 coordinate 11,731, forward strand.
ACATCATCTACACTTCAGGTTCGACCGGCAAGCCCAAAGGCGTCGAAGTGCGGCATCGGAACGTTGTACGCTTGTTCTCGGCCACACAGGAATGGTTTCGATTCGACAAACACGACGTCTGGACATTGTTCCATTCATACGCCTTCGATTTTTCGGTATGGGAAATCTGGGGAGCGCTCCTTCATGGCGGCCGCTTGGTCATCGTCCCCTTCGACGTGAGTCGTACACCGGAAGCATTTCATCATTTGCTTTGTCGGGAATGCGTTACCGTCCTGAATCAGACTCCGTCGGCATTCCGAGCGCTCGTTGCCGCGGACCTGAACTCGAATTCGGAATGTTTGTCTTTGCGATACGTGATCTTCGGGGGTGAAGCAATCGATCTCCATAGCTTGCGGCCGTGGTTCGAACGGCATGGCGATCAACATCCCCAACTCGTAAATATGTATGGGATTACCGAGACGACGGTACACGTCACGTATCGACCGCTTACTATGCCAGATCTAGCGCGCAGTTCATCGAACCCCATTGGCAGACCCATTCCCGATCTTCAGGCGTACATTCTAGATCCCAGCATGCAGCTTCTGCCCATAGGCGTTCCGGGTGAGCTCCACGTTGGTGGCGCTGGCGTTGCACGTGGGTACTTGAAACGTCCTGAGTTTACCTCAGAGCGGTTTGTCCAAGACCCATTTTCCGCCAAACCTCATGCACGGCTATACAAAACCGGAGATCTTTGTCGATGGACAGAAGACGGTAATCTCGAATTCTTGGGCCGCATTGACAATCAGGTCAAAATTCGTGGTTTCCGCATTGAACTCGGCGAAATTGAATCGGCGCTGGCTTCTCATGCGAGCGTCCGAGCCTGCGTCGTGCTGGCACGCGAAGACGTACCCGGAGACAAACGCCTCGTCGCGTACGTCGTGCCCAACGAGCGTGCCAATGATCTCGCCGCACTTCGCGATCACCTGCGAGCCAAACTGCCCGATTACATGATTCCCGCAGCGTTTGTCGTGACGGAGTCATTGCCCCTGAATTCCAATGGCAAGATCGACCGAAAAGCTCTGCCCGCTCCGGATTTCGACCGAATCGCGCTTTCCAAAGCATATCTCGCTCCCCGAAATGCCACCGAGTCGACCCTTGTCGAGCTGTGGAAATCCTTGCTGCATGTCGACACAATCGGCATTCATGACGACTTCTTCGAGCTCGGTGGTCATTCCTTACGCGCAACACAGCTTGCCAGCCGACTCGCTGCAACGTTTGGCTTGACCGTACCATTACGAGCGCTGTTCGAAGCCAAGACCATTGCCTCGCAAGCCCAATTGGTGCGAGATTCGCAATCTGGAGCAATCGAACGAATCCCGCGCTTACGTCGCGAACAACGATTGCCGCTATCGTTCGCCCAGGAACGCCTGTGGTTCTTGGATCGGCTCTTGCCCGGAACCGCGGAATACAACATTCCAATGGCGATACGTTTGAAAGGCAAACTCGACGTCGAAGCCTTGCAGCGCTCTCTGGATTGGTTGGTCGCGCGGCACGAAATCCTCCGCACGACAATCGTCGACGATGACCTCGGACCGCGGCAATGTATTTCCGCGCCAAACACTCTGCCCTTGGTTATCGAAGATCTCGCCGATGAAGCCACGCTGCACCAGCGTTTGACGGAAGAAGCACAACGACCGTTTGATCTTTCCCATGGACCCATTCTGCGCATTCATCTATGGACGATTGGCCCAGACGAACACGCCCTCTTGTTCAACATTCACCACATTGCTTTCGATGGGTGGTCCACGGGCGTCTTGCTACGAGATTTCGTTGCGGCGTACACCGCATTTGCGCGCAACCAAATACCCGCAACACCCGCCCTGCCCATTGATTACGCCGACTTTGCCGCCTGGCAACGACAGTGGCTCGAATCCGGAGCGCTCGAACAGCAATTGACGTATTGGAAGCAAACGCTCGCCCATGCACCGACGCTCGATTTGCCCACGGATCATCCGCGTCCGGTTATGCGTTCCAGTCGCGGAGCCGCGCTGCCCATCGATTTCGGCCCAATGTTGACCGCTCAACTCGAAACGCTCGCCCGACGACTCGACGTCACCCCATTCATGGTTTTGCTCGCGGGTTTTGCTATCGTGCTCGGACGTTATGCCGGACAAACTGATATCCTCGTCGGCAGTCCCATCGCCAATCGCAATCACTGCGATGTCGAGGCTTTGATCGGCTTTTTCGTCAACACGCTCGCCTTGCGAATAGATCTCGACGGCGATCCCAGCGTCGACCAATTGCTTGGTCGCGTGCGACAAACGACTCTCGGCGCGTATGCGCACCAAGATGCTCCCTTCGAGAAAGTCGTCGAAGCATTGGCTGTACCTCGGGATACCAGCAGAACGCCTCTCTTTCAAGTTTTGCTCGTGTTGCAAAATGCGCCCCTTGATGTGACAACCATGGGCGACCTCGAAATCGATACGCTTCAGCCACAAATGGCTGTGGCGAAATTCGATTTGACGCTCAGTTTGGAACGTACTTCGAGCGGCTTCCAAGGCGTTCTTGAATACTGCACCGATCTTTTTGAAGCCGACTCGATTCTGCGTTTGTCAGGGCATTTGCATCATGTTTTCGCTGACATGGTCGCGTCCCCAGACAAACGTTTGTCCGACCTGGACATGCTCACCGATAGCGAACGACATCAGCTCCTCGTCGCGTGGAATGACACGGCAGCCCCATTCCCAGCGGACAAGTGCATTCACGATTTGTTCGACGATCAAGTTGCGAAGACGCCCCACGCCATTGCGATCGTCTGCGAACAGCAACAAATTACCTATGCCGAGCTGCATTCCAGGGCGAACCAATTGGCGCATTACCTGCAATCCATGGGCGTAGGTCCCGAGGTCCTTGTTGGCCTTTGCCTTGAACGCTCGATTGAATTGATCGTCGGCCTCCTGGCGATTCTGAAAGCAGGCGGCGCGTATGTGCCGCTCGATCCCGCATATCCCGTAGAACGCTTGTCGTTCATGCTCCATGATGCTCGCGTGAATGTGATCGTGACGCAATCGCAATTCGCAGACAAATTCTCAACGCAAAATCCGCGTGCGGTTTGTCTCGACACAGATGCCGACCAGTGGGCGGATCTGCCAATTTCGTCGCCAAGCACAAGCGTTCGTCCTGACAATTCTGCGTATGTCATCCATACTTCGGGCTCGACGGGCAAACCCAAAGGCGTGGTTTTGCAGCATGCCGGCGGCGTTGCATTTTTATCCTGGACCCGAGTCGAATTCGACGAAGACACCTTGAGAGCCACCATTGCGTCCACGAGTATCGGATTCGATGTGGCATTCTTTGAAATATTCGCTCCGTTGACGCGGGGCACCACCATTCTTCTCGTGCGAGATGTTCTCGCATTGGATGCATTGCCCCCATCTCCATTGCCCACACTTCTCGTCACCGTTCCTTCAGCTATTCGCGCATTAACACAAGCGGGTAAACTCCCGCCAAGCCTTCGCGCCATCAATCTTGCTGGCGAAGCGCTCGATCAAGCTACCGCAAACGCCGCTTTCGATTCCATACCCACGCTCGACGCCCTTCGTGATCTTTATGGCCCCACTGAAGACACAACCTATTCGACGCGAGCCTATCGCTCGAAAAACGTTGCGCCACACATTGGTTCTCCCATCACCAATGGTTTCGCTTACGTGCTCGGAAGAGCATTCGATGTTCTCCCCATCGGTGTCGTGGGCGAATTGTACCTTTCCGGCGCTGGACTCGCCCGTGGTTATCTGAATCGGCCGGGTTTGACGGCTGAGCGATTCTTGCCCAATCCGTTTGGTGCACCAGGAAGCCGTATGTACCGCACCGGCGATTTGGCACGATGGCGCTCCGACGGCAATCTCGTATTTTTGGGGCGGATGGATCATCAGGTCAAAATTCGCGGATTCCGTATTGAACTCGGCGAAATTGAGTCCACACTCGCACGACACCCATCCGTGCAGACCTGCGTTGTGCTCGTGCGTGAAGACGTTCCAGGGGACAAACGCCTCGTGGCCTACGTCGTATCCAACGGTGGCAATTGTGATTTGGTAATGTTGCGCGAACATCTTCGGGCGGCGCTGCCAGATTACATGATTCCCGCAGCGTTTGTCGTCATGGATTCATTGCCGCTCACGCCCAATGGCAAGATCGACCGAAAAGCTCTGCCTTCTCCAGATCAGGAAAGGCAAAATCCCCGCAATGACCACATCGCACCTCGAAATGAAATCGAAGAACTGGTGGCCAGGGTTTGGTCAGACGTACTCGGAATCGAACAACTCAGCGTCGTCGAGAACTTCTTCGACCTTGGAGGTAACTCGATGCACACGATCCGCGTTGCCAAAGAGCTGGAAGTACGCGCCGGAGTGAATGTGAAAATAAGCGACCTATTCGAACATACGACGATAGCCGCGCTGGCCCACTTCATCTCGGGCTTGAATTCGCCCCATCACGAGGTAACGAATGCACGGGCTCGAGCAAATGAACGAAAGGCTGCCCTGGACAAGAAGGCGCTGCGAAAGGACAAAAAGCGATGACACATGACGCAATGGCCGAAGGCGAAATCGAGCACGGAATTGCCGTTGTCGCTATCGCTGGGCGATTTCCGGCAGCAAACAATGTGGAATCGTTTTGGCAACGTCTTTGCGAAGGCCAGGAATGTATCTCGGTTTTTACCGACGAAGAGCTTTTGGCTTCAGGCGTGCCCCCGCAACAATTTCACGACCCCGCCTATGTGCGTGCCAGCGGAGTGATGGAGGACATCGCCTCATTCGACGCAGATTTTTTCGGTTTCACGCCACGTGAAGCAATGCTGCTGAGCCCCCAACATCGCATGTTTTTGGAATGCGCCCACGAAGCGCTGGAACGGGCCGGTTATGATGTGTCAAGGTATGCAGGACGCGTTGGAGTTTATGCTGGAGTTGGTCCCAATGAATACTTGCTGGCACATTATTTCTCCAGCCTGAGCGGGAATTCGAATATCGACGTCGGAACATTCGGATCGTTTTTTGCTCAATCTAATTCGGTCCCTCTTTTGGCGTCATACAAGCTGAATTTGCAAGGCCCGAGTTTGGCCATCGATACAGCCTGTTCCACGTCGCTCGTTGCGATCCACCTCGCGTGTCAAACCTTGCTCGGCCGAGAATGCGACATGGCCCTTGCCGGCGGTATTCGCCTGCATGTCCCGCAAGAAGTCGGGTATACGTATGTAGAAGGGGGAATCGAATCACCCGACGGTCATTGTCGGGCATTCGATGCCCGCGCTGGTGGGACACTAAGTGGCAATGGCATCGGCGTCGTTGTTCTGAAACGCCTCGAAGACGCGCTTGCGGACGGCGATGTCATTCACGCCGTCATCCGAGGTTCCGCCGTCAACAACGATGGTTCGGCAAAAGCTGGTTTTACGGCTCCTGGAGTACGCGGACAAGTGGAAGTCATCACGGAAGCTTTGGCAATGGCCGACGTTGATCCGAGAACAGTGGGATACGTCGAAGCGCACGGTACGGCGACTGCATTGGGAGATCCGATCGAAATCGCCGCCCTCAACCGAGCCTACACCGGAAGCGACCCGTGGGTCCGAAAATCAATCCCCATTGGGTCTGTCAAATCAAACATTGGTCATCTCGACACCGCAGCCGGAGTCGCCGGCTTCATCAAAGCCGTTTTATCCGTAAAACACGGGAAGATTCCCCCCAGTCTGCACTTCGAACGACCCAACCCGCGCATCGACTTCGACGATGGTCCGTTTTTCGTGAACACAACGCTTCGAGATTGGCAAGCGACCAAGACACCTCGACGCGCCGCCGTGACATCGCTCGGTATTGGCGGGACAAACGCGCACGTCATTTTGGAAGAGGCCCCCACGAGAGAACCGTCCATCTCGAATCGTGGGCACGAGCTGCTCGTGCTTTCGGCGAAAACAAGTACGGCACTGGAAAGTGCGAGGGTTCGGCTTTCCGAACACTTGCAAGCACATCCGTCGGAACATCTCGCCGATGTTGCGTACACGCTGCAAGTCGGGCGACGCGCATTCGATCACCGTATGGCTATCGTTTGTCATTCTGTTACGGACGCGATATCGGCGTTGGGCGATGAACGTGACCGATGCATGATGGGAGAAAGTACGGTCGCAGCTCGTCCTTCGGTACGCTTCTTATTTCCCGGTCAAGGTGCGCAGTACGTGAACATGGGGCGGGAACTGTACGAGCGTGAAGCGTCATTTCGTGCGGACATCATCGAGTGCACAGCGATTTTACAGCCTCACATTGGTTTGTCACTCGTTGACATTCTATATCCATCCAATGACCGGCTGGAACAAGCCGCGATTCAATTGCGCGAAACTCGTTTTGCACAACCGGCCCTTTTCGTTGTCGAATACGCGCTGGCACGTTTGTGGATGCGCTGGGGTTTGCAGCCCGAGGCCATGATTGGGCATAGTTTGGGCGAATATGTCGCCGCGTGTCTCGCGGGGGTATTTACGTTGAAAGATGCGCTGCGTTTGGTCGCCATTCGTGGAGCCCTTGTTCAAACGGCTCCGCGAGGCGCCATGGTGGCGATCATGTTGCCAGAAGCCGAAGTTTTGCCATTGCTGGGTTCGGAATGCGAAATTGCTGCGTTGAATGCACCGTCCGCGTGTGCGATCTCAGGTTCGTTCGAGGCTATCTCGGAACTCGAA
>JBGAOI010000790.1:0-3811 GCA_044221885.1 Polyangium sp. (in: bacteria)
TCGGGCTTTACGGGCGTAGGCGGAGGCGTGGGGTCCGGACCACAGGCCGAAAACGCCAAAAGCGTCGAAAGAAGAAGGCCACGCGAGAAAGCGGATTGAGGTGTGCAGCGCATAAGGTCCCCTCGTGAAAAGGTTTTGTGTTGGGAGCAAGCACGAATTGGGCCAGGATACATGGCGCCAAGACGCGGACGAACATGACGGCGGTTGAGGTCGCGTTGAAGATGAGACGAATTCACGATGGGTGCAAGTCGATTGCATCTTAACGCGACGAAATTGACGAAACTGTGACAATGACGAGACGATTGCGTCTTGCATGAAAGACGTTGCTTATTTCATTCGTTCTTTGGAGAAGGTTGGACTTCGCGTACATCGGTGATCTTGACAATTGCAGGCTGTTTCTTGCCACCACGACCCTGCGGCGTCATCACGACGGTACCTTCCAACTCGACGAATTCGCCTTGGCAATCCAAATCTGCTTTTGGGCCATCGGGAAGTGCGCCAATGGCGATGCACGCGTCATGAAAACATACATGCGCCCATTCAAAGAACAATCGCAATTGACCTCGTACCCGCACGCGAATGTCTTGGAAGCTCTCTGCATTCTCGAGCACTTCGCCAATGTCGACCACTTTCGTGTCACCAAGACGCTCGCCGACATTGCAAACCTTTGATTCGACAAACCCTCGCGATTCGCCTTTGCGCCTGCTACGCGCGCTGGACGTCGAAGTGATTTTCTCATAAATCACCGCTTCGCCGTTTTTCGGGACCCACAACGTTTTCCCATTGCGAAGGCACCAGTGGTACGGTGTGGTAATCGCTGCGCTTTCTTCGGGCGTATACGGAGGCGTTGGAAACTCGACGCGCGGCATGTCTGATTGCATGAGGAGGCAGCCATCGGTATCGATTTTCCAAGTGCCTGAACTGTACGTCGTCATGATCTCGCCTTCGTTGCGCGCCGTGTACGTCCCGTCGGGTCGTACGTTGTAAGAGACGCAATCAAACCTCCAGCAGTGTTCGAATTCGCCCAACAGGCCATTCGTTTCCGCCGCGGAAAGCTCGGGCGTCTTGGAATGACTACCGCAACCCAGCGCAGCTCCAACAACAAGCACGGGGACAAACTTTTTCACGATGGTTTTCACGAGCTCCATGCGTTGTGTCCCAAAGTTTGTTCACACCACGAGATTCTTGCGATTCATTCATCATGGATACCAATTCGCCCAAACGCGCCTCGATAACGTGACTCGAGGCTTTGGGGGTTGACGAGGCAAATCATGAGCCAATTGCGGGGATTTTTTGGCGCATGTCAACGAAAAACATGTAGCCACCACGAAAACGCTCGCGCGAAGCATCGGGTTACGTCGACATGTCTTGGCCAATGAAACGTTACGCATATTTCGAGGGGTTTTGACGACGTTTTTACGGTGGGCAAGGTACCCCAACGTATCGCAAAAATCCCCGCCCCCATTCACTTCTTCTTCGCCGCTCGCTTCTTCCCCGCCTTGCCCACGACCTCCACCCGTTTTTCCGCCACATCGTCCGGCCACGATCGAAACAAAAGTCGTTTCGTTCCGACAAACACCATCGTCCCGCAACGTAGTTCGTGCGACCCCACCAAAATCGGCAACAACGCCGCGTCCTTCGAATACCGCTCCACTTGCTGAGCCGCTCCCGAAAACGCCTCCTCGATTTCTTCTACCGTCGCGTTTGTTTTGACGTACTTGAATTCGATGAGCCACGAATACTGAAGACCCGGTACGTTGGGCGCGGCCGCCAAAAACAAATCCCAATACCCTTGCGAAAATTCCTTTTCGCTCAGTGCGTAAAACACTTTTCCGAGCGACACGAACATCATGAACAAAAGCTTGATCGTCCGTTCGTCCAGTTTCCGCGTATCCTTGATTGCGAAATGCTGAATGATTTGCGCATGAAATAGCCGCAGCAGCGACTCGATTTCACCTCGTACCCCAAGGTTCTCCAGCGCACTCGAAAGATGGCTCGTATCTATCGCAAAATTCGCTTCCTGTGCCAAGTGTTTCGCCAGGTGCTCCCATTGCAATTCGCGAATCACCCGATTTGGGATCTCCAGGCTGCGCTCGACACCAATCGACCGAGTTCCACCCAGTGTCAACATGCCCAGGTAATACAAAAGCGACACAAATGGCGCACGCGTCCCGATATGACTCACGCCGAATTGCTCGACAATTTGACTCCGCGTGCGACCTTCGGAGAGAACTGTTTCCAGCACTTCCCGCCGTTCTTCGGCCGATACACTCCCCGACAAACCCACCCGCCCAAGATGCTCGTACACCGTACGCACATTGCGGTCCAGCAATTCCTCGGGGAATTTATCGTGCGTACTCAGCTCCCGAAGAAAATACAACACCATGTCCGAATTAAACATCCGTTCGTCCGAACCCGACGAAAATCGGTATCCATCGTAATATGCCTCGAGCGTCTCGAATAGTTTCGCCCGGTCCGCCAAATGGCTCGCGAGATGCGGACGGGCGGCCACGAATTCATCAATCGCTCGTTCGACGTCCTTGCGCGTAAAACCCGCAAATGCTGAAAACCCCGGCGCCATCGATATGTTCGTCGTGATGTTGAATCCGCTCGACATGTCGTCCAACATCAACGGCGTCACGCCTGTCATGAACAGGCGCGCAACCGTGCCCGGCCCCGTCCCTGCCTTCAGCGTCGCATAAAAACTCCGTACGAATCCCGTGTCTTTCACGATCGCGTCGTAAACGGTTTCCTCGCCCGCCGCCAAAAGCCGATTCGCGAAGTGATCGTATTCATCGATCAGAATGTAGAGCTTCTGGCCCGATGCCTGCAATACGTTCAAAAGCATACCCACGATTGATTCGGGATCGCTGTACGTCCCAAGGCGTTCCTGGAGCCGCTTAAGCTCAGGAACTCGCTCCTGGTACCGCAAGACAAAGCTCGTTACGGCTCCCAAAACCACGTGGAAAAACGTCCGAAACAACGCGTCGACCCCGCGTCCCGTCGCCACCTGCGAAAAGTCGAACGACAACATCAAGAATTGATTACGCAACGGCGTCGGATGGTCGTAAATCCAAAGACCTCGAAACAGTTCGTCGAACTCTACCGCTTTCGCAACATCGTAATAATGCGACAACATGCTCAGAATCGTCGACTTGCCAAAACGGCGTGGACGAAGAAACAGCAGATGGCGGTACCCTGACATCGGGTTTTCCAGCACCGGCAAGAACGGCGTCTTGTCCACGTAGAAAAAACCTTCGCGCCGAATCGTCGCAAAGTCCGATATGCCGTAGGGAATTCTCATGGGGCCGGGGCTTTCCTGCTGTTGCGCGCCGACCCTAGCACGGCTTTACGCGGAACGCGAGTTTGTCTTGCAAGGGGCTGCGAGAAACCCTGCGCCTTGTGTTTGCAAGCGCAGATTCGTCCCATTCGAGCGGAACGCTCGTAGCTTCATCTTGACGCGCCTTGTAGACGCCAAGCTTTTCCCACTTTCTTCCCCACAGCACAGTCCTGTACCTGTACACTCGACACGGCATGCTGCTTCAAGACGACTACTACGAATGTGAACCACAAGACCGTAACGCGGTAAAATCAGCCCGTTATCCTCACAATCACGTGCGTTTTTCCCCATTGCTGACGCTTGCGACTCACCTCAATGCGTGGTTGAGCAAATTACGCTTGCGCCCAGCCTCCTTTCAACAAGCCATGCTGGACGAATTCGATCGCGCCGCTCCCTTGGATTACGTCTTGGGAACCCGCGAAGAAATCGTACAAACTCGAAACCTCGTGGAGCTCGCCGCCAAAGGTTTCG